>NZ_VFUX01000031.1:0-84139 GCF_006441275.1 Mesorhizobium sp. B2-4-17 | reverse complement strand
GGCGCAGGCGAGCGTGACCACGAGGGAGACGATCGTGCTGCCTGACGTGCCCGAAATCATCTCGCCGATCATCTACGCGCTGCCGATCCAGATGCTGGCCTACTTCACCGCCGTGTTCATGGGCACCGACGTCGACCAGCCGCGCAATCTGGCGAAGTCGGTGACCGTGGAGTAGGTTTCATCCTTTCGTCATCCTCGGGCGGAGCAGGCGCGAAGCGACTGCGCAGACCCGAGGATCCATTCCGTGACCTTTGTGGCGGATCTAAACGGTGCAAAACCGAGCGCTACCATCCGATTCCACGGAAAAGCTCGAACCACTCTGAATTGGCCTTTTCGATCAGTTCGATTTTTCATTGGCGGCCAGCGTTTCAGCGACTTCTCGCGCTGAATTGCATCGCGAATGTCGAAGTATTCCTCGTACCAGACCAGCCGCTGCACGCCGTAGCGCCCGGTAAAGCGCGAGCCTTCACCGGATTTGTGCTCTGGCATCCGGCGCCCGAGATCGTTTGTGACACCAATGTAGATGGTGCCGCGCTTCCTGCTTGCAGTCATGTAGACATAGCCCGTAACGAGCGAAGGGATAGCGGCCAGACGGCCCGGCGACAATCTTGAGGTTTTGCATTCTTCGGCGCACGTCACGGAATGGATCCTCGGGTCTGCGCAGTCGCTCCGCGACTGCTTCGCCCGTGGATGACGAAGGGAAGGATGTTTCGGCTAATCGAGGATGGAAGCGGCTTCCGCTCGAACCACTCGGGGCTGCGGCATAACAAGCGCTCTTTAAAAACTTCGCAGTTCCAAACCGGCTTCCGGTTCACTAATGTTGCGTTGCAACCCGCGCCTCCGGTGAACCATGTCCGATGCTCCGAAGACCTCCGGCATGACCCGGCTGAGGAACTATTTCCTCACGGGCTTCATCGTCTGCGCGCCCTTGGCGATCACCGCCTATATCGCCTGGTCGTTCATCGGCTGGGTCGATTCCTGGGTAAAACCCTATATTCCGGCACGCTACAGCCCCGATACCTACCTGCCATTCCCGGTGCCCGGGTTCGGGCTGATCGTCGCGCTTATCCTGATCACGCTGATCGGTTTCTTCGCCGCCAACATTGTCGGTCGTGCCATTGTGGGTTTCGGCGAGCGCCTGCTTGGTCGCATGCCGCTGGTGCGCGGCATCTACGGCTCGCTGAAGCAGATTTTCGAGACCGTCCTGTCGAACAAGGGCGACATGTTCCGCCAGGTTGGGCTGGTCGAATATCCGCGCAAGGGCGTCTGGTCGCTGGTGTTTGTTGCCAGCGAAAAGGAGACAGAGATCAATGAGAAGCTTGACCAGGAGGGCGACCCGCTGATCGCCGTGTTCATGCCTTGCACCCCCAATCCGACGACCGGCTTCCTTATGTATGTGCCGAAGTCCGACATCGTGCTGCTGGACATGACGATCGAGGACGGCGCAAAGCTGATCGTGTCGGCTGGACTGGTGGCGCCGGAAGTAAAAACCAAAGTGGTGACGCTGAATGGCGAGCCAATCAACGGAACCGTGGCCAACCCGCCGCTAGGAGCTCATCCGGCGCGAAGAAGCCGAACGGCCTCGTCGCGACCGAACAAATAGAGCAGCAGGCGCAGCGCTTCCCCACGGTCGGATTGCAGCTCCGGGTCGCGCGACAGGATCAGCCTTGCGTCGTCGCGAGCGGCCTCGAGCAGATCGGCATGCGCCTCGATGCGCGCCACCTGAAAACCCGGCGTGCCGGACTGGCGGGTGCCCAGCAATTCGCCTTCGCCGCGCAATTTCAGGTCTTCCTCGGCAATCAGGAAACCGTCTTCGGTCTCACGCATCACCGACAGCCGGCGTCTTGCGGTCTCGCCAAGCGGATCCTTGTAGAGCAGCAAGCAGGACGAGGGTTTGTCGCCGCGTCCGACCCGGCCACGCAGCTGGTGCAATTGGGCAAGGCCGAAGCGTTCGGCATGCTCGATGACCATCACGGTGGCGTCCGGCACGTCGACGCCGACCTCAATGACCGTGGTGGCGATCAGAATGCGCGTCTCGCCCTGCTTGAAGGCACGCATCGCCTCGTCCTTCTCGGCACCCTTCATGCGGCCATGGACGAGGCCGATCCGGTCGCCGAACAGCGGTTTCAGCGAGGCGAAACGGTCCTCGGCCGACATCAGCTTGATCTCCTCGGATTCCTCGACCAATGGGCAGATCCAATAAATCTTCTGGCCACCGGCGACGGCGTCGATCATGCGGCCAACGAGTTCGTCGAGCCGCTCCAACGGCAAGGTGACAGTGCGGATCGGCTGGCGGCCGGCGGGTTTCTCCGTCAATTTCGACACGTCCATGTCGCCGAAGGCGGTCAGCACCAACGTGCGTGGAATGGGGGTTGCGGTCATCACCAGCATGTCGGGCGCATCGCCCTTGGCGGTGATGGCAAGCCGCTGGTGGACGCCGAAGCGGTGCTGCTCATCGATGACGGCCAGCACCAGATCATGAAAGGTGACGGTCTCCTGGAACAGCGCGTGGGTGCCGACGACGATGTCGATGTCGCCGCTTGCCAGGCCGGTCAGCGTGTCGATGCGCTCGCGGCCTTTCTCTCGGCCGGTCAGGATGGCGATGCGCAGCCCGACCCTGGCGGCAAGCGGCGCGATCGTCGCCAGATGCTGGCGTGCCAGGATTTCGGTGGGCGCCATCAATGCCGCCTGACCGCCAGCCTCGACGGCGCGCGCCATGGCCAGTAGTGCGACAACCGTCTTGCCGGAGCCGACATCGCCCTGCAGCAGCCGCAGCATGCGTTCGGGGTCGGCAAGGTCGGCATTGATCTCGGCGAGCGCGAATTCCTGGCTTGATGTCAGCGAATAGGGAAGGGCGGCGCGCAGTTTCTCAACGATGCTGCCGTCACCCACCAAAGGACGGCCGGACAGCCGGCGGACCTTTGCCCGGACCAGCGCCAGCGAGACCTGGCCTGCCAGAAATTCGTCATAGGCGAGGCGTCGCCAGGCCGCGCCCTCAACCGAGACGTCGATCGGATCCGCCGGGTTGTGAATACGGGAAAGCGTGTCGGCGAAGGCGGGAAAGGTGTGCCGGCGCATGAAAGCGCCATCCTGCCACTCCGGCAAATCGGGCACGCGCGCCAGCGCCTGGCCGATCGCGCGGCGCAGCACCTTGCCCGAGAGGCCGGCGGTGAGCGGATAGACCGGTTCGACGAGCGGCAGGTTTTCCGCTTCGCTGGCCAGCGCGATATGGTCGGGGTGGACCATGGTCGGGCGGCCGTTGAACCATTCCATGCGGCCGGAGACCACGACATGCTCGCCCACGGGCATTGCTTTTTCGAGATAGGCAGCGTGGGCATGGAAAAAGGTCAGGCCGATTTCGCCGGTATCGTCATGCGCGAAGACCCGGTAGGGTACCGACCTGTTGCCGCGCGGTGGCGGCTGGTGGCGATCGATGCGCACCTCGAGCGTGACGATCGCGCCTTGGGCGGCAAGCGCAATGCCGGGCCGGTTGCGGCGGTCGATGACGGTGTGCGGCAGCACGAACAGAAGATCGCCGGCGCGCGCGGCGCGATCGCCGAGATCGGCGGCTACCACCTTTTCGATCAGCGCGCCGACCTTCGGCCCGACGCCGGCAAGCGAAGTGATCGGGACAAACAGCGGATCGAGGATGGATGGGCGCATGATGTCAGCTTATGTCGCGACGGTCGCAGCGCAAGGCTGACAGCACCCTCTATCCACGCTATATGCGCCGCAGCAAGCGAGGATGCGGCACAATGACCGGAACGAAACGATCAAGCGAGGGGCTGGATGCCCGCCGCCGCAAACTCCTGTTCCGCTCCTGGCATCGCGGCCTGCGCGAGATGGACCTGATCCTCGGCACGTTCGCCGACGCCGAGATCGGTTCCTTGACCGGCGAGGAAATCGACCAATATGAGAGGCTCCTCGACATTCCCGACGCCGAATTCCTGCCGCTGGTCACCGGCGAGCGCCCCGTTCCGGCGGATATCGATTGTGCTGTCCTGCAAAAAATCCTGGCGTCCCGCCGGACCATGACTTTCTGAACACAAGCAATTCCAGGAAAAGTGCGAAGCGGTTTTCCGTCCGGAATTGCGACAACCAAGACCGTGATTTTGATGAGCCTCATTCCAACCATTGGCCTGCCGAAGGGCCGCGCCGGCCAGTTCATCGTCGACGGCGTCGCCGACGGCTATGAAGCTTTTGCCCTGGTGCAGACGGCCCTCGAAATCGCACCTGACAAGCCGGTGCTGTTCGTGGCGCGGGACGGCCAGCGCCTGCCGGCGATCATCGAGGCGCTGTCTTTCGCCGCACCCGGCCTGCCTGTGCTGGAGCTGCCGGCATGGGATTGCCTGCCCTACGACCGGGTCTCGCCGGGTTCGGATGCCGCCGCCAAACGGCTCGACGCGCTGACGGCGATGATTGCGCTAGCCAAGAAGCCGCATCGTGCCGTTATCCTCACCACCGCCAATGCGCTTCTGCAGCGTGTGCCGCCGGCCGATCTCGTCGAGGCGCAGACCTTCCATGCCAGGCCGGGCAACCAGATCGACATGAACGTGCTGATCGCGCGACTGGAAACGTCAGGCTTCGAACGCGTGCCGACGGTGCGCGGCATCGGCGAATTCGCGGTGCGCGGCGGCATTCTCGACCTGTTCGCCCCCGGCTGGACCGAGGCGCTGAGGCTGGATTTCTTCGGCGATACGCTGGAATCGATCCGCGTCTTCGACGCGGTCACCCAGCGCACAACTGGCCAGCGCAAGTCGATGGCGCTGCAGGCGATGAGCGAAGTGGCGCTCACGCCCGAAACCATCAGCCGTTTCCGCCGCGCCTACATCGAAGCGTTCGGCGCGCCGTCGCGTGACGACGGCCTCTACGCCGCGGTCAGCGAAGGCCGGCGCTTCGCCGGCATGGAGCACTGGCTGCCGTTCTTCTATGAGCGGCTGGAGACGGTATTCGATTATCTGCCGGACACGCCCGTCGTTTTCGACCATCTGGCGCATGAGGCGCTCGCCGAACGCCACACATTGATCCTCGATCATTACGAGGCGCGCAGGAAGCAGGCCGACAGCGCGCTAAGGGATGCCGTGCCTTACAAGCCGGTGGCGCCGGACCTGCTTTACCTCTCGCCGGAAAACCTGATCGCCTCGCTCGGACCGCGCGAAGCGATCGATTTCACGCCCTTCGACGCACCCGATGCCGGCGCCAAGAAAGTCTATCACGCCGGCTCACGCCATGGCCGCAGCTTCGTCGAGGAGCGCGCTGACCCGAACGTCAATGTCTTCGATGTTGTCGTCAGGCACATCGCCGACGAGCGGGCGGCGCGCCGCCGCGTCGTCATCGCCGGCTGGACCGAAGGCTCGCTCGACCGGCTTGGGCAGATACTGGCCGAGCATCACCTCGGCAATCTCAAACAGGTCGACACGCTGACAGAGGCCGAACAGCTCGAGCAGGGGCAGGCGGCATTGGCCGTTCTGCCATTGGAATCCGGCTTCGAGACCGAAAAGCTGGTCGTCGTCGCCGAACAGGACATTCTCGGCGACCGGCTGATCCGCCGTTCGAAGCGCAAGAAGCGCGCGTCCGACTTCATTGCCGAAGCCTCTGCCTTGTCGGCCGGCGATATCGTCGTCCATGCCGACCATGGCATTGGCCGCTTCATCGGGCTGCGCACCATCGAGGCGGTCGGCGCGCCGCACGACTGTCTCGAGATCCATTATGCCGGCGACGACCGGCTGTTCCTGCCGGTGGAAAATATCGAGCTTCTGTCGCGCTACGGTTCGGATTCGGCCGAAGCGACGCTGGACAAGCTTGGCGGCGGCGCCTGGCAGTCGCGCAAGGCAAAGCTGAAGCGGCGCCTGCTCGACATGGCCGGACAGCTGATCCGCATCGCCGCCGAGCGGCAGATGCGCGCCGCACCGCCGCTGGTGCCGGCCGAAGGCCTCTATGATGAATTCGCCGCCCGGTTCCCCTACGAGGAGACCGACGACCAGCAGACAGCGATCGATTCGGTGCGGGACGACCTCGGCGCCGGCAAGCCGATGGACCGGCTGATCTGCGGCGATGTCGGCTTCGGCAAGACCGAAGTGGCGCTTCGTGCCGCCTTCATCGCGGCGATGGAAGGATTTCAGGTCGCCGTCGTGGTGCCGACGACGCTGTTGTCGCGCCAGCATTTCAAGACGTTCTCCCAGCGTTTCTCAGGGCTTCCCATCCGCGTCGCCCAGGCCTCCCGGCTGGTCGGCGCCAAGGAGCTCGCGGAAACGAAGAAGGCTTTGGCCGAAGGTCAGGTCGACATCGTCGTCGGCACCCATGCGCTGCTCGGATCCTCGATCTCGTTCAAGAATCTCGGCCTGCTGATCATCGACGAGGAGCAGCATTTTGGCGTCAAGCACAAGGAACGGCTGAAGGACCTGAAGACCGATGTGCATGTGCTGACGCTGTCGGCGACGCCAATCCCGCGCACGCTGCAACTGGCGCTGACGGGCGTGCGTGAACTGTCGCTGATCGCCACGCCGCCGGTCGACCGCATGGCGGTGCGCACCTTCATTTCGCCGTTCGATCCGCTGGTCATCCGCGAAACGCTGCTTCGCGAGCGCTATCGCGGCGGGCATTCCTTCTATGTGGTTCCGCGCATCAGCGATCTCTCGGAAATTCATGATTTCTTGAAGGAATCCGTCCCCGAACTGAAGGTGGCGGTGGCTCATGGCCAGATGCCGCCAGGCGAACTCGACGACATCATGAACGCCTTCTATGACGGCCAGTACGATGTGCTTCTGTCGACGACCATCGTCGAATCCGGCCTCGACATCCCGACTGCCAACACGCTGATCATCCACCGCGCGGACATGTTCGGCCTGTCGCAGCTCTATCAGCTGCGCGGCCGTGTCGGCCGCTCGAAGGTGCGCGCATACGCGCTCTTCACGCTGCCGGCCAACCGCAAGCTCACGGATACGGCCGAGCGCAGGCTGAAGGTGCTGCAATCGCTCGACACGCTGGGCGCCGGCTTCCAGCTTGCCAGCCATGATCTGGACATCCGTGGTGCCGGCAATCTTCTGGGCGAAGAGCAGTCCGGCCACATCAAGGAGGTCGGTTTCGAGCTCTACCAGCAGATGCTGGAGGAGGCCGTCGCCGAGGTGAAGGATTCCGGCGAGGTTCAGGATGGCGGCTGGTCGCCGCAGATCGCCGTCGGCACGGCGGTGATGATCCCGGAAAGCTATGTGCCCGACCTGCAACTCAGGCTGGCGCTCTACCGCCGTCTCGGCGATCTCGAAAGCACCGAGGAGATCGATGGCTTCGGCGCCGAGCTGATCGACCGTTTCGGCCCGCTGCCGGAGGAGGTGAAGCATCTCTTGAAGATCGTCTTCATCAAGGCGCTCTGCCGCAAGGCCAATGTCGAGAAGCTCGATGCCGGGCCGAAGGGCGTCGTCATCCATTTCCGCAAGCGCGAATTCCCCAATCCGGTCGGGCTGGTCAAATTCATCGGCGAGCAGGGCTCGCTGGCCAAGATCAGGCCAGACCACAGTGTCGTCTTCGTGCGCGACTGGCCGAATGCCGAAAAACGCCTGGCGGGCTCCGCCGTTGTGATGACGCAATTGGCGAAGTTGGCGGAGAAGGCGGCCTGATCTGAGGTTTCAGGCCGTCTTGCGTGCGGCAACCCATTCGCCAGCGCTGAAATTCCGGTCTAGAATAGGAAATCGGCTTCGTGTATGGAGCCGCCACCCCATATCGGGGCAGATAGTGTGGGCGAGGTCGCCCATTCGTTGGTTTGACGCAATTCCGGACGGAAACCGTTTCATACTTTCCTGGAATTGCTCGGAAAGAGCGTTGGGTGCAGCGATGACGAAATGGTCGCCGAATTCTTGGAGAGCAAAACCGATCAAGCAGGTTCCCGCCTATCCGGATATTGCAGCTCTGAAGAACACGGAAGCCCAGCTCGCCACCTTTCCGCCGCTGGTCTTTGCCGGTGAGGCACGCAAGCTGAAGAAGCAGTTGGCCGCGGTCGCCGCCGGTGAAGCCTTCCTGCTTCAGGGGGGCGACTGCGCCGAGAGCTTCGCCGAACATGGCGCGGACAATATCCGCGACTTTTTCCGCGTCTTCCTGCAGATGTCGGTCGTGCTGACCTTCGCTGGCGCGCAGCCGGTGGTGAAGGTCGGCCGCGTCGCCGGCCAGTTCGCCAAGCCGCGCTCGTCCGACAACGAGACCAAGAGCGGCGTCACGCTGCCGAGCTATCGCGGCGACATCATCAACGGGATCGAGTTCGACGCCAAGTCGCGTATTCCCGATCCCGCCCGCCAGGAAATGGCATACCGCCAGTCGGCGGCGACGCTCAACCTTTTGCGCGCCTTCGCGCAGGGCGGCTATGCCAGCCTGGAGAACGTGCATCGCTGGATGCTCGGCTTCGTGTCAGACAGCCCGCAGGGCGAAAAATACGAGTCGCTGGCCAACCGCATCACCGAGACGATGGACTTCATGAAGGCCGTCGGTATCACCTCGGAAACCAACTACGCGCTGCGCGAGACCGATTTCTACACCAGCCACGAGGCGCTGCTGCTCGGCTACGAGGAAGCGCTGACCCGCGTCGATTCTACCTCGGGCGACTGGTACGCCACCTCTGGCCACATGATCTGGATCGGCGATCGCACGCGCCAGCCCGATCATGCGCATGTCGAATATTGCCGCGGCATCAAGAATCCGCTCGGCCTGAAATGTGGTCCATCGCTGACGCCTGACGGCTTGCTGGAACTGATCGACCTGCTCAATCCCGAGAACGAGCCCGGCCGGCTGACGCTGATCGCCCGCTTCGGCTCCGACAAGGTCGCCGATCATCTGCCGAAGCTGGTGCGCGCGGTGCAGAAGGAAGGCCGCAGCGTGGTCTGGTCATCGGACCCGATGCACGGCAACACGATCGAGGCCGCGGGCTACAAGACGCGGCCGTTCGACCGTATCCTGAAGGAAGTGCAGACCTTCTTCGAGGTGCATCGCGCCGAAGGCACGCATCCCGGCGGCATCCACGTCGAGATGACCGGCAAGAACGTCACCGAATGCACGGGCGGCGCGCGCGCCATCACGGCCGAGGAATTGCAGGACCGCTACCACACGCATTGCGATCCGCGCCTCAATGCCGACCAGGCGATCGAACTGGCCTTCCTGGTATCGGATCTGCTGAAGAAGAGCCATCCGGTCCAGCAGAAGCACGCCGTCAACGGCTGATCCGGCCAAATGGGCCGATAAAGCAAAGGCGCCTGGGAAACCGGCGCCTTTGCTTTTTCAGCTCATGGCTGGTGCCTCCGCCGATGCCGGCGCGATCGACGAACAGGAGGCATCAGTCCTTCTTGTAGAGAAGCCAGCTTTTGCCGGAGCGGCCGGCCATCGTCGAATGCCTGGTGACGCGGTTGCGGCCGCTGACCTTGGAGCGGTACAGCGCTCGGTCGGCCTTGGTGTAAAGGTCCTCGGGACCGTCGGCCTCGGATGCCATGCAGATGCCCATCGAGACCGTCACGGTACCGTATTTCATGCCGGTCTGGCTGCTGGTGAATGGCGTCTGTTCGATCAGCGCGCGAATGCGCTCCGCGATTTCGTAGGTGGCGTCCTCGCTGGCACCCTCGATGATCAGCGCGAACTCCTCGCCGCCGGTGCGCGCGACGAACATATCGCCGCGAATGCTGGTCTGGAAAATCTCGGCGATGACCTGGATGATCTTGTCGCCGACCGGATGGCCATACCGGTCATTGATGTCCTTGAACCGATCGATGTCGGCAAGGATCAAGGCATTGAACAGGATACCCTTGTTGCTGTTGTAGATTCGGGTGATTTCCCTGTCGAAGGCGCGGCGGTTCCAGATCTGGGTCAACGGATCGGTGTTGGCCAGCCGCTTGTATTCCTCGAGCTTCGACTTGACGCTCTCGAGCTCCGCCGTTTTGTCATTGAGCGTCGAGGCGACCTGTCGGCCGTGGTCGATCGTCGAATTGGTAGCGATCGACATGGCGTTGGCGATCTTTTGCAGAAGATCCTGGGAGAGCAGGCTGCGGCTGTTCAGGCCGTTTGATGTCTCATCGAGAATCCTGCCGTATTTCTCGATGTGGCTGCGCTCGCTGCGCAACAGCGATGCGACTTCCTCGAGTTCCCTGGCGATAACGTCCCGCGCATGCTCCACGATGCCTGGGCCATGGTTCTGGGCAAAGAAAGAACGGCCGATCTTGTCCAACTCGTCCTGTGTGGGCCGGCTGTTCAGCGAAAGCACCGCAAGGCTGAGTTCGCGATTGGTGCCACTCAGTGCTTCATAGAAGATCTCGTAATTGCGCGGCAGGCCGAGCACGCCCAACTGGCGCATCGTGGCGACAACAGCGGATGCGATATCGGTGTTCTGTTCGGTTGGTGCTGCTGCCGGCTGCATGTCTGATACACTCTTCCCTTGGATTCCGACGCAGAATATGCGGGTCCACTGATCACCGAACTGGGGGAGTGGCCTGCCGACGTTCCAGAACATCTTGCGAAGAGACGCATCCCCACCCACGACCCTTGCTTGAGAGACCATAATTGCGTCAGCGCTAAAGTTTCCTTAATTCGCACGACTTCCACGGGTTTTTCTCTACCTGTGGCTGTAGAGACATGAATTTCCGCACCACCAATCGGGAGACAACACGCAGTTTGGCGGCTTTGAATTCGAAATCTCGCGGCGCGCTGCTGAAAATGAAATTGAATTTCGAAATCGTCACGCCAGTCGGAGTCGTATTTGCTTGCGCGTAACCAACGCAAAGCTGGAATCCTGATGACGATGATGGACGAGGTTCTTCAAGGAGTGCCGAAATGAGTGACAGTCACCAGGGATCGTGCCTGTGCAAAGCGGTCCGCTTCAGGACGCGCGGCGCGCTGCGGGGCGTCGTCTACTGTCATTGTTCGCAGTGCCGTAAACAAAGCGGGCACTTCTATGCCGCGACCAATGTCGCCGACGCCGACATCGTGATCGAAGGCGCGGAAAACATCACCTGGTACGAGGCGTCCGACTTCGCCAGGCGCGGCTTCTGCAAAGTATGCGGGTCAGTGCTTTTCTGGAAACCGAGGGATCGAGACTACATTTCGGTCCTGGCGGGATCGTTCGACAAGCCGACAGATCTCAAGGGCGAATACCATATCTTCGTCGGCGACAAGGGCGACTATTATTCGATCCACGACGGGCTGCCGCAGTTTGAAAAGTCGACGCCGTCGATACTGGTCGCTGAATGAATTTTGGACAAGACGCCTTATTCCATTGACCGGGCCGTTGCTTTATCCCGTGCCGGTGGTTCGCAAAGGGGTCTAGCATGCAGCGGCTGATCGATGCTTTTATCAATTCGGTGCGGGCATTTCGCAAGCTCGCCGTTAGCGAGAAGGCTTTCCAGCAGGAACTGATGCTGCTGGTGCTGGCTTTGCCCGCGGGCTGGTTCATTTCGGTGTCGTGGCGCAGCTACGCGCTGCTGATCGGCGCAGTGCTGCTCCTGATCATGGTCGAGGTGCTGAACACCGGCATCGAGGCGGCCTGTGACGCAATTTCTCGTGAATTCCACATCGACATCCAGCTCGCCAAGGATTGCGGCTCGCTGGCGGTGCTGATTTCGGTAGTGATTGCTGGTGGCGTCTGGGGCATCGCTCTCATCGAGCGCGTAACCGGGGTTCCGATCTGAGACTCTGATCCCTACATGATGGTCACCAGAGCCTGATCCCGATGAAATCGGGACGCTCTGGTTTATGTTGGCCATGATCTTTTCCGAAGACCGATTTTACGTTTCGGGATCATGGCTAAGGAAACCGTCATGTCCGAATTTACAAAATCCCTGCTTCTCGAACGCAAAGGCTTGCCGGATGACCTGCGCTGGCTGACCGAGAAATATCCACGCGAAACCTGGCGGGGCCATGCCAACGTTCACGGCATCGCCAATATGTGGCTGCAGCGGCACGACATGTTCCGCGAGCTCGGCGGCATGCTCACCAACGGCATTGGCGACTATCGCGAAGGCAGGCTGGCGGCACCCGATTTCGCGCGCTGGTTCGCACCGCGTCTCAATCATTTTCTTGGAAATCTCGATGGTCATCACAATGTCGAGGACCATCATTATTTTCCGGTCTTTGCCAAGGCGGAGGCGCGGCTCAAGCGCGGCTTTGAAATCCTCGACGCCGACCACCACACGATCCATGAAGGACTGGAACGTAACGCCGAGGCGGCGAATGCCTTTCTCCGCACGCTTCAGGAAGGCGAGGACAAGCAGCGCTTCGCCGCCGATGCCTATGCCGACGAGAACAGCCGGCTGATCGCGATGCTGACCCGGCATCTCGCCGACGAGGAGGATCTGATCATCCCGCTGATCCTCGACCGGGGGCGATCGGGCGCTGGATATAGACTGACGATCAGCTCAGCTTTCCCTGGCTCGCTCCTTGCTGGCGACATGGCGCGCCACAAGCCAGGCAATGATGGCCACCGCCAGACCGATCCCCAGACCGATCAACAGCCGCTCGTGGCGGGCCAATGCCTTGCCGATAAGCTGCTCGGCTCCCAGCCCGAAGACGTAGCCGATCGTGCCGAACAGGATTGCCCAAACCGTCGACGAGACGGCGTTGAGGACGACGAAACGCAGCATCGAGATGCGCGACAGTCCGGCCGCTATGCCGCCGACGAGGCGCATGCCGTAGACGTAACGGTTCGACAGTACGAAGATGTTGGGATGGGTGTTGAGCAGATGGTAGGCGCGGCGGAAACCGGGGCGCCGGCGCAATCTCACGACATAGCGATGATCGGCAAAGCTTCGCCCAAGGATGAAGAAGCCCGTATCGCCGGCGAAGGCGCCGAGTGCTGCCGCGACGAAGGCATGCCACAGCACGAAGATATGCTGGTGGGCGAAGAAGCCGCCGAGGATGGCCGCACTTTCTCCTTCGGCAACGCAGCCGAGAAAGACCGCAAGCAGCCCGTATTGTTCGATGAAATGATGGATCGGGTCGGTCATGAAGCCGACTGCTGCTGCGACAGCCTTTCATCGATCCGTTGTACCTGTTCGGCCAGCCGCACGATCTCGTCGCGCATGCCGAGGATCTGGCTGTGGCGCAGTTCGTCGAGCTTTTCATGCAGCGCCATGATTTCGATCTCTGCCTTCAGATTGACCTCGTAGTCATGGGCGGCATCGATGCGGTCGCGCTCGGTCTGGCGGTTCTGCGCCATCATGATCACCGGCGCCTGAATGGCGGCAAGCATCGACAGGATGAGGTTGAGGAAGATGAACGGGTAGGGGTCGAAGGCATCGCGTGACAGAAGCCAGACATTGCCAGCGGTCCAAAGGACCAGGAAAGCCAGAAAGGCGAGGATGAAGGACCAGGAACCGCCGATGCGGGCGATGGTGTCGGCAAGCCGGTCGCCAAAGGTCTGGTGGAAGGCGACAGCCTTGTTGGTGTCCCTGGTGATGGTGGTGCGCTCGAACGTTGACTGCAGCACACGGCTCTCCAACTGGGTGAGGCCGTCCGGCCGTCGCTTGAACCAACGGTTCGCCAGTTCATCGATCGTCTTGTACATGGCTGTCTCCAGGTCTGGGCTGGCGATAGAGGTAGAGGCTGCCGGCTCCCAGGGGAAGTGATACATTGCGGCGGACAGCGAGGGACCGATGGCTGATTTTCAAAAAATTCGCCTGCGCGCGGCAAAACGCAAGGGCGGCGAAGCGGAGCTTTCGACGCTGCTCGGGCCGGTGCCCGACAACGCCGCCGTCGCCGAGATCGCGGACGACCGCATTCTCTCGACCATGGCCGAGCGGATCTTCGCCGCCGGTTTCGTCTGGCGGGTCATCGAGCAGAAATGGCCAGGCTTCGAGGAGGCTTTTCTGCGTTTCGAGCCGAAGCGGCTGTTGTTCCAGCCTGACGATTTCTGGCACGATCTGGCTTCCGATCAGCGCATCGTGCGCAATCCGCAGAAGATCAGGTCCGTTCGCGACAATGCCGCCTTCGTCGAGCGTGTGTCCAGAGAGCATGGCGGCTTCGGTCATTTCCTTGCCGAATGGCCGACCGACGACCAGGTCGGACTGATGGCCTATCTCGGCAAGCATGGCAGCCGGCTCGGCGGCAACACCGGCCAGTATTTCCTGCGCTGGCTGGGGTGGGATGCCTTCGTCATTTCGACCGATATGGCGGCGGCACTTCGCGACGCCGGGCTCGACATCGCGGAAAGCCCGACCTCGAAGAAGGACCTGGACAAAGTCCAGGCGCAGATCAACCGGTGGGCTGCCGAGACAGGTTTGCCGCGGCGGCACATTTCGCGCATCCTGGCGATGTCGATCGGCGACAACCATTCTCCGCAAGCGCTGCGCGAGTATATGGGCCAGGACTGATCGTCGGTCTGGACACTGTTCACCCAGGTCATCCGGCCTGACACGACTGACGTATGTCACTTGGTCCGGGGTGGTCCAAGCGAACGCCATTGCGAGGCGGATTTTGCCGCGCTAAGTCAGCAGGCATGACCAAGAAGCCTGACATCCTGCGCATTGCAGTCGCCCAACTCAACCCGACTGTCGGCGATGTCGCCGGCAACCTCGCCAAAGCCCGCGAGGCGAGGGCGGATGCCGCCCGCCAGGGCGCCGATCTCGTGCTCTATACCGAGCTTTTCCTCGCCGGCTATCCGCCGGAGGATCTGGTGTTGAAGCCGGCCTTCCTGAAGGCCTGCGAGCGGGCGGCGCAGGATTTCGCCGCCGACACCGCCGATGGCGGCCCCGGCGTCATCATCGGCACGCCGCTGAAGCGCAAGAGCGGCACGCACAATTCGATCGTCTTCGCCGATGCCGGCAAGATCATCGCCGAACGCTACAAGCTCGATCTCCCCAACTACGGCGAATTCGACGAGAAGCGCGTCTTCCAGGCCGGGCCCGAGATCCAGGGGCCTGTCAATTTCCGCGGCGTGCGCATCGGGATTCCGATCTGCGAGGACATCTGGGGTGAGATCGGCATCTGCGAGACGCTTGCCGAAAGCGGGGCGGAAATCCTGCTGGTGCCGAACGGCTCGCCCTATTACCGCGCCAAGATCGATGTCCGCCAACAGGTCGTCATCAAGCAGGTTATCGAGTGCGGCCTGCCGATCATCTATGCCAACCAGCTTGGCGGCCAGGACGAGCTGATCTTCGACGGTGCGTCGTTTGCTATTGGCGCCGACAGACGGCTTGCCTTCCAGATGAGCCAGTTCGAGGAAACGGTCGACGTCACCACCTGGAAAAGACAGGACGATCATTGGGCCTGCTCTGAGGGGCCGATGTCGAAAATCCCCGAGCGGGAGGAAGCCGACTACCGGGCCTGCATGCTGGGCCTGCGCGACTATGTCAACAAGAACGGCTTCAAGAATGTCGTGCTCGGCCTGTCGGGCGGCATCGATTCGGCGATCTGCGCGGCCCTTGCCGTCGATGCACTTGGCGAGGAACGGCTGCGCGCGGTGATGATGCCTTACCGCTACACGTCGAAGGATTCGCTGAAGGATGCCGAGGACTGCGCCAGGGCGCTCGGTTGCCGCTATGACATCGTGCCGATCTTCGAGCCGGTCGAAGGCTTCATGCATGCGCTGACGCAGCTTTTCGAGGGCACCAAGGAAGGCATCACCGAAGAGAACCTGCAGAGCCGTGCGCGTGGCACCATCCTGATGGCGATCTCCAACAAGTTCGGCTCGATGGTCGTCACCACTGGCAACAAGAGCGAGATGTCCGTCGGCTACGCCACGCTCTATGGCGACATGAACGGCGGCTTCAACCCGATCAAGGACCTCTACAAGATGCAGGTCTACGCGCTGTCGCGCTGGCGCAACAGCCATGTGCCGCCGGGCGCGCTCGGGCCTTCCGGCGAGGTCATCCCGAAGAACATCATCGACAAGGCGCCATCGGCGGAATTGCGCGAGAACCAGACCGACCAGGATTCGCTGCCGCCCTATCCGGTGCTGGACGATATCCTGGAATGCCTGATCGAGAACGAGATGGGCGTCGACGACATCGTGGCGCGCGGCCATGACCGGGCGACGGTGACGCGTATAGAGCATCTGCTCTACATCGCGGAATACAAACGCCGGCAGGCGGCACCGGGCGTGAAGATCACCAGGAAGAATTTCGGCCGCGACCGCCGCTATCCCATCACCAACCGTTTCAGGGATCGCGGGTAGGCGCGTTTCGCCTGCTGACCGAAAATTTCGCCGCACTGTGGCGAGGACAGAGCCATGCCTGAGTGTGAAATCAGCTTCGACCTGTCGCGGATCGATTTCCGGGCGACGTCGGATCTGTTGATGGCGAGCTACTGGGGCGACGGGCGCAGCGATGAAACGCACCGCCGCGCCTTTGCCCATTCGTTCTGCGCCGCCGCCTATATCGACGGCAAACAGGTCGGCTTCGGTCGGGCCATCACCGACCGCACGGTGTTCGCCTATCTCGCCGACATCATCGTCTGGCCGCAGCATCGCGGGCGAGGCATCGGGTTGCGGCTGGTGCGGGCACTCATCGACCATCCGGAGCTAAGCACCGTTTCGCACTGGAGCCTGTCGACCAGCGATGCGCACGGCATGTACGAGAAGCTGGGTTTCAAGCCGTCCACCGATGGCCGATATATGCGCCTTGCGCCCGAATGACATCATGGCTTGTTCTAAGATCGATTTGCGCGCGAGCGCGTTTCGCAGTGTTCTTGGCTTCACTTTTCTCCATTGGCGGCGCCAGCCCTGGCGGCTTTCGCTGATCACTGACCAAGGGTCTGGTGGTCTGACCGAACCGGGGCCATGCGTGACGCATGGCCCCGGTCTTTTCAAGACGCGCGCCATGTTCTATGTCTGCGGCATGGTGCGGGGGCGCATCTTGTCAATCACAAAGGCATCCGGTACGCCCCGCTCATGACAGTTACCGTTCGTTTCGCTCCGTCACCGACCGGCCGCATCCATATCGGCAATGCGCGCACCGCTTTGTTCAACTGGCTGTTTGCCGTGAACAACAAGGGCCGCTTCATCCAGCGCTTCGACGACACCGACATCGCCCGCTCGAAGCAGGAATTCTCCGACGCCATCCTCTACGACCTGCATTGGCTGGGCATTTTCCCGGACGCCACGGAATATCAGTCGCGGCGTTTCGAGGTCTATGACGCGGCGGTCGAGCGGCTGAAGGCAGCGGGGGTTCTGTACGCCTGCTACGAAACGCCGGAGGAACTGGATCTCAGGCGCAAAGTGCGCCGCACGCGCGGCCTGCCGCCGGTCTACGGCCGCGAGGCCTTGGCGCTGACCCACGATCAGATTGCCGAATATCAGGCCGACGGGCGCAAGCCGCACTGGCGCTTCCTGCTGCCCAATTTCACCAGCGATCCGCAGCAGCCGGAGCGCACCGAGATCCACTGGAACGATCTGGTGCGTGGCGAGGAAACGGTCGATCTGGGCTCTCTGTCCGACCCGGTCCTGGTGCGGGAGGACGGCACGTACCTTTACACACTGCCATCCGTCGTCGACGACATCGATATGGGAGTCAGCCATGTCATCCGCGGCGACGACCATGTCACCAACACCGGCGTGCAGATCGCTCTGTTCAAGGCGCTGGGCGCCGAGCCGCCGGTCTTCGGCCACCACAATCTCTTGACCACCGTGTCGGGCGAGGGACTGTCGAAGCGCACCGGGGCACTGTCCATCGAAAGCCTGCGCGAGGATGGCATCGAGCCGATGGCCGTCGCTTCGCTGGCCGTGCTGGTCGGGACTTCGGAAAACGTCGCGGCCGCGCACGACCTGACGGAACTCGCCAGTCATTTCGACCCGGCCGCGACGTCAAAATCGTCGGCCAAGTTCGATCCGGACGAGCTTTTCGTGCTCAACCGAGCCCTGCTGCACCATATGCCGTTCGACGAGGCACGAGACAGGCTGATGGTGCTCGGTATCTCCGGCGAACAGGCCGAGCCCTTCTGGCTGGCCGTGCGCGGCAACCTTGACCGGCTCGCCGACGCCGTGGGCTGGTGGCGCATCCTGCGCGAGGGGCCGCAGGAGCGGTCCGAATTCTCCGCCGACGACCGCGATTTTCTGCATCAGGCCTTTGACATCCTGCCGGAGGAGCCCTGGAACGGGACGGTCTGGAAGGACTGGACGGGCAAGATCAGGGAAGCAACTGGGCGCAAAGGCAAGGGGCTGTTCATGCCGCTCAGACTTGCCCTTACTGGACTGCCTTCGGGGCCGGAGCTTGCAGATTTATTGCCGCTGATGGGTCGGGAAGGAACGTTGGCCCGACGACCCTGACCCTGCGCTGCTCCAGCGGCAGGGCCGAGACGGGCGACGTCACCGGCTTCGCGGAAAGCCGCTTGATGGCTTCGCGGTCGAGGCCGCCTTCTCTATTGGCCAGCGTTTCCGGGTCGGCACCCGGATCTGGCTTTGAGGCCGGAATGGGAACGAAAGGCGCGGCCGCTTCGGGCTGCGGTTGTGTCGGATTCGACGGATTGCCGCCAATGATCTGGAAATTCTGCGCGGCGTTGCAGCCGCAGGCCGGGGGCCGCGACATGTTGGACTGCTTGTAGAGATAAGCGGTCGGCAATTCACTGTAGGGCCTGCCGGTGACCGATGACGTCATCGAGGCCGAATCGTCATCCATGCCGCGCGAATAGAAGACCTGCATCTCGGTGCCGGGGCAGCTCGATTCGCAATTTTTCTGGTCGCGTTCGAAATCGCCGGCCGAGGCGGCGTTCGACATGGGAAAGAAATAGCCGTCGCAAGTACGCACGCAGGTGGTGTGGAACTCGCCGCCTGTGCCTGCAAAGTCCGGAGTGCCGGGCAGGTTCAGGACGCGGCGGACGTTGCGCTCCTCGCCGGAATCATCGGGCTGGTCCAATGTATCGACCTGTCGGCTGTCGCCGCCGAAAAGCTGGTCGAACAGGTTCGTGTTGTCGTCTTCCCCACGCTCGGCGTCCTGCAGCGGAGCGCGGTGTTGGGGGGCAGCATCGTCGCGGCAGCCATTGGCGTCGAGCGCCGCCAGGATGCGGCCACGATCGCGGCGTGAGCCGCCGCCGGCGAGCTGTGCACGCTTGGCCTGCAGGCTGTCGAGATTGGCGTTCATGCGGTCGATGGTGGCATTGAGACCGGCGCATTGATTGATGTTGCGGGAAAACAGCGAAAATCCGCACCCGACGCTGCTCGCCTGATCGCGTGCCCTCGATATCTGTTGGCGCTGCCTATCGATCGCGGCATCGTATTTCCGGATCATTGCCGGACCTCCGCCCCCGCCGCGCGAAGCCGCGGCAAGATCGGCCTCCAACTGGCGGCAGACCCGCGAGGCGGCCTGCGGCTTGGTGATCGCGGCACCGGACAGGAAGAGGCCGAGCAGCACGGCAGCATGCGCCTGCTTCCACCCTCCGCCTGTCATCCGCCCAACTCCGCCATCGTCCGCAAGGCTACCGTGTTCGCGGTTAATCGCAGTTTACCGCGAAATCGTGGCTCAGCCCAGGTTGGCAATCGCCTGTGCCTTGTGCGCGGCCTCGACCACGGCCAGCGCCGTCATGTTGACCACACCGCGTGACGTGACCGACGGCGTCAGAATGTGCGCCGGCTTGTCGGTGCCGAGCAGGATCGGCCCGACATGCAGGGCATCCATCATGGCGCGCAGCGCCGTCAGCGTGATGTTGGCCGAATCGAGGTTCGGGAACACCAGCAGATTGGCTTCGCCCTTCAGGCGCGAATGCGGATAGACGCGCTGGCGCAGATGCTCCGACAAAGCGGAATCGGCATGCATTTCGCCGTCGCACTGCAGTTCCGGCGCGATCCGCGCCAGGATCGCCGCCGCCTGCCGCATCTTGAGCGCGCTCGGCGAATCGCGCGAGCCGAAGTCCGAATGCGAGAGCAATGCTGCCTTCGGCTCGATGCCGAAGCGCTGGATTTCCTCCGCCGCCAGCACGGTCATCTCGGCGATCTCCTCGGCCGTCGGGTCGACGGAGACGTGGGTGTCGGTGAGAAAGATAATGCCGCGCTGCGAGATCAGCATCGACAGCGTCGACAGGTCATGGTCCCTGATGCCGGCGCGCGGCCCGATGATCAGCGTGACGTTGCGCAGATGCCGCTCGAAGCGCCCTTCGAGGCCACAGACCATGGCGTCCGCATCGCCGCGCTTCAGCGCCAGGGCCGCGATCACCGTATTGTCGGTGCGCACCATCGTGCGCGCGGCCTCCGTCGTCACGCCGCGCCGGCCCGCGAGTTCGATCAGGAGGTCGACATAGTGGCGATAGCGCGGATCGTCCTCGGGGTTGATCAGGCCGAAATCGACGCCCGGCTTGATGCGCAGGCCGTAGCGTTTCAGCCTGACCTCGACGACATGCGGACGGCCGATCAGGATCGGCTCGGCGATGCCTTCCTCAAGCACCACCTGGGCGGCGCGTAGCACGCGCTCATCCTCGCCGTCGGCATAGATGACGCGCTTGGCGCTCGAAGCCTTGGCGGACGAGAACACCGGCTTCATCACCAGGCCCGAGCGGAAGACGAAGCGATTGAGCTTGTCGACATAGGCGGCGAAGTCGGTGATCGGCCGTGTGGCGACACCGGTGTCGCATGCCGCCTTGGCAACCGCCGGCGCGATGCGCAGGATGAGACGCGGATCGAAGGGCGAGGGGATCAGGAATTCGGGTCCGAAGATCGGCGTCTCGCCGGAATAGGCGCGTGCGGCGACGTCCGATGGCTCCTCGCGGGCAAGGGCGGCGATGGCCCGCACCGCGGCCATCTTCATCTCCTCGTTGATGGCGCTGGCACCGCAATCCAACGCGCCTCGGAACATGTAAGGAAAACACAGGACATTATTGACCTGATTGGGAAAATCGGACCGGCCAGTGCAGATCATGGCGTCGGGACGCGCCGCGCGCGCCACTTCCGGCATGATCTCCGGATTGGGGTTGGCCAGAGCCAGGATCAAGGGCTTCGGCGCCATATGCTCGAGCAGTTCCGGCTTCAGCACGCCCGCCGCCGAAAGGCCGAGGAAAACGTCGGCGCCTGGGAGGACATCGGCAAGCGTGCGCGCCTCGGTGTCCTTCACATAGGGGTCTTTCCAGCGATCCATCTCGTCGGCCCGGCCTTTGTAGGCGACGCCGAAGCGGTCGGTGACCCAGATGTTTTCGACCTTGGCGCCAAGCGAGACCAGAAGGTTCAGGCAGGCGAGCGCGGCAGCACCCGCGCCGGAGGTGACGATCGTGATGTCCGATATGGTCTTGCCGGCGAATTCCAGCCCGTTGAGCACGGCGGCGGCGACGATGATGGCGGTGCCGTGCTGGTCGTCGTGGAACACCGGAATGCCCATGCGGGCCTTCAGACGCTCCTCGACCTCGAAACACTCCGGCGCCTTGATGTCCTCGAGGTTGATACCGCCGAAAGTGGGCTCGAGAGCGGCGACGGTCTCGACCATGCGCTCGATCTCCGGGGCGTCGATCTCGATGTCGAAGACATCGATACCGGCGAACTTCTTGAACAGGACCGCCTTGCCTTCCATGACCGGCTTCGAGGCCAGCGGGCCGATATTGCCGAGGCCGAGCACGGCCGAGCCGTTGGAGACGACGCCGACGAGGTTGGCGCGCGCCGTGTAGTCGGCGGCGGTCGCCGGATTGTCGCGGATTTCGAGGCAAGGGGCCGCCACGCCGGGCGAATAGGCGAGCGCCAGGTCGCGCTGGTTGCCGAGCGGCTTGGTCGCCTGGATCTCAAGCTTTCCCGGCGTCGGATGCTTGTGGAAGTAGAGGGCGGCTTCGTCGAGATCCGAACGTGCCGTCTTCTTGTTCTCGCCTTCCATGCGGCCGCTCCCTCGAAACCTGCTTCGAGAGTCCTTTTAGCATGAGGTCAGCGGTTTTCGCGACGCTAATTGACGCGCCGATGGCTTTATGGGTCGGCACGTCGAAAATCACTAGATGTCAGATATTTGCGGCTGTTTCATGCCAGATGAGTCGCGCCGTTTTGCCGCCCCTCCGATCAGAAGGCGCTGACGTAGAGACCGCCGTCGACCGGTATGTTCTGTCCGGTCAGATAGCCGGCATGGACCGAGCACAGGAAGGCGCAGATCTGGCCGAATTCCTCCGGCGTGCCGAGCCGCTTGGCCGGCACATCGGCGCTGATGCGGGTCTTGCGCGCCGCGGCGGCGGCGGGATCCTCGACGGTACCGGCCTCGTGCGGGCCGCGCAGGCGGTCAGTGTCGAGCTTGCCGGGCAGGAGAGAGTTGATGGTGACGTTGCGATCGATCACCGTTCGCGCCACGCCTGCAAGGAACGAGGTCAGGCCGGCGCGCGCGCCGGACGACAGGTCAAGGCCTGGGATGGGGACATAGACCGACAGCGAGGTGATGTTGACGATGCGACCGAAGCCGCGCGCCGCCATGCCGTCGAGGACGGCCTGCACCAGCTCGATCGGCGTCACCATGTTCTGGGTGACGCCTTCGAGGATCTTGGCGCGATCGAGCTCGCGGAAATCGCGAAGCGGCGGACCGCCATTGTTGTTGACGAGGATGTCGGGTTCCGGGCAGGCGGCAAGCAGCGCCTTCTGCACCTCCGATTTCGAAACGTCGCCGACGACTTCCGTCACCGTCACGCCATAGCGCTGGCGCAGCTCGGCGGCGGTTTTCGCCACCAGCTCCGCGTTGCGGCCGTTGACGACGATATCGCAACCGGCTTCGGCCAGCGCCATGGCACAGCCTTTCCCAAGCCCCTTGCTCGAAGCGCAGACGATTGCCTTCTTTCCCCTGATGCCGAGATCCATGACGATTTCTCCTGTGATTTGCCCGTCAGGCTAGCGCCAGCGCTGGACCAATCGCAACCGTCATACGGTTGTTGCATGAATCGGGGCATAGGCTGCTCGAAAGCAAGGGTGAAATCGCGATGTCAGGCCAAGAGCCCCGCACTTTCCGCAGCATGTTCATTTCCGACGTCCATCTGGGCTCGAAGGCGGTGAAGGCCGAGTTCCTGATCGATTTCCTGCGCTATCATGACGCCGACATCATCTATCTGGTCGGTGATATCGTCGACGGCTGGCGGCTGCGGCGCAGCTGGCACTGGCCGCAAAGCCACAACGACGTGGTGCAGAAACTGCTGCGCAAGGCGCGCAAGGGCGCCAGCATCACCTATATCGCCGGCAACCACGACGAGTTCGCCCGCCAGTTCCAGGGCGTGCATTTCGGCGGCATCGTCGTCGCCGACCGTGCGATCCACGAAACCGCCGATGGCAAGCGCCTGCTCGTCATCCATGGCGACCAGTTCGACACCGTCGTCCACAATCAGCGCTGGCTCGCCTATCTCGGCGATCATGCCTATGACGCCGCGATGATCGTCAACCGCGTGGTGACGCGGCTCCGCCAATTGCTCGGCCTGCCCTACTGGTCGTTCTCGTCCTGGGCAAAGGTCAAGGTCAAGAAGGCGGTCAACTTCATCGGCTCGTTCCAGACCGTGCTCACCGAGGAGGCGCGCCGCTCGCATGTCGACGGCGTCATCTGCGGCCACATCCACCATGCGGCGATCGAGAATTTCGAGGACGTGCGCTACATCAACACCGGCGACTGGGTGGAGAGCTGCACGGCCGTGGTCGAACATTTCGACGGCCGGATGGAAATCCTGACCTGGGCGCATGTCCTGCCAGAGGCGCCGGACGAGCCCTTCATTCCGTTGCTCATCGAAGATCGGGTAGGGCAGGCGGCCTGAGCCGAATTCCCACGAGGTTCGGCACTAATCGATTAGTCCAACCGGTTTCGCCCGGTTTTCCCCTATGTTATGGGTCGACCCACGTTGCTGACCGGCTGACGGAATGCGGCGCAATTGGATCGATTCATGTCCCTGCCGCCGCTTTCGCCAGAACGACTCGTCAAGCCACGCCATTTCGAACTGCGCATGAGCCTGATCTTCGGCACGTTGTTCCTGTCGCTTGGCACGCATCTGCCCTATTTCCCGCTCTGGCTGCAGGCCAAGGGGTTTCACGCCGAGCAGATCGCCGTCATCCTGGCGGCGCCTATGTTCATGCGCGTGGTGACGACGCCGTTGCTGACCACACTCGCCGATCGGGCGAGGGACCGCGCCGATGTCTATGTCGCGCTGGTGGCGGCCGCGCTGCTTTTGTCGGCGGGGTATTTTCTCACGCCGACCTACTCGACGGTGCTGGCTGTGTCGCTGGCGCTGACTATCGTCTGGACGCCGCATTCGCCGATCGCCGATTCGCTGGCGCTTTCGGGCGTGCGCCGCTTCGGCTCGAACTACGCCAGCATGCGCAAATGGGGTTCAATCTGTTATCTCTGCGCCAATGTCGCGGGCGGCTTCATCCTGGCGGCCAGCGGTCCTCAAGCCGTTCCGGTCATCATATTCCTGGCCCTTGGCGCGGCACTCACTGCAGGGCTGCTGGCGCCACGCATGGGGCGGCCGCGCAAGGCCTCGCCGTTGTCGGCGGTGGAAATCCAGCACGCGGCGCCGAGCCTGTTCAACGCCTATTTCCTCTACTTCACCCTTGGCGTCGGCATCATCACCGCCAGCCACGCATTCCTCTATGGCTTCGTTTCCATCTACTGGAAATCGATAGGCCTCAGCGATTCGGTCGTCGGCCTGCTGTGGGCTTGGGGCGTGGTGTCCGAAGTCTGCATGTTTCTGTTTTTCAACCGCATTTTTGCCTCCGTGCCCGTCGTCAGGGTGATGGTCATCGCCGGCATCGGGTCGATCGTACGCTGGATCATCTTTCCACTGGTTTGGCCGCTCGGCCTTGGCATCGCCGCCTTCTTCGCCGTGCAGTCGCTGCATTCGGTGTCCGTCGCGATGGTGCTGATCGGCCTGCAGAAAATGATCGGCGAGACCGTCTCGGAAGAGCGCACGGGCGCCGCGCAAGGCATCGCCTATTTCTTCAACGGCTTCTTCATGGCCGCCGTCACGCTCGCCTCCGGTCCGCTCTATGACCGTCTCGGGGTCGACGGTTTCCTGGCGATGATTCCGATCGCCATCATCGGCCTGGTGCTGATCGGGCTTGCCGCGCGCTCAGCCCCACAGCGCCCGGTCCGGGGGTAATACGAGCGAACCCTGGTAGACCAGACCCGGCTCGCGGTCGCGCGCAAGCAGCAGCGGGCCATCGAGGTCGACGTAATCGGCTCCCTGCGCAAGCAGCACCGCCGGCGCCATCGCCAGCGATGTGCCGACCATGCATCCGACCATGATACCGAACCCCAGATCCCGAGCCCGGTCGCGAAGCACGAGCGCCTCCGTCAGGCCGCCCGTCTTATCGAGCTTGATGTTGACCGCGTCGTAGAGGCCGACCAGCGAACCGAGGTCCTTTGTCTCATGCACGCTTTCGTCGGCACAGATCGGCACCGTATGCGCAATCCGGCGCAGGACCTCGTCGTGTCCGGCAGGCAGGGGCTGTTCGACAAGCGCGATGCCATGTTGTGCGGCAAAGGCGAGATTGGCCTCGATGTTCTCGTCGGTCCACCCCTCATTGGCATCGAGGATGATACGGCTTTGCGGCGCAGCTTCCGTAACAGCGCGAATCCTGGCCATGTCGTTGCCGCCCCCGATCTTGACCTTGAGCAGGGGCCGCATGGCATTGGCACGTGCCTGCGCTGCCATCGCCTCCGGTTCGGCGAGCGACAGGGTATAGGCTGTCTCGAGGCTCGACAGCGGAACGGCATGCATGGCGTCGGCAACCGGTATTCCGCTGATCTTTGCCTCGAGATCCCAAAGAGCGCAGTCTACAGCGTTGCGGGCGGCGCCGCCCGCCATGGCGGAGAGCAGGGCGGTCCGATCCATGCCGCCGGCAATCCGTTCGCGCATCGCCTCTATCGCGTCGCGCACGCTGTCGATGGTCTCGCCATAGCGCCTGTAGGGAACGCATTCGCCGCGCCCGACATGTCCGTCTTCGCGGATCGTGCAGGTGATGACCTCGGCCTCGGTCTTGGAGCCGCGCGAAATGGTGAAGATTCCGTCGATCGGGAAACGTTCCGCCTCGACCGAAATGACACGCGCCATATTTTTCTGCTCCGGCTGTGCGAGAAGGGTTGTCGGCAAATCGACAAGGTCGGACCCATCAGGCTAAACAGGACGCCATGTTGACGATCGGCAAGCGCGACGCAAGCGGTACGACCGCCTCGGAGGCTCACCACGACCCACGCGTGGCGGTCGGCGAGGAGGGCGACGTTCTCGGTTGCGCGTTCTCCGGAACCTGGACGACGCGGACCGTTGCGCTGATCGACGCCGACATGCGCAAGATCGAGAAGCGAAGCGGTTTCAAGATATTGGCCCTTGATCTTTCGAAAATCGAGAAGATCGATACCGCCGGCGCCTGGTTGATCGACCGGCTGGTCAGCGTCTTCGAGAAGAAGAACGTCGAGGTCCGGATGCAGGGCCAAAGCGAGATCGCTTCGATCCTGCTCGACGCGGTGGGCGAAGCCGTGCGCCGCGAGCCCGAATCGGGGCCGGCGCGGCCGCCGAACGTCATCATTCGTGCCCTGGAGGCGGTTGGCCGGCGCGTCTATGAGATGCGCGACGATTTCCTCGCCTCGATGAACATATTGGGCGCCACCATCCGCGGCGCGCAGATGAAGCTCGGCCGCGGCCATGCCGTCAACCCGGCGGCGATCTTCAACCAGATCGATCGCATGGGCGTCGGCGCCATTCCGGTGGTGGTGCTGATGTCGGCGATCGTCGGTGCCATCGTTGCCCAGCAAGGCGCCTATCAGCTCCGCTATTTCGGCGCCGATATCTTCGTCGTCGACCTCGTCGGCGTGCTGATCCTGCGCGAACTCGGCGTGCTGATGACGGCAATCATGATAGCCGGCCGCTCCGGCAGCGCGATCACCGCCGAGATCGGCTCGATGAAGATGCGCGAGGAGGTCGACGCGCTGAAGGTCATCGGTCTCAATCCGATCGGCGTCCTGGTCTTTCCGCGCCTGGTTGCGCTGGTGATCGCCTTGCCGTGCCTGACGATCATCGCCAATTTCGCCGCACTCGGCGGCGGCATCGTCGCGGCCTGGCTCTATTCCGACATTCCGCCGGCCGCTTTCCTCGACAGGCTGCGCGTCGCCATCGATCTCAGCACCATCTTTGCCGGGCTGATCAAGGCCCCGTTCATGGCGATGATCATCGGCACCATCGCTTCCGTCGAAGGTATGAAGGTCGGCGGCAGCGCCGAGTCGCTCGGCCAGCACGTGACCGCCTCGGTGGTGAAGTCGATCTTCGTAGTCATCATCCTCGACGGGCTTTTCGCCATGTTCTACGCAGCGATCGAGTTCTAAGATGGCGAAGGGCAATGGGGTGACGACGCAGGAGCAGGACGAGAGCGAAATCGTGCTCTCGGTGCGCGACGTCACCGTTGCCATCGAGGACAAGCTGATCCTCGACAAGCTGTCGCTCGACATCAGACGCGGCGAGATCCTGGGTTTTGTCGGTGCGTCGGGCGCCGGCAAATCCGTTCTGTTGCGAACCATTCTCGGGTTGATGCCCAAGCAGTCTGGAACGATCCGGCTGTTCGGGGTCGATGTCGACAAGGCAAGCGACATCGAGCGGCTGCGCATCGACATGCGCCTTGGCGTGCTGTTCCAGCATGGCGCCCTGTTTTCGGCGCTGACCGTGCTGGAGAACGTGCAGGTGCCGATGCGCGAATATCTCGATCTGCCGAAGAAGCTGATGGACGAGCTGGCGCTGCTCAAGATCGAGTTGGTTGGACTGCCGCCGGATGCGGCGCAGAAATTCCCCTCCGAACTCTCCGGCGGCATGATCAAACGCGCCGCGCTTGCGCGCGCCCTGGCGCTCGATCCGGACATCGTCTTTCTCGACGAGCCGACGTCCGGCCTCGACCCGATCAGCGCGGCCGAGTTCGACGAACTCGTCGTCAAGCTGCGCGACACCATGGATCTGACCGTCTATATGGTCACGCACGACTTGGACACCCTGTTCACCGCTTGCGATCACGTGGCGGTACTCGGCAAGAAAAAGGTGCTGGTCGAGGGCACAATCGACGACATGCTGAAGAGCGAGGAGCCGTGGGTAAAATCCTATTTCCGCGGAAAACGCGCCCGGCAACTTGATCTTGCCACGCGTGCATAGCCATAAGTGAAGCAATGGAAACCAGAGCCAACTACGTCATTGTCGGCATTTTCACGCTGGTTGCGATCCTGGCGGCGTTCGGCTTCGTCTATTGGACAGCCGCGATCGGCGACAGGGGCGAGACGGCCCTGCTGCGCGTGCGCATCCCGGGCTCGGCTTCCGGCCTCGGCCGCGGCAGCTTCGTGCTGTTCAACGGCGTCAAGGTCGGTGACGTCAAGCGTGTCTATATCGACGTCGACAATCCGACTGTCGCCATTGCCGACACCGAGATCGATCGGCTGACGCCGATCACCAAGTCGACGCAGGCCGATATCGGCCTTGCCGGTCTTACCGGGCAGGCCAATATCGAACTCAAGGGCGCCGATCCCAAGGAAGTGAAGCTGCTCGACCAGGCGGAAAAGGAAGGCAAGGTCGCCGAGATCATCGCCAACCCGTCGGCCGTGACCAATCTGCTGCAGACCGCGCAGAACATCTTCAACCGCGCCGACAAGGTGCTGAGCGAACTCGAGGGCTTCACCAAGGATGTCCGTGGACCGCTGACGCAGACCGTGCACAACGTGCAGACCTTCTCCGATGCGCTGGCCAGGAATTCCGACGGCATCGACAAGTTCCTGTCCAGCGTCAGCGCGCTCTCCGACGAGTTGAAGGGTGTGTCCGGCAAACTCGACGGCACGTTGAAGGCGGCGGAAGGACTGCTCAATGCCGTCGACAAGGACAAGATCAAGAGCATCGTGGCCAATGTCGATACCGTGACCGCGAACCTCAAGGAAACGTCACGGCAGCTCGACGGCGTCATCAGGAATGTCGATACCGCGGTCGGGTCGGTCAATGATTTCGCCAAGCAGACGCAAGGCACGCTGGCCAAGGTCGACGGGGTGCTCGACGGCATCGACCCGGCGCAGGTGCGTACGGCTCTGGCCAACATCCAGAAGGCCAGCGAAAGCGCCAACAAGGCCGCCGCCGATATCGCCGTCGTGACCAACAAGTTCGCCAACCGCGCCGACGATATCAACCAGACCATCAAGGACGCCAAGCAGCTTGCGCAACGGCTCAACGATGCTTCGGTGCGCGTCGACGGCATCCTCGCCAGGGTCGACACCTTGCTCGGATCGGGCCAGGCCGATGGCGTGATGGCCGATGCCAGGGCGACGCTGAAATCATTCAAGCAGGTTGCCGATACGCTGAATGCGCGGCTTGGGACCATCACCGACAATCTGGCGCGCTTCTCGGGCCAGGGACTTTCGAATGTCGAGGCGCTGGTGCAGGACAGCCGCCGTTCGATCGGCCGCATCGAGGAGGCGGTGACAGATCTCAGCCGCAATCCGCAGCGCATTCTCTCGGGTGGCGAAGGTGAGGTTCGGCAGTTCGACGGCAGGGCGCGGCGTTGACTTCGGCGTCTGCTCGCCTCAGAAACAATCATTGCGGATGTAGGTTATTTTTGAGGTCGATAAATAACGGGGATGGTAGGGGGCGTGCGTGAAGTCGATTGTGTCCAGATCGGGCGTGGCATTGCTTGCCTTGGCCCTCGCCAGCTGCGCGGCTCTGCCGGGCGGCGGACCCGCGCCACTCGACACGTTTGAGCTGTCGGCACCTTCGGTCGAGGCACATGGCCACAGCCGTCGCCAGATCCTGATCGCCCAGCCTTCGGCGCTCAAGGCGCTGGACAGCCAGAACATCGTCATCAAGCCCTCCGACCGCTCGATCCAGTATCTGAAGGGCGCGCAATGGGCTGACCGCCTGCCCCTGATCGTGCAGGCGCGGTTGGCCGAGACGTTTCAGCGCTCGGGCAGTTTTGCCGGCGTCGGCAAGCCGGGCGAGGGGCTGGCGATCGATTACCAGGTGATTGTCGAGATCCGATCCTTCGAAGTTCGCGTCGAGGGCGGCGAACATGCCGAGGTTGACCTGTTCGTGCGCATCCTCAACGACCGCAATGGCGAGGTGCGCGCTTCCAAGAGCTTCACCGCGACCGCGCCCGTTTCGGGGCGCGGCAATCCCGCCTATGTCAGTGCGCTCGACAGCGCGTTCGGCGATGCAGCCAGGCAGATCGTTCGCTGGACCGATTCGGTGATCTGAGCGCCAGGGGCGGCGACGCTTTCTGGCTACCGGCGCTCGAAGACATCAGGCCGCAGCTTTCCAGGACAGCGCATCGTCGAGCGCGTCGTGTCCCTGCAACGCGGGTGGTCGACGCCATAAGTCCGCAAGCCTTTTGCTCGGCGTCCTGGCCAAATTCCTCGATCGGCATCCCAACCGCGATCAGCAGCTTTACGGCGTTGCCAAACCGGGTGGCCGGGACGGAAGGGGAAATGCCCGCGACATGGCAACTGATGACGATCGTGTTCAGTTCGTCCTTGCCCCAGGACAGAACAGCGCCCCATGGGAACAGGGTCAGCATGCGCCGGAAAGTTTAGGATAGTCACAGGCGAGGCCAGGGCCCCGCCTGTTCAATTCCCGGTTTAATGCAAGCGACCGCTGGCGTGGGCCAGCATGGTGTAGACCTTGCCGGTGTCCGAGGTCAGATAGGTCTGCGCCATGATGTTGTCGCGGTCGTTGCGCGAGACATCCTTGAGCAGCTTCTCGAAGTCGTCGCAGTAGCGGTCGACGGCGGCGCGGAATTCGGCCTCGGCCTGATATTTGCGGCGAATCTCGTCGAATGTCTGCTGACCCTTCAGCGTGTAGAGCCGGCGGGTGAAGACGTCACGTTCGCCGCGCCGATAACGGTTCCACAACTCGATCGAGGCATCGTGGTCGATGGCTCGCGCGATGTCGACTGAGAGCGAGTTCAGCGATTCCACGACATGCAGCGGCGAGCGCTGGGCAGGGGTTGCGCGCGGTGCTTCCGCGGGCGCCACCGGTGCCGTGGGCCTGAGGTCTGCGTCGTTCGATGCCGCGGTCAGAAGATCGCGCACCCAGCCGCCCTGCGGCGTCCGGGCACTGGCGTCGGAGCGCGGGCGCGGTGGCGCTTCGGCCGGACGATCGAGGTCGAACGTGCCGCGCAGCGCCGTGCCATCCAGCGGCGCCTGCGGCGCACGAAGTTCCGGCTGCGGTGCAGGGGCACGACGCGGCGGTTCGGCGGCGCGTGGCGCCGGCGCTTGCGGCGCCGGGCGCAGGCCGCGCGGCTCCGAGGCGTCGCCACCGCGACCGGACTTCGCAACGATGTCCGAAAGCTCCTTCAAGGCGTTGATCTGCTCCGAGACGGCGCGGCGGATGGCAGAGGTCGATTCCTTTGCCTCTTCCGGCATCTCGATGACGCCCTTCTTGAGTTCGGCGCGGGTGAGGTCGAGTTCGCTCTTGATCGAGCCGGCGGTGCGACGCATCTCCTCGGTCGCATCGGCGAAGCGCTTGGTGGCCGAATCGACGACATCGGTGATGGCGTTGCGGATCTTGTCTGCGGACTCCAGCGTCTTGCCCTCGGCGTTCTGCAACGTCTGACCGACGAGGTTTTCGAAGGAGCGCATGACCCTTTCGAGGTCCTCCGACTTCTTGACCAGGCCGACGGCGAGCTCTTCGAGCGACGACTGCCTTTCCAGCGTGTGCTCGAGGTTGCTCTGGGCCGAGCTCAGGAGGTCCGAGGCGCTGACCAGCAGGCGGCTGTGCTCGTCGAACTTGGTGGCGATCGATGCCACTTCGCGCAAGGTCGACGACGACAGCTCTGTCAGTCTCGTGGTGTTGGAATCAACCAGGCGCGCCGAGCTGGCAAAGGTCTGAGCCGCCTTTTCGGTGGTGGCCGCGAAGCTTTGCGTGCTGCCGGTCAGGCGTTCGTCGACCTGGCTGAGGTTGACCGCGGCCTGCTCGATCAACTGACCGAGCTGCGAACTGGACCTTGTCATGCGGCCGATGAGGTCGGCAACGCTGTCGGACAGCGACGAGCGGGCGCCTTCGACCGCCGACAAGGTCTCGGCGGTGCGGCTGGCGAGCGCGTTGACAAGAGCTGCATTCTCGCTGCGCAGCTTCTCGGCGGCGCGTTCGGTGACCTCTTCCATGCTCTTTTGCAGTTCGGAGCCGCCCTGGGCGAAGCGCTCGACTAACGGCCGTGCGGTCTCATCGAGGATCTTCGACATTTCGGCCGACCGCGCCGCGAGCATGGAGTTGAGCTCGCGGGTATTGGCGCCGATCGTCTTGGCGGCGTCGTTGGTGCTTTGGCCGATATGCTGGCCTACCGCGGTAAAGGTCTCCGCGATCACATTGGCGCGCGAAACAAGCTGTGCCTCGGCGGTCGAAACCTGCTCATTGAGCTTTTGGCCGATCGTTTCCGTGGTGTTGGCGAGCCGGTTCTCGACCCCGGCGATCTGCTCCTCGACACGAGCGGCCGCGGCCGCCGCGCTCGATGCCAGACGCTCGTCTGCGCCGGCAAGCGCCTGCTCGATCTCGCGGGCATGCACGGCCAGTTCCTGGCCGGTCTGGCGCGCACGGTCGGCGACCCTCTGCTCGGTGCTGGCGAAAGCACCGACGATGGTCTGCGCATGCTCGCCGATCGTCGAAGAGCTGTCGGCGATGCGCGAAACCAGACGCTGGTCGGCCTCGTCGAAGATACGGCCGATTTCCGACGCACGGTTGGACAGCGCGTCCGATCCTTCCGCGATGCGCGCGACCAATTGCTGGTCGGCGGCGTCGAAAATACGGCCGAGATCGGATGCTCGGGCGGCGAGCGCCTCGGCCGATTCGCCGATACGCATGCCGAGCCTCTGGTCGGCGCTTTCGAAGTTGCGCAGAATGTCGCCGGCGCGGGCGGCCAGCGACTGTGCCGTCTCGACGGCACGGGCAACCAGCTTCTGGTCGGCGTCGTCGAACGTACCGGCGATCTCGCCGGCGCGGGCAGACAGATGATCGGCGGTTTCCTGGGCCCGGGCAGCAAGCTGATCCGCGGTTTCCCGGGCGCGCGCGGCGAGCTTCTGGTCCGCCGCGTCGAAGGTGCCGGCGATTTCGCTTACACGGGCGTTTAGCTGATCGGCGGTTTGCTGGGTGCGCGCGGCGAGCCTCTGGTCCGCCCTGTCGAAGGTGCCGGCGATTTCGCTGGCACGGGCAGCCAGCTGATCGGCGGTTTCGTAGGCACGGGCCAGCAGTGAGCTGGAGGTATCGTCGGCACGGGCAAGCAAGGCGTTCGACGTATCTTCCGCACGGGCGTGGAGGCGGCGATCGGCCTCCTCGAAGGTACGGGCAATGTCTTCGGCCCGCGCCAACAGGGCCGCGGACGTCTGTTCGGCGCGCTCGGCGATCTTGCGGTCCGCGTCGCTGAAGGCCGCGCCGGCCTGCTCATGCAGCGCGCTAGTGACTTCCAGGACCTTTTCACGCAATGCGCCGGCAACGAAGACCGCGCTCCTCTCGAGCACGCCGCGAACATTGTCGACACCGGTCGAGAGCGCGCGCTCCATGGTCCCGGCGCGTTCCTCGATGATACCGGTCTGGCGGCTGAACGCCTGCTCGATCTTGTCCACATCGGCTGCGATAGCGGCCGAAATGTCGGTGCTCCTGGCCGCGATCTGGTCGATATGGCCGGACAGGGAGCGATCGACATCCTTGCGGGTCTCGGCGAGCTTGCCGAGATCGTCTTCCAGAGCGCGGCTCAGCATGTTGCGGCCTTCAGCCAGCTTGCCGACATGGCCGGAGATGATGTCATCGATGTCGCTGCGGCTTTCGGTCAGCTTCTGCAGATCGGCTTCGAGCGCGCGTTTGAGAATGTCGCGACCTTCGGCCAGCTTCTCCACCTGACCTGCGACCAGGCCGTCGATGCTGGAGCGGCTTTCGGACAGTTTGGCCAGATCGGCTTCGAGAGCGCGCGTGAGAATGTCGCGGCCTTCGGCCAGCTTCTCCACCTGGCCGGCGACCAGACCGTCGATACTCGAACGGCTTTCAGCCAGCTTGGCAAGATCGTCCTCGAGCGCCCTCGACAGGGTCGAACGATCCTGGACGAGCCTGTCCGCGTGGCTGTTTACCAAGCCGCTGACGCTTTCAAGGTCGGCTTCGAGAGCCCGGGCGAACTGTGCGCGGTCATCCACCAGTTTCTGCGACTGATCGGCAACGGTGCCCCTGATCGTCTCGAGATCGGCCTCAAGCGCACGCTTGAGGATGTTGCGGCCTTCGGCCAGCTTCTCAACCTGGCCCGAAACCAGCCCATCAATACTCGAGCGGCTCTCGGCCAGTTTGGCGAGATCGTCTTCCAATGCCCTGGAAAGTGTCGATCGGTCCTGTGCAAGCCTTTCGGCATGGCCCTGGACAAGGCTGTTGACGCCTTCGAGATCAGCCTCGAGGGCCCGGGCGAACTGGGCGCGGTCATCGACCAGCCTCTGCGACTGGTCGGCAACGGTGTTCTTGATCGTGTTGAGGTCGGCTTCCAGCGCCCGCCGCAGGATGTCGCGGCCTTCGGCCAGCTTCTCGACCTGGCCGGCGACCAGCCCGTCGATGCTGGAACGGCTCTCGGCCAGTTTGGCGAGGTCGTCCTCGAGAGCCTTCGACAGGGTCGAACGATCCTGAACCAGCCTGTTCATGTGGTCGGCGATGACGCTGTTCACATTCTGCAGGTCGGCTTCCAGGATCCGCGAAAGCTGCCCGCGATCCTCCGCCAGTTTTTCCGACTGGCTGGATATGACGCCCTGAATGGTGTTGAGGTCCGATTCCAGCGCGCGCTTGAGAATGTCGCGGCCCTCGGCCAGCTTCTCGACCTGACCGGCGACGAGGCCGTCGATGCTGGAGCGGCTTTCGGCCAGTTTGGCAAGGTCGGCTTCGAGCGTCTGCGACAGCAGGCTGCGGTCGCTGGCGAGCCTTCCCGAATGATCATCGATCAGGGTCCTGATGCCCGAGAGGTCGTTCTCGAGCGAACGGCCAAGCTGGCTGCGGTCTTCCGCCAGCATTGCCGAGTGGGTCTCGATCAGGCTCTTGATGCCGACAATGTCGTTTTCGAGCGCCTTGGCGAGCACGGCGCGGCCCTCGGCGATCTTCTCGACCTGGCCGGCAACCAGTCCGTCGATGCTGGCGCGGCTTTCGGACAGTTTGCCGAGATCTGCTTCCAGGGCGCGCGACAGTATGTTGCGGCCCTCGGCCAGCTTGCCGACATGTCCGGCGACCATTTCGTCAATGATCGTACGAGCTTGCACAAGCTTCCCGGAGTCTTTGTTGAGAGCCTGCGAGAGCCGGTTGCGGCCTTCTTCCAGCCTTTCGAGATGACTGCCGAGCGAGGCATCGATGGCAGCACGCGATTCGTTGACCTTGCGCAGGTCCTCTTCGAGGGCACGCGCGATCAGGTTGCGGCCTTCGGCCAGCTTCTGCACCTGGTTGGTCACCGCCGCATCGATGCCTTCGCGGCCTTCGGCGAATTTCGCCAGATCCGCCTCCATCGCGGCCGCCATGCGCTCGCGGCTTTCGGACAGTTTGCGGCTGTGGTTTTCGACGGCTTCCTCGATGCCGGCGCGGGCGTCGGCGAGCCGCTGGATATCGGCGTCGAAGGAACGCGAGACGACGTGACGCGCGGCTTCCATGCGCCCGGCGAAATCGCTGGCGCGGGCCTCCAGCATGCTCGATGTCGAGGTGACGATGTCGGCCATGTCGGCGCCGATCTGGGTCTTGCCCTGATCGATCATCGCGGCCAGCGCGTCCTTGCTCTCGGCGAAGGTGTGGGCAATTTCACGGGCGCGTTCGACCAGCGTCTCGTTGATCTGGCGCGCGCGGGCCTCGAGTGCCGCGTTGAGTTTCTGCGTGCCGGTGTCCAGCGCCTCGGCGCGGGTCTGGAATTCGCTGATCAATGCCTGGCCGCGTTCGGCGAGCGTGCGCTCGATGCTGTTGAGGCTGGCCTCGAATTCCGAATTGAGGGTCCGCGCGGCGCCGCCGAGCAGCGACACCATGCCGGTGGTGCGATCGTCGAGCAGATCGGTCAACGACCGGGTCAGGCCGTCCGTCGTATCCGTCAGCTTGGCAATGCGCGTGTCGAGCAGACTGGCGAAAGCCTCGCCGGAGGTCGACAGCCGGTCGGTGATGGTATCAAGCCGGCCTTCCACCGAATCGAAGATCGACAGCGAGCTTTCATTGATGCGGTCGATCAGCGTGTCGCCGGAATTGGTGATCGTCATCGACAGCTTGGTCGATGCGTTGAGGATGCTGTCGCGAATGATGTCGCTGGCGGCACCGATTTCGTCTTTGAGCGTCTCATGCGCGCCGGCGATCGAGGCGCGGACGCGCTCGGCATGGGTGACGACCGCCTCGCGCTCGCTGCCGAGCCCGTCGACGAGCGAACGGATCCGGTTCTCGTTTTCCGTATAGGAGCGTTCGATCTGGTTGACTTCGCTGTGGACCAGGGTCTCCAGCTCCACCGCGCGGGCAAGCGTGCGTTCGATGCCTTCGCCCATGGCCGCCACCTCGCGGCGAACGGCCTGGCCGATCATCATGACGCGATCCTGCGCCATGTTTTCTGGCTCGGTCAGGCGGAAGGCCACTTCCGTCATCGACTGGGCGGCGATGCGCATATCCTGGGCACGGCGAATCATCGCCGCGAAGGCCCAGAACAGGATGACCGGCACGATCGCCGCGACCGCAAGGCCAATCAGCTCGGGACGTGCAAAGAACTGGTCAAGCGTGCGGATATGCCAGATGCCCGATCCGAAAAGCAGGTTGGCCAGCCCGACGGCACCCGCGATCCAGGCGAGCGAAACAAAGGCAATGACCCAATAGACGGTGTTGGAGGCACGCCTGTTCAGGCTGTGCAGGAGCGTCTTGTAGTCCTTCTGGCGATCGTCATTGGCAGGCGCGAAGCCCGCCGCGGGCTGGCCGCCGTTGCGTGTTTCCACAGGGCGCAGTTCGGTAGGCTTGGGCGTGGGCTGGGTTTTGGACGGGGGCTGAGCGGCCTCGGCCTGATTGGCGGCGGGAGCCGGCTTCTGGTTGCGCCCCTCGCGGGCCAGCTCGTCGGCGGCTTGGGATATCTGCGCTTCCAGATCTTCCATCGAAGCCGCGATATCGAGGTCGCCGCTGCCAAGATCACCGCTGAGGTCGAAATCGAGTGCCTTTTCGAGCTCCCTGGCCACATCGCTGTCGAGAGTTCTGGTCGTTGTCGTTGGTTTCTTCGCCATGCCTTCGCTACCCTGTACTAGCTGCCGCGGGCTTATAATTCTGTTTGTGGTACCCCCGCGCAGGAGGCTGAAAATGGACCCTCGTATCGTAATGACACAGGGGGGTAAAGAAAACATGCATTCGGCGGGATACGTAAAACTTTAAATATAAGGTTAACGGAACCGTGATTTGGGCGCCGCTTTCGCAACATTTTTCCCGGCCATTCGTTAACCCGTTATCCATTGGATTCGCCTAGTTTTTCAGGCGGCCGAAGAAAACGGAGTTCGAGTTCATGCGTAGCGAAAGCGGCATTGCCTTCTCAATGCCCGGGGGCGACGTATCGGGAACGGCGCGGTCCAGGCCGGTCGATTTGGCACACCTTGCCCGGCAGACGATGGGTGACCGCAGCCTGGAGCAGGAAGTGCTGGCGCTGTTTGTACAGCAGGCGCAGTCGGTGCGCGACAAAATAGTCGATGCCGACCTCAAGGACCGGCTGCTGCTGGCTCACGGATTGAAAGGGTCGGCTCGCGGTGTCGGCGCCTTCGCCATCGCCGATTGCGCCACCGAGATCGAGCGTCGGCCTGATGACGGCCAGACACTGAAGCGGCTTGGCACGCTGATCGACGAAGTGCGCGATTTCATCGCCGCCATCAGTCGCTGATCCAGTTTGCGGAAAAACGTCACCGAGCGGCGCTTTCGCGCGGCAGTTGACTTGTCTGCCAGAGTGATTATCTCGGCGGAAACTCCCTTCAGGTGACAAATGACCAAGCTGACCTTCATCGCCCATGACGGCACACAGTTCGACGTGGACGCCGAAAACGGCTCGACGGTCATGGAAAACGCCATCCGCAACGCCGTGCCGGGGATCGAGGCGGAGTGCGGCGGCGCCTGTGCCTGCGCAACCTGCCATGTCTATGTCGATGAGGCATGGACGGCGGAAGTCGGCGAGCCGGAAGCGATGGAAGAGGACATGCTGGACTTTGCCTATGACGTCCAGCCGAACTCGCGGCTGTCCTGCCAGATCAAGGTGCGCGACGCACTCGACGGCCTGGTGGTGCGGGTACCGGAGCGACAGGGCTGAACAGCCGATTTTTCCTGCTGCCGCTTGGCAGCAGGCCGGCGGTCATGCAGTCTCGCGCCAATCCAGCAGCGAGGCACACCGCATGACCGGCATCATCAAGACAGACGTCCTCATTGTCGGGGCAGGGCCGGTCGGCCTGTTTGCCGTGTTCGAACTCGGCCTGTTGGACCTGAAGTGCCGCCTGATCGACATTCTCGACAAGCCCGGCGGCCAGTGCGCGGAACTCTATCCGGAGAAGCCGATCTACGACATTCCCGGCTGGCCTTCGATCTCGGCACAGGGGCTGGTCGAGAAACTCCTCGAGCAGATCCACCCGTTCAAGCCTGACCTCACCTACAACCGCATGGTTTCCAGCCTCGAGACGCTGGAAGACGGCAGCTTTCGCGTCACCACCGACGAGAACGAGGTGTTCGAGGCCAAGGTGGTGGTGATCGCCGCCGGCGGCGGCTCATTCCAGCCCAAACGCCCGCCGATTCCCGGCGTCGAAGCCTATGAAGGCAAAAGCGTCTTCTATTCGGTGCGACGGATGGAGGATTTTCGCGGCCACGACCTTGTCATTGTTGGCGGTGGCGATTCGGCACTCGACTGGACGCTCAACCTTCAGCCGGTGGCCAAAAGCGTGACGTTGGTGCATCGCAGGCCCGAGTTCCGCGCGGCGCCCGACAGCGTCAACAAGATGTATGCGATGCAGGAGATGAAGCAGCTGGAATTCAGGGTCGGCCAGGTGACCGGGCTCGCCGGCGCCGACGGCCAGCTGTCATCGGCGACAATCAAAGGTGGTCCAGACGGCGACATCGAGGTGCCTTGCACGCGCATGCTGCCTTTCTTCGGCCTGACGATGAAGCTCGGGCCGATCGCTGAATGGGGGCTCAACCTCCACGAGAATCTGATCCCGGTCGATACCGAGAAGTTCCAGACCTCGGTGCCCGGGATCTTCGCCGTCGGTGACATCAACTGGTATCCGGGCAAGCTGAAGCTGATCTTGTCGGGATTCCACGAGGTGGCGCTGATGGCGCAGGCGGCCAAACGCATCGTCAACCCGGGGGAGCGAATCGTGTTCCAGTACACGACCTCGTCCACCAGCCTGCAGAAGAAGCTTGGCGTTTCCGGCTAGGGCATTGATGCAATTCCGGACGGAAAACCGCGTCACACGTTCCTGGGAATTGCTTTACGGCGAAAAACCACCAAGCCCTTTTCTGCCACTCTACTCCGCCAGGATCGGCGCCGGAGTGTCGACATGACCGCGAAGCTCTTTCTCGGGCATCAGCGCCAGTGTGATGAGCCCCAGCACCAACGTGGCGGCCGCGACAAGAAAGATCATCACGAAGGGCTGGACCGATGCGGCATGTCCGGCCATCTGCACGCCTTCGCCGGCCAGCGGCAGCCCAAAGCCCAGAGCGACGGCGCCGAGCATTGCGACACCCAATGCACTGCCCAGCGAACGCAGGAAGGTCAGCACGCCCGTCGCGACGCCAAGATGCATGTGGTCGACGCCGTTCTGCACGGAGACCGTGGTCACCGGAAAAGTCGTCCCGGTTCCCAATCCCACGCAGATGGTCAGGATTTCGACAACAAGCAGCGATGCATGGCCGGCGACAAGGGCGAGCAAGCCAAGGCACAGAATGGCGAAGAAGACGCCGACCATCGCGATGCGCTTGTAATGGACGAAGCGTGGTATCAGGCGGCCGCTGGAGGCTGCGCCGCCCACGGTTCCAAGCAGAAGGCCAAGCATCGCAATGCCCGATTCGCTGGCCGTCAGGCCAAGCATCGATTGCAGATAGACGGGCAGATAGACGGCAAGGCCGACGCTGGAGGCCTGCAGCAGGAACATCGACAGAGTGCCGGCAAGGACGATCGGGTTGCCCAGCACCTCGAGCGAGACGAGTGGTTCGGCCGCCCGCATCAGCCGCAGGGCAAAGGCAACCCAGAAAACAGCGGAGCAGATCAGGACGCCAATGACTTCCCGCGATACCCAGGGATAGGCGCTGCCGCCCCAGTTCAGCGCCAGCAGCAGCAGTGCCGTGGCCACGATGAGAAGCAATGCGCCAAGACCATCGATGCTGTGATTCTTGGCGGCGATCGGCAGCTTCTTGAGCGGCTTGTTGATGATCGCCATCGCCAAAATACCAAGCGGGATATTGATCCAGAAGATGAGCGACCAGTGCAGATGTTCCGCGAAGGTGCCGCCCAGCAGCGGCCCGGCGACGCTGGCGACGGCCCAGGTGCCGGAGAACCACGCTGCATAGCGCGCCCGCTCGCGCGGCGGGACAAGGTCTCCGACCACGGTCTGCGTCAGCGCGAAAAGGCCGCCGCCGCCGGCACCCTGGACCGCGCGTCCCAGGACCAGCACGAACATGTTGGGGGCCAGTGCACTGACCAGCGACCCGGCAAGAAAGATGAGGATCGCCGCATAGACGGTCGGCCGGCGCCCATAGACGTCGGAAATCTTGCCGTAGAGCGGCGCCACGGCGGTTGCGGTCAAGAGGTAGCCGGTGACGACCCATGGCAGGTATTCGGCATGTCCGAGAGAGCGCCCGATGGTCGGCATTGCCGGCGCGACGATGGTCTGGTCGAGCGCAGCCAGCAGCATCGACAGGAGAACGCCGCCGATGATGGCGTTCTTCTCGATTTCGGTCAGCGGTGTGGCTGCAGCCGCCATGGTCTGCTTGTCGACAGCCTGGTCCATAGTCCTTTGTCCATGCGCTTGCGCACTGTTGGGATCACCGCTTGGGCTTGCCTGATGCATCCGCCGCGCGATCGGTCCTGGTGCTCGTGCTTCGAGGGTTGTGCCCTGTCAACCCGTGATATGTCGTTCCCTATAGGCCGATTTCGACGGCCACTCGAAAATTTTTCGAAGCTGGCACTACGCTTCGGCTCGGTTGGCTTGCACCGGCGTGCAGAGGAATTCACGCCGGTGGCGGCAGCTGGCCGTTCTTGATGCGCTCGACGCGATAATGCAGGAGCCGCAGGATGCGGCTTTCGAAATTGACGCTTTCGACGCGATCGAACTGAACCTGGGCGCGGTCGTGCTTGGCGAGAATGGCGGCGGTGATTTCGGCGGCCTTGGCCTTAGCCGTATCGCAATCCTTCTGCGGATAGGTCGCCTTCAGCGCGTCTTCCAGTTCGCGGGCATGGTTCTTGGCGATCTCGACATGGCGCTCCTCATGGCGCTTGATGTCCGCGGCCAGCGTATCCCAGAACAGCCGCACATCGGCATCGGCCTTGCGTGGGCGGCGCCATTCGGGGAGGATCACCTTGACCTTGATGGTCACGACGGCGTCCGCGATCCGGCAGGAGCCGGCACGCGTGGCGTAGCTGATGCGAGTGGTGAAGGCCATCCGGGTCGCACCAGGATGGCGCAAGCCCGTGCTTTTGACCTGCGGCCCATGTTTGGAAAGCTGCGCCTCGATATCGTCGAGGGTGCTGCCGCCAACGGAAAAATAGCTGTATGTCTTCACCAGATTGGCCGCGCCCGCCGGAATGGCGGTCACGGCAAGCAGCAATGCGCAGAGCAGGGATCGTTTCATCATGTTGCCTCTTCGGTCACCTTGCTTTACGGCCGTTGCCGGCGCAACGGAATTGACCCGATGCGGATCGCACATCCTTGATAGGCCCATGGTTGACGAGCAATGACGGCGAGGCGATGGCAACTGGCCCACGGACGCCATCTCGATCTTGGCCGCAAGGCCGTGGTCGTCGGTATCCTCAACGTCACCCCCGACAGTTTTTCCGACGGTGGCCTGTTTGATGCACCCGAAACGGCGCTGGGCCAGGCGCATCGCATGGTCGGGGAAGGGGCCGGGATTATCGATGTCGGCGGAGAATCGACGCGCCCCGGTTTCGCCGCGATATCGGCCAGCGAGGAACAGGCGCGTATCCTACCCGTGATCGAGGCTTTGGCGCGCTCCGGCGAGGTGCTGATTTCGGTCGACACCTATCGTGCAGAAACCGCGCGGCTTGCGGTGGCCGCCGGCGCGCATATCGTCAACGATGTCTGGGGTCTGCAGCGCGAGCCCGACATTGCGCGTGTCGCGGCCGAAACCGGCGCCGGGCTGATTATCATGCATACCGGGCGGGATCGCGAGAAGCTGCCCGACGTGATCGCCGACCAGTTTGTATTCCTGGAAAAATCACTGGAGATCGCCCGCGAGCACGGTGTGGCCGACGACCATATCGTGCTCGATCCCGGCTTTGGCTTCGCCAAGGAGACGGCCGAGGAAAACCTCGACCTGATGGCGCGGTTCTCCGAACTCCACGCGCTCGGCTTGCCGTTGATGGTCGGCACCTCGCGAAAACGCTTCATCGGCACCGTCACCGGCCGCGATGCAGCCGACCGCGCTGTCGGGACGGCGGCGACCAGCGTCATTCTCAGGCTCAAGGGCGCGCATCTGTTTCGCGTCCATGATGTCGCAATCAACGTGGACGCGCTGGCGGTGGCGGATGCTATGCTGGCGCGTGACACCGCCGCATCGGCCCGAAAATCGGAATAGATTTGCGGCAAGCACGATGCGTAGATTCAAAAGTGTTAGAGCGTACTTGTGCCTCCAGGTGGACGCACCTCGCCCTAACAGACCAGGACGCTGAGCCATGTATGTCATCCGCCTGAAGAACTGCGCTTTCTTTGCCCGGCATGGCGTGCTGGACGAGGAAGAGACGCTCGGCCAGCGTTTCTATGTCGACGCGGTGCTCTCGGTCGAACCCGGGCGCGCGCTTGTCGACGACGCCATCGGCGAAACGGTCAATTACGGCATCGCCTTCGCGGTGATCGAGAAGATCATCACCGGTGAGCGGCGTTTTCTGATCGAGGCCCTGGCAATGGAGGTGGCAAAGGCGCTGACCGAGCGGTTTCCCCAGATCAGGAAGGCCGAAATCACCGTGCGCAAGCCAAACGCGCCGGTGCCCGGCGTGCTCGATTACGTCGAGGTGACCGTTGTCTGGCCCGAGTAACACCGTCTATCTCAGCCTTGGCGGCAATCTGGGGGACCCGGCGGCCTCGATGGCCGCGGCACTGCGTATTCTCGACGCCGATGCGGAGACGCGCGTCACCGCCGTCTCCTCGCTCTACCGCACGCCGCCCTGGGGCAAGCTCGACCAGCCGGATTTTCTCAACGCGGCCGCCGAACTCTCGACGCGGCTCTCGCCGCGGGCGCTGCTTGATCTCTGTCTCGATGCCGAGCGCAGACTGAAGCGCGTGCGCGAAGAGCGCTGGGGGCCCCGGCTGATCGATATCGACATTCTGGTGTTCGATGACCGCATTATCCACGAGACCGGGCTGGAAGTGCCGCATCCGCGCATGCTGGAGCGCGCCTTCGTGCTGGCGCCGCTGGCCGAGATCGCGCCGGATCTTGCCGTGGGTGGGCGAGGTGTGTCGGAGCGCCTGGACGCCGTCGACGCGGCCGGCATCGAGCGGTTGCCATCCGGCCGTGACTGGTGGCTGCGGTAGCAGGCGTCAGCCTGAGAAACCGCCTTTGTCCAGGAATGCCTTTTCCTCTGCCGTGGTTTCGCGGCCAAGTATCCTGTTGCGGTGCGGAAAGCGGCCGAAGCGCTGGATGATGTCGCGGTGCTCTTCGGCGTATTTGAGATTGTCCGGCGCATTGGCCCGGGTGAGTTCCACCGACCTCTTCTGATCGGCGAGCAGTTCCGAATGTTCGAACGGCAGGTAGAGGAACACGCGGAACTCCGGTTCGAGCAGCCGATCCTGGCCGGCCATGACAGCTTTTTCAGCGAAATGCTTTGCCAGCGGGTCGGTGGCATACATGTGGCCGGTGCCGCGAAAGCAATTGCGCGGAAACTGGTCGAGCAGGATCATCAGGGCCAGCGAGCCTTCGGCGTGATTTGACCAGTTATCGCACTCCCGCCGGGCGGCTGCATAGTGCAGGTCGAGAAACTGGTCGCGAAACGCGGTGTCGAAGGCGTCGCTCTTCTCGAACCAGGCATCCTCGCCGGCGTCACGCCAGAATTTGGTGACCGACAGGGCTCTGCCATCCAATTCCATGCTTGTTTCCCTGTTCAATCGGCGGTTTCGGATTTGTGCAGAACGCCCGCCGTCTCTTCATTGAGGGCCTGGCCGGTGCGGCGCGGCTGGGTGAGGGGGGTGGGAATGGGCGTGCCGATATTGCCTCTCAGGAAACGTTGTCCGGCGCGAATGCCTTCGGCGAGCTGGGTTTCGAAACGGGCGGCGTCGCGGCGCCTGACGTCTTCGATCGTATCCGCGACCTCTTCGGGATCGACACCAAGCGACTCCAGGGCCGAGCCGCCGAAAACCAGTGCCGATTCGAAAGTCTCGCGCAGCTGGTAGTCGACGCCGACGCGGATGAGCTGCAGCGCGGTGCCCCGATCGAAGGCTCGGGCTAGGACGGTCAGCAAAGGAAACTCGGCCTTGACGAGTTCCGCGATGCGGACAGCGGCATCGGGTTTGTCTACGCAGATGAGCACGGCACGTGCCCGGCCGGCACCGGCGGCATGCAGGATGTCTAGCCGGGTGCCGTCGCCATAATAGACCTTGAAGCCGAAATCGGCTGCCGCCTGGATCATCTCCACGTCATTGTCGATGATCGATACGTCGATACCGCGCAGCAGCAGCGGCTGGCTGGCGATCTGGCCGAAACGGCCAAAGCCGATGACCAGCACGCTGCCGGTCAGGCCGTCGGCGACATCGACTCCGTCGAGTGACTGCTCGTCGCGCGGGGTGACGTACCGCAATGCGATGATCGCCAGGGGTGTAAGTACCATGGAGATGATGACGATCGCCGTCAGGGTAGCGTTGGCCTGGCTGTCGATGATGCCGACGGCAGCGGCGGCGGAATAGAGGACGAAGGCGAATTCGCCGCCCTGCGCCATAAAGACCGCGCGTTCGAGCGCTTCACGATGGCCTGTTCTGAGGATGCGGGCGACGATGTAGATGCCGAGAGCCTTCATCACCATGTAGGCGACGACATAGACAGCGATGAGCTTCCAGTTCGCCGCCACCACATGCAGGTCCAGCGACATGCCGACCGCAAGGAAGAAAAGGCCGAGCAGGATGCCGCGGAACGGCTCGATGTCGGCTTCGAGCTGATGGCGGAAGGTCGATTCGGACAGAAGAACGCCAGCCAGGAACGCGCCCATCGCCATCGATAGGCCGCTGAGCTGCATGGCAAGTGCCGATCCGAGCACGACCAGAAGTGCCGCGGCCGTCATCACCTCACGGGCACGGGCATCCGCCAGGATGCGGAAGAAAGGGTTGAGCAGATAGCGTCCGGCCAGCACAAGCCCGACAATCGCCGCAAGGCCGATGCCGACCTCGGTCAGCCGCTCCGACAGGCTGGTGTCGGCACCGCCGGGCGCCAGGAAGGCGATCAGGGCCAGCAGTGGCACGATGGTCAGATCTTCCAGAAGCAGGATGGAGACAATACGCTGGCCTTTCGGCGAGGCGATTTCGCCGCGCTCCTCGAGAAGCTGCATGACGATTGCCGTCGAGGTCAGCACGAAACCGGCGCCGGCGACGAAGGATTGCGAGACTGGAAAACCACCAGCCATTCCCACGCTGGTCAACAAGACGGCGCAGACCCCGACCTGAAGCGCACCGAGGCCGAAAATCTCGCGGCGCAGGCCCCACAGGCGCGACGGCTGCATTTCCAGTCCGATGATGAACAGGAACATGACGACGCCGAGTTCCGCGACATGGAGAATGGCACCGGACTCGGAAAAGATACGCAGGCCGAACGGGCCGATCACCACACCGGCTGCGAGATAGCCGAGAATGGAACCGAGGCCCATGCGCTTGAAGATGGGAACGGCGACGACACCCGCGGCGAGCAGCGCCACCACCTGAACCAGATCGCTGCCCGATGCCTCTGCCGCCATGCCTGTCGTTCCGTTCGTTGGGACCGCAACACGTGCGGTCGGGACCAAGGCGCCAAGGCTGGTCGCCAGGGCAAAGAATAGGGGCTTCGGCGGGGATCGAACAGCCCGAATCCGGAGCGCTGGCGAGGTTGCAGCCGCGTTCCACAAGTTGAGGCGGACGCTGCGTTGCATCTTGCCGCAATCGGAGGTCGACGCCTGCAAGGCCTATGACGAGGTGACTGCAGCGATCAAGGGCTGACGCCCGGTTCGACTGTTGTGAAAGGCGGTAGTGATGGGCTGCCGCCTCCTTGTTTTGGCTATTGAGTAAGGCGCGATAAGCGCTCAGTTCGGCGCGATTGAGCCGACTTCGACGGCGTCGACGCGCTTCAGGCTCATGCCGATGACCGGCACCAACTGGTCCTGGACGCGGACCGCAACCGTCACGGTCATCGAATTATCGTCGGGAATGCGGGCCTGCATCACTCCGCGAAGCTGGTTGCGGTTGATGGTGAAGACCACCTTGCGGGAATCGACGACATTACCGCCGATGATGTCGAGGCCAGCACCGGCAGAACCGCCCATGAAGGAGCCCTTGTAATCGCGGCCCTTGCGCTCGATCTTGGCTGACATCGGCTGTGTGAACATGCCGACCCGGCAACCGCCATCGAGTGTCATGCCCATCTTGCCGTCGGGCGTGGAACCGGTGAAGCTGCAGTTGAATTTGGTGCCCTTGTACTTGCCGGCGACGATCTCGCCCGGGCCGACCCACTTGCCTTCTGCCGACTGGAAGAACTGCTTGTCCGGTTCCGCCGCGGAAGCGCCCGAAGCAACACCGACGACTGCTGTGATCGCGGCCGCCAGGGGCAGGACGCTGGACAGAATTACGCTTTTCATCGACGACACCCGGCAACAACGAGGCTGTTTGAAACCAGTCCGACCATGAAGAATATTGGTTAATGCTTCGTCACTGCAAGCCGTTCGAAACGGCAATCCGCTTACCATCCCCGATGAGCGGCACACTATTTGCCGGCGTCTGCCGTTTCGGCGTCTTTCCTGGCGGCGAATGATGTCAGTGCGGACAGGAAATCGCCCAGCCCCGGACGCTTCGCGGCACTGAAGGGCAGGGGGCGTGCCGTCTCCATCGCCGCGATGCCGATGCGCGCCGTCATCATGCCGTTGACGACACCCTCGCCAAGCTTGGCCGAGAGACGCGCCGCCAAGCCGTGACCGACGATCTGCTGGACAAAACTGTCGCCGACGGCGATCGAGCCGGTGACCGCCAGATGCGCCAGCACGCTGCGCGCCAGGCGAAAGAAACCCAGCGTTCCCGGCCGCCCGCCATAGAGTTCCGACAGGCGGCGAATGAGGCGTCCGGCCTCGAACACGACGTAGGCGACGTCGACGAGCGCACGGGGGCTCACCGCCGTCACCAGAGAGACGCGTTTGGCGGCCTCGAGAATCATCACCTTCGCCCTGGCATCGAGGGGGCCCAGAATTTCCGCTTCGGCCAGACGCACCAGATTGCCGCCGTCGATAATTTCGCCGCGCAACTCGGCCAGTGCGCGCCTGCCGGCAGCGGTCTCAGGCTTGGCCGCGACGAAAGCCGAAAGCTCGTCGACCACCGATCGTGCCGCCTTGGGATCGTCGCGCGCGATGGCATCGAGCGCCCGCTTTTGCAGTTTTTCGACTTCGGCGAGGCGAGCGATCGCCAGGAATTCTCGGATCAGGATCACCGCGAGCGCCAGCACGGCGGTAGCAGCCATGCCGGCGGCCAGCCAGCCCAGCCATTCGGCGCGGGCGAAGAGATCGCGGATCAGCTGGTCGGTCCACAGGCCGACCGCCAGCGAAACCAGCACGCCCATGGCGCCGAAGAAGATGCTGCCAAGCAGCGAGCGTTTTCTGGAGCCGATCGCCGGCGGCGGTTCTGCGGTAATCATGTCGGGTTCGCCGAAAACATCGATCTCCGCCGGTATGACCAGCGCAACATCGGCTTTCATGGCTCGAGGTTTGCGCGGCGGTTCCGTCTGGCGCGCGCCTGGCGTCTGTTGTCTCTGTTGTCTCGTCTCGGCTTCCGGCTCGATGCGGAATGCCGCCGGCTTGCGGGGCGCGGTCATGCCAGATGGTCTCCGATCAGGAACTGCAAGGCACGGTCGAGCCTGATATGCGGCAAGGACAGCGTGACGCCCTCGGCCGTGCATTCAAGCTTTGGCGGGCGGAACCGGACGAAGCGGATTGCCGGGTCGGCGGAATCCTGCCTTTGGTCGGGCCTCGAAAGATCAAACACCTCATCAATTTTCTCCGGTAAGTCACCGGGAAATATGGCTGTTTCCGTCTTTCCATCGAATGTTTCGCCGTTGATCTTCTCGCCGGCTATCGGCGTGCCGATGATAACAGGCAACGTCTCACGGCCCTGCTTGACCGAGCCTTCGCGCGTCGCGCGCACCGCCGCCATGGCGACCACGTCGACGTCGGCGCCGGTAAAATTCGCCCGCGCCACGGCGCGATCGGCCAGCCGCCGCACGATCGCCTGCAGCCGGTCATGGCTTTCATGGTGCAGATGATCGGCCTTGGTCGCGGCGACCAGAATGCGATCGATGCGCCGTGAAAAGAGGTCGGTGAGGAAGCTGCCCCGGCCGGGGCGGAAACAGGCCAGGATCTCCGTCACCGCCCGCTCCAGGTCGGCCATCGCGCCGGGGCCGGCGTTCAGCGCCTGCATGGCGTCTATCAGCACGATCTGGCGGTCGAGACGCGTGATGTGCTCGCGGAAGAAAGGTTTGACGACATGCGTCTTGTAGGCTTCGTAGCGTCTCTCCATCATGGCGTGCAGCGACCCTGGACGCGGGCGCCTGTCGTCGAGGCCGGCCAGCGGCGCGAAGGTCAGCGCCGGTGAGCCTTCGAGATCGCCAGGCATCAGGAAGCGGCCGGGCGGCAACGTCGAAAGCGCCCGCTCGTCAAGCTTGCAAGCCTTGAGATAGGCGGCGAAGCTTTCGGCCTGGTGGCGTGCCGTCATCTCGTCAGCGTCGGCGTTCGGGTCGATCTCGGCGGCGATCGCCCGCCAGGCCCGCGACAAATCCTCGCGCACGGGCAGCGTGGCCATTTCAAAAGCTTCGCACGAAAAATCAGCGAAGGATTTGCCGAGTAATGGCAGGTCGAGCAGCCATTCGCCGGGATAGTCGACGATATCGATCGACAGTTTGCCTGATGAGAACATGCGGCTCCAGCCGGAGGCCGATTCATATTCGATCGTCAGCCGCAGCTCCGAAATGGCGCGCGTCGAATCAGGCCAGACGCGGTCGCTGTCCAATGCGGCGATGTGGTCCTCGTACTGGAAGCGCGGCACGGCGTCATCGGGCTGTTCTTCGAGGAAGGCGCGCGCGATGCGCCCAGATTTCTGGGCCTCGAACAGCGGCAGGCGCCCGCCGTGGATGAGATTGTGGACGAGGGCTGAGATGAACACCGTCTTGCCGGCGCGCGAAAGGCCAGTGACACCCAATCGCAGCGACGGAGAAAAGAGCCCGGTGGCGCGTCCCGACAGCGTATCGAGGGCAATTCTCGCCTCGTCGGTGAAGGTGGTCAGCGATGATGCCAAAATGCGGTCTCTCGGGCTTCAGTCCGTCCGATATAGGCTCTGGAACCCGGCTTTGGAATGCCACCGGAGATCGACGTCAAAGATCGGCCGGTGTCAGAAACGCTTCGAGATAACCCGCTTCCTGGGCTGCCTTTGTCAGATCATCCAGGAAACGCACGACCGCCAGCCCCGACGTGGGGAAGCCATAATTGAGCATGGCCCGTGCCGTCTCGTCGCCGTCGCCCGACACCGCCATGGCAAGATCCTCAGTCATCGGGTTGTGGCCGATGACCAGCAATGAACCGGGGCCGCCGTGCTCCCGGATAAGGCTGAGGTAACCGGCCGCGTCTTCGCTGTAGAGCGTGTCGAAAAACAGGACCTTGCCGGTGTCTGTCTGGCCGGCCAGGCCTTCGAGCGTTTCCCTGGCGCGCTTGGCATTGGAGCACAATGTCAGGTCCGGAACATAGCCGCGAGACCGCATGGCGGCGCCTATCAAGTCGGCATCGGCGCGGCCGGATGCGTCGAGCGGGCGATCGAAATCGCGCATGCCGGGCTGTGCCCAGCCGGCCTTGGCGTGCCGTAACAGATAGAGCCTGCTCACCCAACCCCCGTGATGCTGAATGCCGAAGTCGCACCGCGATTAGCCACAAGAACGGCCCGGCGCACAATGGTTCGTGTTCTCCGGCACGACGAATACTACGGGGTAAGGTGGCAAAGGGTGGGCGCGCCCTGTCGCCGGAACAGCTTGATCTTGCTCCGATCAAGGCCGTCGGGGCACTTTAACAATTGCGTGACCCGGTGGCCGATTGCGCTTGTGCAGGCGTCAGGTGGCGAATATATAAGCGCCAAATTTGGGGCTGTTTGGGTGAGTCGAATGAACGACATCGTTACCGCCGATTACGTACCCTCCGAAGACGAGCCGTTCATGAACGAGCGGCAGAAATCCTACTTCCGCCTGAAGCTCGTCACCTGGAAAAACGACATATTGCGCGAAGCGCGTGAAACTCTCGAAATCCTGCAACAAGAAAACGCCAACCATCCCGATCTTGCCGATCGCGCCTCTTCGGAAACCGACCGCGCCATTGAGCTCAGAGCCCGCGACCGTCAGCGAAAACTCATCTCAAAGATCGATTCGGCGCTACAGCGCATCGACGAAGGCACTTATGGCTATTGCGAGGAAACAGGCGAGCCGATCGCGTTGAAGCGGCTCGACGCACGTCCGATCGCCACCTTGTCGATTGAAGCGCAGGAAAGGCACGAGCGCCGCGAAAAGGTCTATCGCGACGACTGATGCGTCGCTTCCGGGCCGCGTTAAGCGCAGCTCACGACGAGGCAACTATCAAAATGGCCGGACTTTCCGGCCATTTTTGTTGACCGGCGCGTCGACCCAAACAAACCAAAGCTAACGCCACCCGGTCCAAATTCCGAGCTGACGGCCGGCTTGGCCGACAATCATCTCTTCTGGCTTGAAAGTTCGCCCAGAAGCTTGGTCATTTCATCGTCGAGCGACTGCGGCGCCTTGGCAGCCGGTTTGGTCACCGGGCCGCCGGCGCGAGGCTGGTCCAGCGAGACTTCAAGCTCCTTCATCAGCGTGTCGTCGATGCTTTCCGGCCGCGGCGGCGGCGCGTGTTTGACAACGCTGGCGTTGGCTGAGCCATAGGCAGGCAGCGGCGTGATATTGGTCGACTGGTGGGGGTGCGCCGCCGCCTTCGGTGCGGGCGCAGGGGCCGACGGTGGAGCGGCGGGGCGCGGGCGGGCCGGCGGCGGTGCAGCCACCGGCTGCGGAGCCGGCGCCGGCCGTGCCGGTACCTGTGCGGGAGCCGGCTGAGACGGCCGCGGTTTTGCCGCCGGGGCCGCAGCTGGGACGGGCTGCAGGCCGCTATCCCCGGTCAGCGCCGGCCGGCGGGGTGCAGCCAGACGGATGTCACGTTCGACGACGACGTCGGTCGGGCCGCCGATCAGAAGCAGATGTTCGATGTCGTCGCGGCGCACCAGAACCAGCCGGCGATGGCTGTCGACGGCGGTGGCGTCCATGACGGCGAGCCGCGTCTTGCGGTTCCGCCCCCCGGCGACAAACGTGCCGAAGGTCAGGTTGCGGACGAGCCTGATGATGATGAGAACGATGACCAGCAGGATCAGCGCCGCGAACGTCCACAGGAGTGCCGCGGCATAACCGGGACCCGCCACGCTATCCAGCCACTGCATTGGTTTCCCCTGATCGGTTTTTGGAAAGTGACGAGACACTAGACCGTTGCGGCTGGCCACCGCAAGTTGCCTTTCGCGCATCGTGAACAGCTCGAAACGCTTCACGCCCGGCCGGCATCATTTTTATCTGACATTTGCCGCCCGGGCCTTTTCCGGACTAGGAGAATGTGATTCAACCCGCTAGGGGCGGGTGTCGGAACATCGGCTTCACGAGCAGGGGGCATATGGCCAAGGAAGCGCGCGGCGATTTCTATCCGGTACCGATCGTCGACCAGAACACGCGACCGGGCGCTGTGACCCGGCTGATCATCTTCATCGTCGTTCTGACAGGGGCCGCGATCGTCTTCGGTCTGTTCCGCGAGCGTCTCGGCGATCCCTTCCTGCTCGGCATGCTCGGCGTGCTGGCGATGATCGGCGTCGGCTTCCTGTTCGCGACCGCGATCGGCTTCGTGCAGATCACACCACGCTCGACCGGCGATGAACTGTCCAAGGCTTTCGTCGATTCGATGTCGCAGGGCCTTCTGGTGACGGACACCAAGGGCCGTGTCGTCTACGCCAACCGTGCCTATGCCGAAATGACCGGAGCCTCATCGGCCGCCGATCTGAAGACGGTCGAGGGCCTTCTTTCGGATGTTCCCGAAGCCTCGATGACCATTTACCGGCTGGCATCCGGCCTGCGCGACGGGCAACCGGGCGACGGCGAGTTCCGGCTGGCGCAATCGATCAGGCCGGGCGCCGAACCCGGCGCCCGCTGGTACAGGACCCGCGCCCGCACCTTCAGCGTTCCGGGCCAGCGGCTGCCCATGCTGGCCTGGCAACTCGCAGATATTTCGCGGGAGCGAGCAGAACAGGAGCGTTTCTTCCTCGACCTGCAGAAGGCCATTGATCACCTTGACCACGCCCCGGCCGGCTTCTTTTCCGCCGACCAGGACGGCCGTGTCACCTACATCAACGCCACGCTCGCGGAGTGGCTTGGCATCGATCTCGCCAGCTTTACGCCCGGCGCCGTGACCTTGCCTGACATCGTTGCCGGCGACGGCATGGCGCTGGTGCGCTCGGTCAAGGCCGACCCCGGCACGACGCGCAATGCGGTCATCGATCTCGACCTGACGACGATGACGGGCGAGGCGCTGCCCGTGCGCTTCATGCATCGCGTTTCAGCCAGCCGGGAAGGCGTCGGCGGCCCGACGCGCACGATCGTGCTCAACCGCACGCAGGGCGAGGATGCCTCGGCCGATCTGCGCGCTTCGGAAGTGCGCTTCACCCGCTTCTTCAATTCCACGCCGATGGCGATCGCAGGCGTCGATGCCAACGGGCGCATCCTGCGCACCAATGCGCCGTTCCTGTTGCTGTTTTCCTCGGTCGTCGACCGGGACGCCGTCGATCGCCGCGTGCGCCTCGATACGGTGATCCATGAGCGCGACCGGCCGGCCTTTGCCGCTGCATTCGAAAAGGCCCGGCAGCGGCAGGCCGACATCGACCCGATCGACACTGTGCTGCCCGGGAATGAAGAGCGCCACATCCGTTTCTACGTCAATGCCGTCGCCGACGGCACCGGCGGCGAGGGGGCCGAGGAATCGGCCATCGTCTACGCCGTCGAGACGACCGAACAGAAGGCGCTCGAAGGGCAGATGGCGCAGAGCCAGAAGATGCAGGCGGTCGGCCAGCTCGCCGGCGGCATCGCCCACGATTTCAACAATGTGCTGACCGCCATCATCATGGCGTCGGACCTGCTCCTGACCAATCACCGGCCGTCGGATCCATCATTCCCCGACATCATGAACATCAAGCAGAACGCCAACCGGGCGGCCTCGCTGGTGCGGCAGTTGCTGGCCTTCTCGCGCAAACAGACGCTGCGGCCGGAAGTGTTGAACCTCACCGACGTGCTCGCCGATCTCAGAATGCTGCTTGCCCGTCTGGTCGGCAACGACATCAAGCTGAAGATCGACCACGGCCGCGACCTGTGGCCGGTCAAGGTGGATATCGGCCAGTTCGAGCAGGTGGTGGTCAACCTGGCTGTCAATGCGCGCGACGCGATGCCGGCCGGCGGCGATCTCACGGTGCGGACCCGCAACGTGACCGCCGAGGAGTGCAGGACCTTCCCCTACCGTGAACTCACCGCGGCCGACTATGTGGTGGTCGAAGTCGAGGATACCGGCAGCGGCATCGCGCCTGATGTGCTGAAGAAGATCTTCGAGCCGTTCTTCACCACCAAGGAGGTCGGCAAGGGCACCGGCCTTGGCCTGTCCATGGTCTACGGCATCATCAAGCAGACCGGCGGCTTCATTTTCTGCGATTCCGAGGTCGGCAAGGGATCGACCTTCCGCATCTTCCTGCCGCGTCACGTCGCGGAAGCGAAAAACGTGGCCGAACCCGGCGAAGCGCCGGCCACGGCGCCGGTCAAATCGGCCGACAGCGTCAAGGACCTGTCCGGTTCGGCGACGGTGCTGCTGGTCGAGGACGAGGACGCCGTGCGCATGGGCGGCGTGCGGGCGCTGACCTCGCGCGGCTATACCGTGCATGAGGCATCCTCGGGCGTCGAGGCGCTGGAAGTGTTCGAGGCCCTTGGCGGCAAAGTCGACATCGTCGTTTCGGACGTGGTGATGCCGGAGATGGACGGGCCGACCCTGCTGGGCGAACTGCGCAAGCGCCAGCCGGACATCAAGTTCGTCTTCGTGTCCGGCTACGCCGAGGACGCGTTCGCCAGGAACCTGCCGGCGGAGGCGCATTTCGGCTTCCTGCCGAAGCCGTTCTCGCTCAAGCAACTGGCAACGATCGTCAAGGACATGCTGGAGTCGTAGCGTTCTCCCGTAATCCGCCTTGCGCAACGCCCCGACAACGCCATGATTGCGGGTGAAGGGGCCAGGCGAGCTCGGGGAGCAGTTGTTGACGCCACACATCGAAGCAGACAGGGGCGACTACGCCGATACGGTCTTGCTGCCGGGCGACCCGCAGCGCGCCGAATGGATGGCGAACACCTTTCTGGAAGGGCCACGTTGCGTCAACCGCAGGCGGGGCGCTCTCGGTTTTACCGGGCTTTATCGAGGCAAGCGTGTCAGCATCCAGGCGACGGGCATCGGTGTTTCGTCGTTCCTGATCTATGCGCATGAATTGTTGGATTATCATGGCGTCCGGACTTTGATCCGCACCGGTACCTGCGGCGGCCTGACTGCCGAGGTTAAGCTGCGAAGCCTTGTCATTTCGCAATCAGCGCGGCCCGAAAATACCCAAAGCGGTCAGATCTTTGGTCTCTACGGCGCAGCCGCCGGCCCGGATCCGGCGCTGCTTGTCCATGCTTTGGCCAAAGCTGCTGAACTCGGCATCGCGCTCCATGTCGGTCCGACGGTCTGCAGCGACATCTTCCATCATCCGGATGGCCGCGCCCGGTTTGCCGAGGCGCGGTCCGCCGGAATCCTGGCGGTGGATATGGAAACCAGCGCGCTTTATCGCATTGCCGGGCATTTCGGGATCCGTGCGCTGTCGATCTGCACGGTGGTCGACAATATCGAGACTGGCGAACTGACCGACTATTCCGAACGCCAGGGGCTTTTCACCGACATGAGCCGCCTGGCGCTCGAAATCGCTGTGGAAGGGCGCTAAGCCGCTTCCCGCTTCAGCGTCACCCGCTCGTCCATGGGCTTGTGGCCGCGCAGATAGAGCGCGCAGGTGGTGCGCAGCATGGAGGCAAAGTTGGGGATTTCGCCGTTGATCTCGATGGCTTCGTCGTAGAGTTTCGAGATGAATTTCGGCGTCGTCAGGTTCTGGCTTTCCGCGATTTCATCGAGCAAGGCCCAGAACGTCACCTCGAGCTGAATGCTGGTCGAATGTCCGTCGATACGGATCGACCGGTTGATCTGGCGGTAGCCTTCCGGATCCTGCGCGGCAAAGACTCTGCACATCGTTATCTCCCGTTTTTGTTGGTCTTGGGCGCTGACTGAGCCGTCGGCGCCTTTTGAGCACTGCCTGCGGTTTCATCTTCGGCCGGACGGCCGATGACCGCAATCAGACTTTCGTCCTTAGAACGGGCTGGACACTACCCGTTTTCCACTCCCATGCGTGGTAATCGGCTGCCACCACCTTTCTTCGCCGGAGCGCATAATAACCTCCAGGCACGAAAGCTACGGAGTCTGATTTGGCGAAGGCGATCCACACGATGATCCGGGTTCTCGAAGAGGACCGCTCCATCGATTTCTACAACAAGGCGTTCGGGTTGGAAGTTGCTCAGCGGCTGGATTTCGAGACCTTCACGCTGATCTATCTCAGCAATGCCGATGCGCCTTTCGAAGTTGAGTTGACCGTCAACAAGGGGCGGCAGGAACCCTACACGCTCGGCGACGGCTATGGTCACCTCGCGGTTTCGGTCGCCGACCTCGACGGCGAACATGATCGCCTCGGTGCACTTGGCCTCAACCCGAAAAAGATCGTCGAGTTCGACCGAGACGGATCGCTCATCGCCCGCTTTTTCTTCATCGAGGATCCCGACGGCTACAAGGTCGAGGTGCTGCAGCGTGGGGGGCGCTTCCAATAGGGACAACAGGCCGCGCGGACCGGCGCGGCGCCAGCAACGGCACCTATGGGTGCGAACAGCAAGCAGGGAGGAACATATGGTTACGATCTATGAGAGGACGCCCGGCCTGTCTCGGCGCGAGCTTCTCAAACGCGGCGGCGCGGGCGCCTTGCTCATCATTTCCGGCAGTGCCGTCATCAGCCCGGAACACGCCTGGGGGCTGGAAACCTCGGCGCTGAAGCCGGAGACGATGGCGACGCTGATCCAGGTGGCGCGCGACATCTATCCGCACGACCAGGTCCCGGACAGGTATTACGCCGTCGCGGTGAAGGGCCATGACGAGATGGCCGGCAAGGATCCGGCCCACAAGGAACTCATCGAAAACGGCATCGCCGATCTCGACAGGAAGGCCGGCAGCGGCGGCTATCGTGCGCTTGGCTGGGAAGAGCAGCGCGTGGCGCTGCTCAGAGACCTCGAGAACTCGCCCTTCTTCCAGGCGGTTCGCGGCGGCCTCGTGGTCAGCCTCTACAATCAGAAGGAGCTCTGGCCGATCTTCGGCTACGAGGGCGAATCCTACTCAAAGGGCGGCTATATCGCGCGTGGTTTCAACGACATCGAGTGGCTCTGAGCCGCTTCGCCCAACCGCATCCAATTGATTTCATGGGAGGAAACCATGGCAGCATCATTTGATCTGAAGAACGATGGCGTGGTCGTCATCATCGGCTCCGGCGCCGGCGGCGGCACGCTCGGCAACGAGCTGGCACAGAAGGGCATAGACGTGGTCATCCTCGAGGCGGGCGCCCGTCACGAATATGAGGATTTCGTCAACGACGAATGGGATTCGTTCGCCCAACTCGCCTGGAAGGACAAGCGCACGACGTCGGGTGACTGGCGGGTGGCGAAGGATTTCCCGAACCTTCCGGCCTGGATCGTCAAGTCGGTCGGCGGTTCGACCACGCACTGGGCGGGCGCGTCGCTGCGTTTCCAGGAGCACGAGTTCAAGACGCTGTCGACCTACGGCAAGCTGGAAGGCGCAAACCTCTTGGACTGGCCGGTCACGCTGGCCGAGATGGAGCCTTATTACGCCAAGGCCGAAGCCAAAATGGGTGTGACGGGCACCAATGGCTGGCCGAGATTGCCGGGCAACAACAACTTCAAGGTGCTCAAGGCCGGCGCCGACAAGCTCGGCTACAAGGAATGCCACACCGGCAACATGGCGATCAACTCGGTCGAGCGCGACGACCGCAATTCCTGCCAGCAGACAGGCTTCTGCTTCCAAGGCTGCAAATGGGGCGCCAAATGGTCGACGCTCTACACCGAGATTCCCAAGGGCGAGGCGACAGGCCATCTGGAGGTGCGGCCGAACTCGATGGTGATCAAGATCAACCATGATCCTTCGGGCAAGGTGACCGGCGTCGTCTACGCCGACAAGGACGGCAAGCTGCAGGAGCAGAAAGCCCGTATCGTCGCCGTTGCCGGCAATTCGATCGAGAGCCCGCGCCTGCTGCTCAACTCCGAGTCGGCCAAATTCCCGCATGGGCTTGGCAACTCGTCGGGGGAGGTGGGCAAGAATTACATGCGCCACACCACCGGCTCGGTGTATGCCATCTTCGACAAGCCGGTGCACATGTATCGCGGCACCACCATGGCCGGCATCATCCGCGACGAGGCCCGCCATGATCCGTCACGCGGTTTTGTCGGCGGCTACGAATTCGAGACGCTGTCGCTCGGCCTGCCGTTCATGGCGGCTTTCCTGAACCCCGGCGGGTGGGGACGCTCTTTCACCACCGCACTCGACCATTACGATCATATGGCGGGCCTGTGGATCGTCGGCGAAGACATGCCACGCGAGGAGAACCGCATCACGTTGCACGCCGATGAGAAGGACGAACACGGCATGCCGATTGCCGACGTGCATTTCGACGATCATCCAAACGACACGGCGATGCGCGATCATGCCTACAAGCAGGCCTCGGCGCTTTATGATGCGGTCGGCGCCACGCGCACCTTCCCGACGCCGCCCTATCCGTCGACCCACAATCTCGGTACCAGCCGGATGAGCGAGAAAGCTGCCGATGGCGTCGTCAACAAGCATGGTCAGACGCACGACATCAAGAACCTGTTCGTGTCGGACGGCAGCCAGTTCACCACGGGTGCCGCCGAAAACCCGACCCTGACCATCGTGTCGCTGGCAATCCGCCAGGCCGACTACATCGCCGCCCAGATGTCGGCAAGAAGCATCTAGTCCCACCTCCCGACTGCCTGCTGGCGCGGGACCCGCGAGGGTTCCGCGCCTTTTTTCGTGCTTGCGAAGGCTATGCCCCGACCGGCTGGCCGTCCTTGCGGCGGATGGCGATGACCGAGGGGCGCGGCGGCTGGCCGTCCTTGAAATCGGGCCATAGGGACTGCGCCTTGTCGAGCGTTTCGGCGTCCTCCGATGGATGCTGAACCGAAAGGAACAGCGTTGTGCCATCCGGGGTGAAGCAGGGGCCGGTCGCTTCCGCGCCATGCGGGCAGGTGAACAAAAGCTTCGGCAGGCCCCGCGCCGGGCCTTCCGTGTCGATGCCATAGACGCCGTCGGGCAGGTCGAAATCGTTGGCGCCGTCGGTCGCTACCCAGAGACGGCCGGCGGGGTCGAAGGTGATGTTGTCCGGGCACACGAACCAGCCATTGTCCGATGTGTCGGAATGGAAGGTGGCGCCGACCTTGGCATCCCCGGGATTGCCGCACAGAACGAACAGGTCCCAGGTGTATTTGTCGGAGGTGTGGTCGGCGTCGCTGCCGCGGCCGCCCGGCGGGATCAGTTCGACGATGTGGCCCCAGAGGTTTTCGGGCCGCGTGTTGGCTGGATTGACCTTGGATTCCTCGCGCTTCTTGTTCTTAGTCATGACGGCGTAGACGCGGCCGGTGACCGGATTGGTCTCGATGTCCTCCGGCCGGTCCATCGGGGTCGCGCCAAGCGCATCGGCGGCCAGCCGTGTTTTCAGCAGCACCTCCGCCTGGTCGGCAAAACCGTTATCGACGGTGAGCTTGCCCTGGCCATGGATCAGCGGCAGCCATGTCATGGTGCCATCGGCATCGTAACGAGCGACCGAAAGCACGCCATCGTCCAGAAGGCCGTTGCTCGAAGCGGGGTTCGCCTTGTCATAAGCCTTGTTCGAGACGTAGCGGTACATATATTCGAAATAATCGTCGTCACCCATGTAGACGACGATGCGGCCATCCTTGTTGACGACGACCGTAGAGGCCTCGTGCGACATGCGGCCAAGGGCCGTGCGCTTCACCGGTTTGGACTTGGGGTCGTAGGGGTCGATCTCGACCACCCAGTCGAAGCGGTTGGTTTCGTTCGGTTCCTTGTCGATGTTGAAGCGGTCGTGAAAGCGACCGCGGCCGTAAATGTCGGAGCCGTCAAAGCCGTAACGGCCGAGAATGCCTGCTGTAGGGGCCTTCTTTGGATCGCCGCCGAACAGATCGGAAACGCCCTCCTCGCAGGTCAGCACCGTCCCCCATGGGGTAACGCCGCCGCTGCAATTATAGCTGGTGCCGAGCACCTTGGTGCCGGTCGCATCGGCTGAGGTCTTCATCAGCGCATGGCCAGCCACGGGGCCGGAGACGGTCATTTCGGTGTTGGCGGTGATGCGGCGGTTAAGCGGGCTATCGTCGATGGTTTGCCACTTGCCGTCCTTGAGCATGACCTCGACGATCGAATGCCCCATCGCCGCCAGCCCGAGATCGACCTGTTCCTTGCTCATCGCCTTGCCGGCGCCGTCCTCGGTCATGCCGGGGAACATCACGTTCGGCGAGATGTATTCGTTGTTGACGCAAAGCAAGCCGTGGTCGGAGTTCACAGATCCCTTGGGCAGCGGCATGAAGGCGATGTAGTCGCAATTGTAGCCGAAGCGCCTTTCCTGTTCGTCGGCCGCGATCGTATTGCCGTCGAAATCCGGCAGGCCCGCGACAAGCGGATCGCCCCAGCGTGCGACGATCGTCGTTTCATAGCCGTCGGCTGCGGCGTGGGTCTTGCCATAGACTCGGTTCAGTTCGGGAAAACCGAGGGTGGAAAGGGCGGCGGCGGCATGTGTTTCGCCGGCAAACAACGAGCCGACAAAGCCGCCGCCGGCGACCAGGGCGCCAGATGCGAGGCTGCCCTTCAGGAGAGTACGGCGCGAAACGCGCTCGGCGATGACATCGCGAATGACGGGGGAGGATGAGGACGGGGAATCGGCCATGTGTCTGCCTCTCGAGGTGGATGTGACGGCGCAAAGCTGCCTATCCAGCTTCGGCAACATCCAGATGACATGAGAGAAAGCTCGCCTCGCGGCGAGGGCCGTCACCAGGACGGGCTATTGGCTGCCGCCCCTGGTGCAGGTCGAGGCGGTGAAGGCCCCGTCCGGCTGCTTCATGATGATATCGAAGGAGGGCGGGTTCTGGCCATCCAGGGTTGCCTGGGTCAGGGACAGGGAATTGCCACCGGTGGTGTAGCCGCCGAGCGGTCCCAACCAGGAGATCACACCGTTTGCGTCCATCTGGTAGTTATAGCCCTGTTGGACGGCGCCGAAGGTGACAGGGCCGGTGTAGACATTTCCCTTGATGGTGATGACGCCCAGGTTGAGGAACATGCCGAGCAGATAAACTTCGCAGTGATAGGTGCCGTCGGGCATCCTGCCGCCGCTGAAGTCGGCCCGCGCGGCTCCGGTTCCCACCGCCAGAAGTAATATTCCGATGAATATGCGTGAAATGCTGGATGCCATGACGTTGCCTGTCTGAAGTCGAGCTTGCCCCATTTTCGCGTCGGGCCGCAACATTTGTCAGCGGTGATCCGTTCACAAAGGTCAAAATATAGGCATCAGATAAATTTGAGCTAAAATTAGGCAATTTGCCTTGTGCGCTGCGCAAATTTCCCTCACTCAAATTTTTTCGGCTCTCTTTGTTTTGTTTGGTCTGATGTAATAAGCGGCTGACAATGTTTGGCTATTTCGCTTTTTCGGACATCCCATTCGCGGTTGGCATGTAGGTTGCATCGCGTTGTTTCAGTGCAATCAACCAGCTTGGGAGTGTTCAGCATGAGGGGTAGTTTCTCGACAATAACAAAAATGTTTTCGGCGAGCGTGGTGGCCGCTGGCCTGTTGATGTCGGTTCCCGCCAGGGCCGCCGACGACACGATCAAGGTCGGCATCCTCCATTCGCTGTCAGGGACAATGGCGATTTCGGAGACGACGCTGAAGGACGCCATGCTGATGCTCATCGACGAGCAGAACGCCAAGGGTGGCCTGCTCGGCAAAAAACTTGAGGCCGTCGTCGTCGATCCGGCTTCCAACTGGCCACTGTTCGCCGAGAAGGCGCGTGAGCTGATTTCCAAGGACAAGGTGGCGGCGGTGTTCGGCTGCTGGACCTCGGTGTCGCGCAAATCGGTGCTGCCAGTGTTCTCCGAGCTCGACAACATCCTGTTCTACCCCGTCCAGTATGAAGGCGAGGAGAGCGAGCGCAACGTGTTCTACACCGGCGCCGCACCGAACCAGCAGGCCATTCCAGCCGTCGACTATCTGATGAGCGAGGATGGCGGCTTGGTGAAGCGCTGGGTGCTCGAAGGCACCGACTATGTCTACCCACGCACCACCAACAAGATTCTCGAAGCCTATCTGAAGGCCAAGGGCGTCGCGGCGGAAGACATCATGGTCAACTACACGCCGTTCGGCTTCTCCGATTGGCAGACCGAGGTCTCGGCGATCAAGAAGTTCGGTTCGGCCGGCAAGAAGACGGCCGTCGTTTCGACCGTCAACGGCGACGCCAACGTGCCGTTCTACAAGGAGCTCGGCAACCAGGGCATCAAGGCGGAGGACATCCCCGTCATGGCGTTCTCGGTCGGCGAGGAAGAACTGGCCGGTCTCGACACTGCGCCGCTGGTCGGCCATCTCGCGGCCTGGAACTACTTCGAGAGCGTCGACACGCCCGAGAACAAGAAGTTCATCGCCGACTGGCACAAGTTCATCAAGAGCGACAGGCGCACCACCAACGACCCGATGGAAGCCCATTATATCGGCTTCAACATGTGGGTGAAGGCAGTCGAAAAGGCCGGTACCACCGATCCTGACAAGGTTATCGACGCCATGGTCGGCGTATCGGTGCCGAACCTGACCGGCGGCTATTCGACCATGATGCCGAACCACCACATCACCAAGCCGGTGCTGATCGGCGAAATCCAGGCCGACGGGCAGTTCGAGACGGTGTCGCGCACACCTGGCCTGGTGATGGGCGATGAATGGTCCGATTACCTCCCTGACTCCAAGGACCTGATTTCCGATTGGCGCGCGCCCTTGTCCTGCGGCAACTTCAATGTCGCCACAGGCAAGTGCGGCGGCAAGGGCACGAACTGATCCTCCCGGTCTGTCGGGTCGCGGAGTGGTCCGCGACCCGAGACCGCAGCCCGGGCGGACTTATTCCTCCAGTCCGTCCGGGCGCAACATCAACCCTTGGGATTGACCCTATTCCGATGACCGCGATGCGCATGATTGGCCTGACGCTGTTGTTGCTGCTGACGATATTTTCGCCGTCGCATGCCGACGAAGCCGATCTGCGCGCCACCATCGCCAAATTCGCCACGGCCAAAGGTTTTTCGGAGACGGGCGCCGTCGTCCATGAACTGGCGGCCACCGCCGACCCGGTAGTCGCACGGCCGCTTGCCGCGCTTGCCGACGGTAGTCTTTACATCCGCAAGGCCGACTCCCTGGTGTTCACCGGCAAGGAAACCGCCGGAAGTATCGAGCTTTTCGATCCGCTGAGCGGCGACGCGTCAGGTGAGGCCGGCAAGGACGACATCACCAAGATCAAGGTCAACAACACGCTTCGCCGTGTGATCCGTGACGCCTTGGGCACGCTGACGCTCGGCGCCAAGAATCCGGCCGTGCGCCTGGCCGCCGCCGGCACCATGTTCAAGACACCTGACGCAGCCAATATCGAGCCACTCGACACGGCGATCGCCAATGAGACCGTTGCCAGCGTCAAGGCGCTGTTCGAACAGGCCCGCGCCGCATCGGTTCTTGTCTCCGACCGCCCGGATGCCGACAAGCTGGCGGCTATCGCGCTGATCGGCGCGCGCGGTGACCTCGACCCGGTGTCGTTGCTGACCTCGGTGGATGCAAATGCCTCGGAAGCGGTCAGGCAAGCGGCGACGGCGGCGATCGCCAACATCAATTCGACGCTTGCATTGTGGGATGCCGCCCAGAACATCTGGTACGGCATTTCGATGGGCTCGGTGTTGCTGCTCGCCGCGATCGGGCTCGCCATCACCTTCGGCGTCATGGGCGTCATCAACATGGCGCATGGCGAGATGGTGATGCTCGGCGCCTACACCACCTTCGTCGTCCAGCAAGTGATCCGCACATCCTTTCCCGGACTGTTCGACTGGTCGCTGGTGATCGCGCTGCCGCTTGCCTTTTTGGTCGCCGCTCTCGTCGGCCTCGCCATCGAGCGCGGCGTCATCCGCTTCCTCTATGGCCGACCGCTGGAGACGCTGCTGGCGACGTGGGGCGTGTCGCTTATCCTGCAGCAGGCCGTGCGTTCGATCTTCGGGCCGACAAACCAGGAGGTCGGCAACCCCTCCTGGATGTCGGGCTCGTTCGATTTTGGACAACTGGCCATCACCTGGAACCGCCTGTGGATTCTGGTTTTCGCGCTCAGCGTCTTCGCCGTGCTGTTCTACGTGATGAAGCGCACGCCCTGGGGCCTGCAGATGCGCGCCGTCACCGCCAACCGGCGCATGGCCGCTTCCATGGGCATCAGGACGCCATGGGTCGACGCGCTGACCTTTGCGCTCGGCTCAGGCATCGCCGGCATCGCAGGCGTGGCCCTCAGCCAGATCGACAACGTCTCGCCCAATCTCGGCCGCGGCTACATCATCGACAGTTTCATGGTCGTTGTCTTCGGCGGCGTCGGCAATCTGTGGGGCACCCTGGTCGGCGCTTTTTCGCTGGGCATCGTCAACAAGGTGCTCGAACCCTATGCCGGCGCCGTGCTCGGCAAGATCGTCGTGCTGGTGCTGATCATCCTGTTCATCCAGAAGCGCCCGCGCGGGCTGTTCGCCCTCAAGGGCAGGGCGGTGGAAGCATGATGTCAGGACGCTTCTTCGCCGCGGGCGCCGAGCGACGCATCGCCATCACCATTTTCGTCCTGCTGGCGGTGGCCGCCATCGTGCCACTGCTCAACCTTGCCGTTTTTCCGGCGAGCGCCTTCTATATTCCGTCCTACATCGTCGCGCTGACAGGCAAGTATCTTTGCTACGCGCTGCTGGCGCTCTCGCTCGACCTGGTCTGGGGGTATTGCGGCATCCTTTCGCTCGGCCACGGCGCCTTCTTCGCGCTCGGCGGCTATGCGATGGGCATGTATCTGATGCGCCAGATCGGCTCGCGCGGCGTCTATGGCAACCCTGTCCTGCCTGATTTCATGGTGTTCCTGAATTACAAGGAATTGCCGTGGTTCTGGACCGGTTTCGATCATTTCTGGTTCGCCGCCCTCATGGTATTGGCGGTGCCCGGCCTGCTCGCCTTCATCTTCGGCTGGTTCGCTTTCCGCAGCCGCGTCACCGGCGTCTATCTCTCCATCATCACCCAGGCGATGACATACGCGTTGCTGCTCGCCTTCTTCCGAAACGACATGGGGTTTGGCGGTAACAACGGCCTGACCGACTTCAAGGACATCCTGGGCTTCAACGTGCAAGCCGACGCCACGCGCTCGGCGTTGTTCGCGGCCAGCGCCGTGATCCTGGCGCTCGCCATCTACATCACCTGGGCGATCGTCGGCTCCAAATACGGCAAGCTCCTGATGGCCGTGCGCGACGCCGAGAGCCGCACGCGTTTCCTCGGCTGGCGGGCGGAGAATGTAAAACTGTTCGCCTTCACCGTATCGGCTGTCATGGCCGGCATTGCTGGCGCGCTCTACGTGCCGCAGGTCGGCATCATCAATCCCGGCGAGTTCGAACCGTCCAATTCGATCGAGGTGGTGATTTGGGCCGCCGTCGGCGGGCGCGGCACCATCGTCGGACCGATCATCGGCGCGCTGCTGGTCAATGCCGGCAAATCCTGGTTCACCGGCGTCCTGCCCGAACTGTGGCTGTTCGCGCTCGGCGGTCTGTTCGTCGCGGTTACGCTGCTGTTGCCCAAGGGCATTATCGGCATGTGGGACTCCTGGCGCAGCGATGCGAAGGCGTTGCGCGCGGCATCCATCGCCAAGGAAGCCGGAGTCGAGGCTGGAGTCGCGCTGGCGACCTCGAAGCTCGCCCGCTCGCCGGCCAGGAATCCAGGCGAATGGTCCTGGTCCGACCCCGAGCCGCAGGCGGCGGAGTAACCATGAGCAAATCGAACACAATTCTCTACCTGGACGGCGTCTCGGTCTCCTTCGACGGTTTTCGCGCCATCAACAGCCTGTCGCTGGTGCTCGACAAGGGCGAGATGCGCGCCATCATCGGCCCCAACGGAGCCGGCAAGACGACAATGATGGACATCGTCACCGGCAAGACACGGCCCGATGAAGGTGAAGTCTTCTTCGACGGCCGGGTGGACCTGACCAGACATGACGAGGCTGAAATCGCCATGATGGGCATCGGCCGCAAATTCCAGAAGCCGACCGTCTTCGAAAGCCACACGATCGAGGAAAACCTGATGCTGGCCCTGAAAGGGCCGCGCTCGATCTTCCCGGCGCTGTTTCATCGCCGCTCAGCGGCCGAGACGCGGCGGATCGACGACATCCTCGGCGTCATCCGGCTCGGTGATAAACGCGACGTGCTCGCCGCCAATCTCAGCCACGGGCAAAAGCAGTGGCTGGAGATCGGGATGCTGCTGGCGCAGGACCCAAAGCTGCTTCTGGTCGACGAGCCGGTGGCCGGAATGACCGACGCCGAGACCGAGGAGACCGCGCGGCTGCTCAAGGATATCGCGCGCGACCATTCGGTCATCGTCGTCGAGCACGACATGCATTTCGTGCGCGAACTCGGCGTCAAGGTTACCTGCCTGCATGAGGGTTCGGTGCTCTCCGAAGGCACACTCGATTTCGTGTCGGCCGACGAGCGCGTCGTGGAAGTGTATCTGGGGAGATGAACATGCATTGGCGGGTTCCATTCCATCGCTTCGATCTGTCGTTTCTCCGATTCTGGAAACGGCGCTGACATGCTCGAAGTCTCCGATGCCACGCTTCACTACGGCGCCGCCCAGGCGCTGCGCGGCGTGTCGCTGAAGGTAGGCGCCGGCAAGATCACTTGCGTGCTCGGCCGCAACGGCGTCGGCAAGACCAGTTTGATGAGATCGATCGTCGGCCATCACCGGCTGACGAGCGGAAGCGTTGCCTTCGAGGGGAAGGCGCTCGACCGGAGCGCGGCGTATGACCGCGCCCGGTCGGGCATCGCATTCGTACCGCAGGGCAGGGAGATTTTTCCGCTGCTCAGCGTACGGGAGAATCTCGAATCCGGGTTTGCGCCGCTCAAGCGCGCCGACCGCGACGTGCCGGCCCATGTCTTCGAACTCTTTCCGGTGCTGAAGCAGATGCTCGGCCGCCGCGGCGGCGATCTTTCCGGTGGCCAGCAGCAGCAATTGGCGATCGGCCGCGCGCTGGTGATGCGGCCGAAGCTTTTGGTGCTGGATGAGCCGACGGAGGGCATCCAGCCGTCAATCATCAAGGACATCGGCCGGGCCATCCGCTACCTGCGCGACCAGGCCGGCATCGCGGTGCTGCTGGTTGAACAGTATCTCGACTTCTGCCGCGAACTCGCCGACGAGGTCAACATCATGGATCGTGGCCGGATCGTCCACACCGGCCCGGCGGAGGATCTGGACCGGGCTGATGTTCGCAAATTCCTGACGGTCTAGAATCAGCATTGTTCTTCAGGTGACGGTCCAAAGTCCCTGGCAAGTTCGATATTTCTACCTTCGAGCCGTCCGCATCTCTGGCGCGGCATGGGCTGCATGCTAGTCTTTTCTTGGCTTTTGTGAGTCGGCCGCTTCCGTATCAGTCTGGTTGTCGCAGATCGAGGGGCGGCGAAGGCCGCGCAAGTTCCACGCAAGCAAGGCTTCCTAGCCTCCTGTGATCTGATTGTCGTTCAACGCGTTTGGGCACACAGGCTAAGGGACGGCCATGCAACGTTTCGTCGAAGATTACCAGAAGAGGCGGCTTACAGAGCGTGTCGACATCATCGCCGCCATTAACATCCTGAGGTCACAGGGCTGCGACTACGACGATCTGATCGAGGAGATCACCAAGGTCTTCTATGTCGACCTCGACGCCTTCAATGAAATCGTGATGGCGGCATAAGGGCCGCTTTCGCCCGCCCAACAATCACAGGCTCAATATCGATCCGCGCGGTCAACTCGCGCGTCGGAATGGAGAGGCGGTCACGCGGTTGCGGCCGCCACGCTTGGCATCATAGAGCGCCTTGTCGGCGGCGCTGAGCACCTTGTCGAGGCTGAGGCCTTCCTTGCTGCCAAACGCAAAACCAGCGCTAACGGTGCATGTAAGCAAGCCGGTTTCGGTTTCTATCAGGCGCGTCGCGAAAGCGGTCCGGATGCGCTCCGCCACTTCCTGCACCGTTTCCGGCAGCGTGCGCTTCAACACCAGTGCGAATTCCTCGCCGCCCATGCGCGCGGCGACGTCGGTCTGGCGAAGATTGCCGGCGAGTTCGCTGGCGAACACTTTCAGCACCTCGTCGCCCGCCGCGTGGCCGAACTCGTCGTTGATGGCCTTGAAGTTGTCGAGGTCGAAGACGACCACCGCGGTAAAGGCGCCGACCGGGGCATTGCCATGTATGTCGAACAGAGCGCGCCGGTTGAGCAGGCCTGTCAGCGGATCGGTCAGGGCATTGCGGCGGTGGTGCCTGGCCAGACGACCCTGGTTGAGAGCAAGCGAGAGCGCGCCAATACCCGTCATGCTGGCGATAACCACGACGAGGCTCAATTCCTCGGCCCAGTTGCTCGGCGCATGGCCCAGGACCAGTTTTCCATCCCAGCCAAGCACCATGGCGCACAGCGCGAAGGAGGCGGCGGTGGCCGAATAGAGCGCGGTGATGCCGATCGTCAGGGCAGGGGCCTCGTCGCGGCCCCTCCAGTATTCGAAGGCCGTCGCGAACAGGAGCAGGGCGGCGAACATGTTCTCGAACATGAAGCCGAGGCCATCATAGCCCAGAGCCATGGGAGGCAGCGCCACCGCCAGCGAAAGGCAGCCAAACATCATTCGCCGCAGCGGCGAGCCGCCTGTCCTGAACTGGTAGGCAGCACCCAGCATGACTGAGAAACCAATCAACAGGAACGCCAGCGCGGCGATCCCGAGCAGGCGCCCAGGCATGTCGATATAAGCGTCATAGGCAAAAATATCGCCGACCACGAACACCAGGCTGATCGCCCATGTCAGCAGGAACCGCTCCGTGCGCGCGGTCAACCACATGCCGAACAATGTCAGGCTCAGGCAGGCGGCGGAGAACCCGACAGCCAGCAGAAGTGAAGTGTAGTCGAGCGACATGCCCCTCTTTTCCTGCCGGCGGCGGTTCCAGTTCTGCGGCTTGGCGTCCGCGCATTCATGCAGCAAGGAAGTGTCGAGAAGGTTACGATCGTGGCGAAGATGCCACGAAGTGGGCGCCCGCCTGCGCGCAAAACGCATAGGCGGCGCGCTTATGGCGTGCAGCCGGATACCGGCTGACGCTCGTCAGCCGGTCACACGCTTCATCAGCGCCATGGCCCCGAACGGTGCGCGCACCTTGCCCTCGGTGATGAAGTAGACAAACACGTCGCGTGGCTGCACCGGCGCGTCGGTTGCGGGATCGGCGCGCCGCAGATCGGCCGGCTGCTTGCCTTCCGCCCAAGTCTTTGCCCGCGCCGCCCATTCGTCGAGACCCTTTGGCGTGTAGCAATCGGGATTGTCGTCGCTGCCGGTCTGCAGCCTCGCATAGACGAAATCGCCGGTGATGTCGGCGATATCGGGGTATTTGGCATGATCGGCGTAGACGATCGCCGCCTTGTATTTGCGCGCCAGCGCGGGAAATTCCGGGACAATGAAACTGTCGTTGCGCACTTCAAGCGCATGGCGCAGCGCGACACCGTCCTGCTTCTCCGGCAGCAGTTTCAGAAAGGCTTCGAAATCGTCCGGGTCGAACTTTTTCGTCGGCGCGAACTGCCACAGGATCGGTCCCAGTTTTTCGCCGAGCGCGGCGACGCCCGAGCCAAGGAAGCGCATCATCGATTCGCCGGCTTCGCCGAGTACGCGCCGGTTGGTGACGAAGCGATTGCCTTTCAGCGAATAGACGAAACCGTCCGGCGCTTCGCTGGCCCATTTGATGAAGGTCGGCTCCTTGAAACTGGAATAATAGGTGCCGTTGACCTCGATGCTGGGCACCTGACGGCTGGCATATTGCAACTGTTTCGCCTTCGACAACTTGTCCGGATAGAAGGACGTGTCCCAGGGCTCGAAGGTCCAGCCGCCCATGCCGGCGCGGATTGTTCCCGATTTGCTCATTGTCGTCCTCCCAGGTGCAGAAGTCGGTTCCGAAAGATCAGGCTGTCTCACCGACCGGCTTGGCCATGTCGACGAGCACCCATCCTGGTCGGTAAGGATTGGGCCGGCGACCCGTTTCGCGATAACCGTAAGCGAGATAGAGCGCGATGTTTCGCTCCATTTTCGCATTGGTATAGAGCCGCACCTCCGGCAAGCCCCAAAGGCGGGCCTGTTCATCCGCGTGCTTGAGCAGCGTGATGCCGAAGCCCTTGCCTTGGAAGGCAGGTGACACCGCGACGGAGAAGATCATCGCGTGGTCGGCGTGGCGTTCCAGCGTGATTACCCCGGCGAGCTCGCCGGCGCGCTCCAGCAGCCAGACCTCGCCCCGGGCGATGCGCGGCGCGTAGTCTTCGGTAACCGGGATCGGCGGCGCATCGAGTATGGCGTCATAGGGGGCATAGGCTGCTTTCGTCAACGCGACGATCGCGGCAAGATCATCACGGCGGGCGAGCCTCATGATTGATCCATTCCAGCAGCAGAGGCGATCACCTTTTCCATGCCGGCGGCAATCGCCGCGACTGCGGCGCGGCTGGCCTCGCCCAGGCTATGGCGCCCGGCGATCCAATTCGCATCATTGTAGGAGAGCCACACCTTGCCTTGCTCATCCTCCCAGGCCAGCGCCTTGACCGGCAGATCGATGCCGGCGAGCTGCCTGTCCTGCATCAGTGGTGTGCCACCCTTGGGATTGCCGAAAATCAACAGTTCGGTGGGGCGAAGCGCGGCGTCGACATCGCGCGCGCCGGCTGCGTGATCGATGCGCGCGAACTCAAGCAGTCCCGCACGCTTTATCGCTTCCGCCAGGCGGTTGATGGTTTCGGTCACGCCAAACTGGCTCTGGACCGTGATGAGACCATCCCCAGTCATCACTCCGCCGCTTCGCGTTTGCCTCCGGGGCGCCGCTCCAGAAGTTCCTTCAAGAACTGGCCGGTGTAGCTGCGCTTTTCGCGCACGATCGCTTCCGGCGTGCCGGAGGCGACCAGTTCGCCACCGCCGTCGCCGCCTTCGGGACCGAGGTCGAGCACCCAGTCGGCGGTCTTGATCACTTCGAGATTGTGCTCGATGACCACCACGGTGTTGCCCTGGTCGACCAGTTCATGCAGGACTTCCAGGAGTTTGGCGACGTCGTGGAAGTGCAGGCCGGTGGTCGGCTCGTCGAGAATGTAGAGCGTCTTGCCGGTCGCCTTGCGCGACAGTTCCTTGGCGAGCTTGATGCGTTGCGCCTCGCCGCCGGAGAGCGTCGTCGCCTGCTGGCCGATATGGATGTAGCCGAGGCCGACCTGTTTCAGCGTGTCGAGCTTGTCGCGCACGCCGGGCACCGCGGCGAAGAAATCGACGCCTTCCTCGACGGTCATGTCGAGCACGTCGGCGATCGACTTGCCCTTGAACAGCACGTCGAGCGTCTCTCTGTTGTAGCGCTTGCCGTGGCAGACATCGCAGGTGACATAGACGTCGGGCAGGAAGTGCATCTCGATCTTGATGACACCGTCGCCCTGGCAGGCCTCGCAGCGGCCGCCCTTGACGTTGAACGAAAAACGGCCCGGCTGGTAGCCGCGCGCCTTGGCTTCAGGCAGGCCTGCGAACCAGTCACGGATCGGCGTGAAGGCGCCGGTATAGGTAGCGGGGTTCGACCGCGGCGTGCGGCCGATCGGCGACTGGTCGATGTCGATGACCTTGTCGAGGAATTCGAGGCCTTCGATGCGGTCATGTTCGGCCGGATGCTCGCGCGATCCCATGATGCGGCGCGAGGCCGCCTTGAACAGCGTCTCGATCAGGAAGGTCGACTTGCCACCGCCCGACACGCCGGTGACGGCGGTGAAGGTGCCGAGCGGGATTTCGGCGGTGACGTTCTTCAGATTGTTGCCACGCGCGCCGACAATTTTCAGCCGACGGTTCTTCTTGGCCTCGCGGCGCACGGCCGGCGTTGCCACTTCGAGTTCACCCGACAGATATTTGCCGGTGATCGAATTGGGGTTCGCCATCACCTGCTGCGGCGTGCCCTGGGCGATGATCTCGCCGCCATGGATGCCGGCGGCCGGGCCCATGTCGACGACATAGTCGGCGTGCAGGATGGCATCCTCGTCGTGCTCGACGACGATCACCGTGTTGCCGATGTCGCGCAAATGCTTCAGCGTATCGAGCAGGCGCGTGTTGTCGCGCTGGTGCAGGCCGATCGATGGCTCGTCCAGCACGTAAAGCACGCCGGTGAGGCCGGAACCGATCTGCGAGGCCAGCCGTATGCGCTGGCTTTCGCCACCCGATAGCGTGCCGGAATTACGCGACAGCGTCAGGTAGTCGAGACCGACATCGTTGAGGAAGCGCAGCCGCTCGCGGATCTCCTTCAGCACGCGCACCGCGATCTCGTTCTGCTTGTCATTGAGCTTTGCGGGCAGGTCGGTGAACCAGTGATCGGCGTTGCGGATCGATTGCTCGGTGACTTCGCCAATATGCTTACCGGCGATCTTCACCGCCAGGGCTTCCGGCTTCAGACGGTAGCCCTTGCAGACCGGGCAGGGCGTTGCCGACATGAAACGTTCGATCTCCTCGCGCATCCAGGCGGACTCGGTCTCTTTCCAGCGCCGCTCAAGATTGGGGATCACGCCTTCGAAGGTTTTGGTGGTCTTATAGGAGCGCAGGCCGTCATCGTACTGGAAGGTGACTTCGCGCTCGCCGGTGCCACGCAGGATCGCCTCCTGGGCCTCGGCGCTCAAATCCTTGAACTTGTCGCCGAGCTTGAAGTTGTAGGCCTTGCCCAATGCCTCGAGGGTCTGCACGTAATAGGGCGAAGTCGACTTCGCCCATGGGCTGACCGCGCCGTCGCGCAACGACACATTCTCATCCGGCACCACGAGATTGGGATCGATGGCGCGCTGGCTGCCGAGACCGTCGCAGGTCGGGCAGGCGCCGAACGGGTTGTTGAACGAGAACAATCTCGGCTCGATCTCGGGAATGGTGAAGCCGGATACCGGGCAGGCGAATTTTTCGGAGAACAGGATGCGTTCATGCGTCTCATTCTTCGATTTGTTGACCGAATCCTCGCCGGTCTGGCTGGCGTCGAGCGGCCTGTCGGCGAACTCGGCCACCGCCAGCCCCTCGGCGAGTTTCAGCGCCGTTTCGATGGAGTCGGCAAGCCTCGTGGCGAGATCGCCGCGCACGACGATGCGGTCGACGACGACATCGATGTCGTGCTTGTACTTTTTGTCCAGGGCCGGAACGTCGGCGATTTCGTAGAAGACACCGTCGACCTTGACGCGCTGAAAGCCCTTCTTCTGCAGTTCCAGCAATTCCTTGCGGTACTCGCCCTTGCGGCCACGCACAATCGGCGCCAGCAGGAACAGGCGTGTGCCCTCCTCGACCGCCAGCACGCGGTCGACCATCTGGCTTACGGTCTGGCTCTCGATGGGCAGGCCGGTGGCCGGCGAATAGGGCACGCCGACACGGGCGAACAAAAGCCGCATGTAGTCGTAGATTTCAGTGACGGTGCCGACCGTTGAACGCGGATTCTTCGACGTGGTCTTCTGCTCGATGGAGATGGCGGGCGACAGGCCGTCGATCTGGTCGACGTCGGGCTTCTGCATCATTTCGAGGAATTGCCGCGCATAGGCCGAAAGGCTCTCGACATAGCGGCGCTGGCCTTCGGCATAGATGGTGTCGAAGGCGAGCGACGATTTGCCGGAGCCCGACAGGCCGGTCATGACGATCAGGCTGTCACGCGGCAGGTCGAGATCGACATTCTTCAGATTGTGTTCGCGCGCCCCGCGAATGGAAAGGAATTTATGGTCGGCCATCGCCGGTCGCCGCCTCAGATCTGGAATTCGTGGGATTGGCGGGTTTTCCCGACCATCCCCTATGTAGGTTTTTTTGCCGCCACGTCGAGAGACGCCACAACTCCCGACAGAAGTCGTTTAACCGCCTTTCGTGCGAACGGGCAAGCGGAAAGAACAAAGGCCGAACACGCTCCTGACAAAGCTGTGCGGAAACTGACCTGCACGTAACCTCCGCGCGATCACATTTTTCCGTAACCGGCTATTGATGGTTGACGCGGCCGGCTCACGGGGGCAGTCTCGGGACGTCAACGAAGCCGGCTGTCTTTCGATGGCCTCGCCACCCAGAGGTGGCCTGCGAGACGCCGCAGGCATTTGCGATTTGCGCTTCGGGACGAGATGTCGCAACGGACAGAGGAGCGGAGCATGACGCCACCGGACAGTCCCTTGAGGCTCCACGTGTCGCTGGAGCCGCGGCAGGCATAAGTGTCAAGGGTTTAGCGTTTGCGCCACCCGACAAACCGTGACCTGCCGTAACCCACCAAAAATCAGAGACTGCTAGTCGGATCGTCGGCTGAAAGCCGCGAAGCATCCGAAATCTAACGCCGGCAGTACACTCCCGGCAAAAGATTGGACTATAGATCCAGGAAAGCCCCGGCCGTTTGCCAAGAGCACGGCGGGGCTGTTCTCTTTTTGAGCGGGGAGTTGGCAACGCTCCGGGCCTTTTGGAGGCCTCATCCCACTACCTATCTGGCCACTACTTATCTGGGAGGCTTGATCGCGCCGGCGCCGATATCGACGGTGATGCTGCCGGAAATCCTGACATCCGTATCGCCGATCTTGAATTGACCATTGCCGTTGCCGGGGAACGCGTCGTCGGGCTCCGGCTGTGGGGCTGACTTGGCAATGCGATAGTCGCCGCTGACGCCGGGCAGGGCGCTTTTCTGCGCCGATGGCGAGGCATTCTCGGCAAACGCCGTACTGGATACAAAACCTGTGATGGCGAGCACCGTAGCGATGATGGCGCGATGCGATACTCTGGGCGGATGCGTGTCAGTCATCCCGGGACTATAGGGGCGTACCGCCATCGGAACCAGACCGGTATCGTCAAATCTTCGACAGGCGGCTGGCTTTTGGTCTGATCAAGCCGCTTTTTTGCGGGTGCCGAAGACATGGTCGACGATGCCCCAGGCCTGGGCTTCGCGGGCGGTCATGAAATGGTCGCGGTCCAGCGTGCGTTCGACCTCTTCATAGGTGCGGCCGCAATGCTGGGCGTAGAGTTCGGTCATGTGGCGCTTGGTCTGGCCGATGCGCTCGGCATGGCGCTGGATGTCGGAAGCCTGGCCCTGGAAGCCGCCCAGCGGCTGATGTAGCAGGATGGTGGCGTTCGGCAGTGCGATGCGGCGCCCCACCGTGCCTGCCATCAGCAGGAATGAGCCCATCGAAGCGGCAAAGCCCATGCACACGGTCGATACCGGACAGCTGATATATTGCATCGTGTCGTAGATGGCGAAGCCGCTGGTCACCACGCCGCCCGGCGAGTTGATATAGAGCGAGATCTCCTTGTCGGGATTGTCGGATTCCAGCGACAGGAGCTGTGCGCAGACCAGCGCCGAGACGTCGTCATTGATCTCGCCGTTGATGAAAATGATGCGCTCGCGGAGCAGCCGCGAGAAAATGTCGAAGGCACGTTCGCCGCGGCTCGATTGCTCGATCACCATCGGCACCAGACTGGCAAGGCCGCTCATTTCTCTTCTCCGATTTCCGTGTTCAGGCCGCGCGCAGCAGCAGGCATGGCGTGTTCGCGGCGATGGGCTTTCCGGCCCCACGCAACCCGAGCGAAAGCTGGCAGCGGGCGCCCGCCACGGCAATAGCGGGCATTGCCGTGCGGGCAAAACCGTCATGGACAATGCGCAGATGCGTGCCGCCGGAAATCGTGCGGGCGAGCGTGAAGGTGACGACGCTGTCGAGCGGATCCTGGCGCGCGGCATCCCCCGGCTGCTCCCGCCAGGAATAGCGCAAGAGGCGTTCGGGTTCGGCTTCAAGGATTTCGCATTCGATCGCCGCCTCAGTTCCGGCGAAGGCAAAACGGCTACCGGTCTGCGGCCTGATGTCGTTCGGCATCATCCAGGCTGCGAGCAGTTCCGGCACGGTCAGCGCCCGCCACACTTTTTCCGGGGGTTCGGCAAGATCGTATTCGAACTCGATCGCATCCGGGACGACTTCGCTTTGATTTTTGGCGTTCATCGATCCTATGTCCTTCACTGATCCGGATCTTTCACTGATCCATGTCCTTCAAAACCGTCTTCAGCCTTTCGATGCGCTCCGGCCAGAAGGTCCGGTAGCGTTCGATCCAGGAGAGCAGGGGGGCAAGCCCCTGCGGATCGGCACGATAATAGGCGTTGCGGCCGGCCCGCCGCTCTACCACCAGGCCGGCGCCGCGAAGGACCGCCAGATGCTGCGAGACGGCAGGCTGCGACACTGTCAGGCCGCTGCGCAGTTCCGAGACGCTCATCTCGCTTGTCGCCAGACGCTCGAAGACGGCGCGTCGCGTCGGGTCGGCCAGTGCGCGGAAAATTTCTGCTTCGATCATGGCAAAAGCATAAGTCGATACTTATCGATTTGGCAAGCGCTGTTTTGAGCCCCATATGATGGCCTCAACCATTGCTGCCATTCCTTGACAATCAGCAGCAGTGCATATAGGAACGAAAAGGGAACAAAAACCTTGTGGGAAAAGCCAGCCTTGGCAGGCGGCTGACCTCGGTAGCCTGTAAGGTGCTGCGACAAAAATTTGTTTCGGATGAGCGCGGAGAAGTATCATGGCGGGTAGCGTCAACAAGGTCATTCTGGTCGGCAATCTCGGCGCGGACCCTGAAGTCCGGCGCCTCAACTCGGGCGAGCCGGTCGTCAACATCCGCATCGCCACGTCGGAGAGCTGGCGCGACAAGAATTCCGGCGAGCGCAAGGAAAAGACCGAGTGGCACAATGTCGTCATCTTCAACGACCAGCTCGCCAAGGTGGCGGAGCAGTATCTGAAGAAGGGCATGAAGGTCTATGTCGAGGGCCAGCTGCAGACCCGCAAATGGCAGGACCAGACCGGCAATGACAAGTACACGACGGAAGTCGTGCTGCAGAAGTTCCGCGGCGAGCTGCAGATGCTCGATGCACGCGGCCAGGGTGAGGGCGGCCAGGTCGGCGGCTATTCCGGCGGCGGCAGCAGCCGTGGCTCCGATTTCGGCCAGTCCGGCCCGAACGAGAGTTTCAACCGTGGCGGCGGTGCGCCGAGGGGCGGTGGTGGCGGCTCGTCACGCGAGCTGGACGACGAAATCCCGTTCTGATCGACAGCAATACCGAACGGCTGACGTCACGTGATCGATACCCCGAAGGCCCTGCATGGACTTTCGGGGTTTTGCATTGTTGATTTGGCCTGAGCAGGCGCGATCAAGGACTGAAAGGACAGAGCGGTGAAAGCACGGGTAAAATGGGTCGAGGAGCGCACCTTCGTCGGTGAGTCCGGCAGCGGCCACAAGGTCGTGTTGGGCACAGCCTCCGGCCCTGATGGCAAGACGCCGGGGCCAAGCCCGATGGAGCTGGTGCTGATCGGCACTGGCGGCTGCTCTGCCTATGATGTCGTCCATATCCTGGAAAAAGGCCGCGAGGCGGTCGAGGACTGTGTGGTCGAACTCGATGCCGACCGGGCCGAGACTGACCCAAAAGTGTTCACGCGCATCCATATGCACTTCATCGTCAAGGGCAGGGCGCTCTCGACCGACAAGGTCAAGCGGGCGATCGACCTGTCGATCGAGAAGTACTGCTCGGCTTCCGCGATGATGGCCAAGACGGCCACGATCACCCACGATTTCGAGGTCATCGATACCGCGGCGAAATAGACCGACAGGCGCGCCTGTCGCGGATTATCCCACCATCAGCGCCTTGATGCCGTCGGCGACGAACTGCACAGCGAGTGCGGCGAGAATGACGCCGAGCAGGCGGGTCAGGATCGAGCGGCCGGTCTGGCCAAGAATGCGGTCGATGCGTTCCGACAAGACGAACACCAGATAGGTGATGACGAGGCACGCGAAGATGATGCCGACCAGTGCCGCCTGCGCGGCAAAGCCCTGAAACGAGCCTGAAAGCAGCACCGTCGCCGAAATCGCGCCGGGGCCGGCGATCAGCGGGATCGCCAGCGGGAAGGCGGCGATGTTGTGGATCATGTCCTTGGTGATGGCGACGTCGCCGATCTTCTCCTTGCGGTCCTGCCGACGCTCGAACACCATTTCGAAGGCGATGAAGAACAGGAGAAAACCGCCGGCGACGCGGAATGCTGGAAGCGTGATGCCGAACACCGAAAGGATCGAGGCGCCGGCGATGGCGAACAGCGCCATCACTAGGAAGCCGATGACCGAAGCGCGCACGGAGACCTGCTGGCGCTCATCGCGGTTCATGCCGCGTGTCACGGCGAGGAATAGCGGCGCCAGCCCGGGCGGATCGATGGTCACGAGAATGGTGACGAAGGCATTGAACAGGCTGTCGAAACTCGGCATCGCTGACCCCTCCCGCCGGGCCGGGCCCACGCTCCGATATTGGTAGAGCAAAGCCCGGTCGGTGGGAACTGCCAGGGCCGCGAAACTATGGTTCTCGACGGATTAGCCGGGAATGCCGCAATGGGCCTCGAGGCGATAGCCGTCCGGGTCCACGACAAAGGCGGCGTAGTAGTTTTCGCCATAATCGGGGCGCAGGCCCGGCGCGCCGTTGTCGCTGCCGCCCTCACGCAAGGCGCCGGAATGGAAGAGATCGACGCTGTCCCGCGTCGGTGCGGCGAAGCAGAAGTGCAGCCCGGATTTTTCGTCCGCCGGCACCGGATGTGCCGCCTCGTTCACCCACAGCGCGACGCTCTGGGCGCCGTAGCCGAGCGAACCGGGTGACTGGTTGAGGCAGGTATAGCCGAGCGGCTTTAACGCAGCGTCGTAGAAGCGCTTCGAGGCGTTGGCGTCGCGGACACCGATCGAGATATGGTCGAACATAGTTTTCTCCATCGTTACAAGGGTGCTGCGTCAGGGTGTTGTTGCTCGGCGCGCCAGGAACTCGACCTCCATCCGCCATGTCGCGCCATTGTCGTGCGAGCGCTCGCCGAGCCAGCGGAAGCTCTCTTTCATGATGCGTGAAAAGCTCCAGCGCACCGAGGCGCCGGTGCCGTCGGCGCCGACCTGCACGATCGTGTCGCCCTCGGCGCGGCCAAGCTGGCGGCTGAAATACTGGTTGCGCGGATCGCTCCAGAAGATATGCCAGGTGTCGGCGCCGTGATCATAGACGCGCAGCGTCGTGCCATAGAAGGTCCACTTGCCGAGCGACGGCGACGGGCCGGCGTCGCGCGCCGGCAGGATCCAGACATCCTGGATGGCGCGGCCTTCCAGCACCCAGCCGAAATGCACCTCGCCGCGGCCAGTCAGCACGGTGCCATCCTCGAGGCGACGCGAGGCGTCGAAAGTCCAGGCGCCGACGAAGCGACCGTAGAGGTTCAGTTTCTCGGCAAGTCCGTCGATCGGTCCGGCACTGTGCAGGGCTTCGGCAAAGGAGGATGGGACGAACATGGCTGCGGCCTCTTCTTGTCAGGAGATCGGAAGGAGTAGGCGCTGACGGGGTTCTGGGCTTGGGAAAAATTGCTATATTTCGGCCGTGACAGCGACCACCCGCACCATCGCATCCGGATCCGGCTGGCACGTGGCGGACGTGATCTGCACGGCCGGCGCCGGCGATCGGCCGTTCGAGGAGGCACATCAGGATTTCTGCATCGCGGCGGTCACCGGCGGCGCGTTCCGTTACCGCGCGCAACAGGGCACCGCGATGCTGGCGCCGGGGAGCCTCCTGCTCGGCAATTCCGGCACATGCTATGAATGCGGGCACGAGCATGGCAGTGGCGACCGCTGCCTCTCGTTCCATTTCAGGCCGGCTTACATGGAACGGATTGTGGCTGGCGTGCCTGGTGGCAGGGGGCTGACCTTCGAGGCTCCGCGCCTGCCGCCTTTGCCGGCCCTGGCGCCGTTGTTGGCCGAGGCGGAAGCCGCGCGTGAAATAGCCGACACGGACGCTTTCGAGGAACTCTCCCTGCGCATTGCCGCCGCCGCCGTGGCCACGGTTTCCGGCGCCACGCCTGTCCGGCGCGCGCCGAGCCGCCGCGATCAGAAACGGGTGGCCGAAGCCGTGCGGCGGATCGAACTGGATGCCGACGGGCCGGTCTCGCTGTCGGCACTGGCGGATGAAACGGCGACCAGCCCGTACCATTTCCTGCGCATCTTCCGGCAGGTCGCCGGCATGACGCCCTACCAGTTCCTGCTCAGGACCCGGCTGCAAAGGGCGGCGGTGCGGTTGCGCCTGTCAAATGACGCGATCTCGGCGATCGCCTTCGACGCCGGCTTCAACGACCTGTCGACCTTCAACCGCCGTTTTCGACGCGTCATGGGCGAGACGCCAGGTAATTATCGGGCCCGCCGGCCAAGCGGGTGAGACGGGTTCAGTCCGTCGTAGGCCCGCACCAGCCTGGCAGGTAGCTCGCGTCCTTGCTCTTGGCGAGCGCTAGGGCTTCCCTCATCACCTTGTCGAAATTCTTCGTGACCACGTCCCGGTCGATGCGCCGGCGCAGGAAATCCGCCCACAGGAATTCGCTGAACGGGGTCGTGTCCTTGGCAAAGCCACCTTGCCGGCGCAGTTCGCCCGCCATGCTCCGGTATGGGTCGTCGACGAGTTCGGCCATGGTCTTGGGAATGGCGTCGTAGGGTTGACGCTTGCCGTTCTCGTCGAACGGATGCATCCAGCCCCTGTTATCGAGCACGACGAAGAAGGCGTCCTTGTCGAGCGCCGACAGGTCGCTGATCACCGTGACCAGCACATCCCTGACACCTTCCTCGAGCAAGGCGCGGGCGAGGTGATGATGGTCCGTGACATAATTGCGCTTCTTCGGCCCCAGCACGACGGGAATCATGTGGCTGCCGAGAAAGGTCCCGGTCTTTCTGGCGCTCTGCGAGCGGATCATCTGGCGCTTCAAGGCGACCTCGCGCATGCCGACCGTGATCTGCGTCGGCCGCAATTCCTCGACGGGGACCGGGGTGACGATGGGTTCTCGTTGGACAATCATCGCGTTTATCCTGTTACGCTGCTGCGGTTTCCCCGGACCAAGTGATTTGATGGCGTCGTCGACGGCGCGTCCAGCCGCTCATCGCTCGCAGAGGCAGCCACCGGGTCCAATTCATTGCGCTCGCGGCTTTCGTTCGGGGAAATTGGTCCATTGCCGGCTTTTGCCTTGCTGGCGGCGAAAAGCACCGTGGCCATATCGTCGCAATCAGCGGTATCCTTTTGAAATTACCACCAAAAATGACACTGGAAAAGTGCCGCGAACGTTGGAGTTTCGGCCTGGCTTCCTATATAAGCAGCAAGTGATTCCTGAATAGATTGTGATCCGATTTGACCGACCAAAAGACACCGCGCGGCGCCGACGGCGGCCCCACCGGCATCGAGCCGATCTCCATCATCGAGGAGATGCAGAGCTCCTATCTCTCTTACGCGATGAGCGTGATCGTCAGCCGCGCGCTTCCCGATGTGCGCGACGGCCTGAAGCCGGTGCACCGCCGTATCCTCTATGCCGCCCATGAGAGCGGCTACCACTGGAACCGCAAATATGTGAAGTCCGCGCGTCCCGTCGCCGACGTGATGGGTAAATACCATCCGCATGGCGATGCCTCGATCTATGACGCCTTGGTGCGCATGGCGCAGGACTGGTCGCTGCGCGTGCCTCTGATCGACGGGCAAGGCAATTTCGGTTCGATCGACGGCGATCCGCCGGCGGCCATGCGTTATACCGAATCGCGGCTGACCAAGGTCGCGCATGAGTTGCTGGAGGATATCGACAAGGACACCGTCGACTTCCAGGACACTTATGATGCCTCGGACACCGAGCCGAAGGTTCTGCCGGCGCGCTTTCCCAATCTGCTGGTCAACGGCTCCGGCGGCATCGCCGTCGGCATGGCCACCAACATCCCCCCGCACAATCTCGGTGAGGTCTGCAACGCCGCCATTGCCGTCATCGACAATCCGGCGATCGACCTGCCGGCGCTGATGGAGATCATTCCAGGTCCCGATTTCCCGACCGGTGGCATCGTGCTTGGCCGTTCCGGTATCTACAGCGCCTATTCGACCGGCCGCGGCTCCATTGTCATGCGCGGCAAAGTCAACATCGAACAGCGCGGCAATGACCGTGAATCGATCATCATCACCGAGGTTCCCTATCAGGTGAACAAGGCCTCGATGATCGAGAAGATGGCCGAGCTCGTGCGCGACAAGCGCATCGAGGGCATTTCCGACATCCGCGACGAGAGCGACCGCCAGGGCTACCGGGTCGTCGTCGAGCTGAAGCGCGATGCCGTTGCCGATGTCATCCTCAACCAGCTTTACCGTTTCACGCCGCTGCAGACCTCGTTCGGCGCCAACATGGTGGCGCTGAACGGCGGCAAGCCGGAACTGCTGACGCTGACCGATATGCTGAAGGCGTTCGTCACCTTCCGCGAGGAGGTGATTACACGGCGGACGAAATTCCTGCTGCGCAAGGCGCGCGACCGCGCCCATGTGCTGGTTGGCCTGGCGATTGCCGTCGCCAACATCGACGAGGTCATCAAGCTGATCCGTACCGCGCCGGATCCGCAGACGGCGCGCGAACAGTTGATGGAGCGGCGCTGGCCGGCCGGCGACGTCGAATCGCTGATCCTTCTGATCGACGATCCCCGCCACCGCATCAACGAGGACGGCACCTACAATCTTTCCGAGGAACAGGCACGCGCCATCCTCGAACTGCGCCTGCAGCGCCTGACCGCGCTTGGCCGCGACGAAATCGCCGACGAATTGAACACGATCGGCGCCGAAATCATCGACTATCTCGACATCCTGTCGTCGCGGGCGCGCGTCCAGCAGATCGTCAAGGACGAGCTCGCCGCCGTGCGCGACGAGTTCGGCACGCCACGCCGCACCGAGCTCACCGACGGCGGCGCCGACATGGAAGACGAGGACCTGATCCAGCGCGAGGACATGGTCGTGACGGTGAGCCATTCCGGCTACATCAAGCGCGTGCCGCTGTCGCTCTACCGGGCGCAACGCCGGGGCGGCAAAGGCCGCTCCGGCATGTCGACCAAGGAAGAGGATTTCGTCACCAGGCTGTTCGTGGCCAATACGCACACGCCGGTGCTGTTCTTCTCCTCGCGCGGCATCGTCTACAAGGAAAAAGTCTGGCGGCTGCCGATCGGCAATCCGCAGTCACGCGGCAAGGCGTTGATCAACATGCTGCCGCTCGAGCAGGGCGAGCGCATCACCACCATCATGCCGTTGCCCGAGGACGAGACGAGCTGGGGCAAACTCGACGTGATGTTCGCCACCACGCGCGGCACGGTGCGCCGCAACAAGCTTTCCGACTTCATCCAGGTCAACCGCAATGGCAAGATCGCCATGAAGCTGGAGGAGGAGGGCGACGAAATCCTCGGCGTCGAGACATGTACCGATAATGACGACGTACTCCTGACCGCGAGCTCCGGCCAGTGCATCCGCTTCTCGGTTGGCGATGTGCGCGTATTCCAGAGCCGCAACTCTGTCGGCGTGCGCGGCATAGCCATGGCCGATACCGACCGCGTCATTTCGATGGCTGTCATCGAGCATGTCGATGCGCCGCCGGCCGAACGCGCCGCCTACCTCAAGCGGGTGGCGGCCGAACGGCGGTTGGCTGCCGGTATACCGGGCGAAGAAGAAGAAATCGCGCTGACCAATGAAGAGGTCGACGAGGAAGCGGAGCTGTCCGACGAACGCTACGAATTCCTCAAGGCGCATGAGCAGTTCGTGCTGACGGTCACGGAATACGGTTACGGCAAGCGCTCCTCGTCCTACGATTTCCGGCTGACCGGCCGCGGCGGCAAGGGCATCCGCGTCACGGACGTCTCGAAAACGGCCGAAATCGGCAGGCTGGTGGCGACCTTCCCGGTCGGCAATGACGACCAGATCATGCTGGTGTCGGATGGCGGCACCGTCATCCGGGTGCCGGTGAACGGCATCCGTTTCGCCAGCCGGGCCACCAAGGGGGTGACCATCTTCAATACCGCCGAAGGTGAAAAGGTGGTTTCGGTCGAGCGCATTTCCGAGCCGCAATCGGATGAGGAGAGCGAAGAGACCGTTGAGGGCGGCGCCGAAACGACTCCTGCGGCGGACACCGGCCCGGAGATTGCCGAGTAAGTCCGGCCGCGGGTCTTTAAACACGGCAACGCCGGCCAATCAGCCGGCGCGGTAGCAAGCTCAGACTGACTTGGTTCAGGCTGACTTAGTGGTGGCGATACGGCTTGCGGAGGCCGAAGCCTTCAAAACGTTTCGTGGTGGCCTTGACGCGGGCGCGTTGCGCCTCCTGATGCAGCCCGAATACTGTGGCGATCAGCATGGCAACGGTCATTGCGGTGGCGAGCATGTAGATCAGCATGTGCGTGTTCTCCTGCGCCTTACCAACGGATAGATGGGGTTTTGGTTTCATCCTATTAAGGTGCAACCTAGAGCGTCGGGCGAATAGGGTGAATCGTTGGGATTCCCTTTTCGACTGAAGTCTGATTCCTATGGATGCGGAGGTG
>NZ_VFUX01000030.1:0-86698 GCF_006441275.1 Mesorhizobium sp. B2-4-17 | reverse complement strand
ACGCTTCACCGCCGAGCAATGCACAAACTACTTCAGCGCCGCAGGTTACGAGCCAGAGTGATCAGATTCTGCTCTAGTACTTCGTCAAAGCCCTCTTCGCCGTGCCTTGCTCGCGATTCAGCCGTTTCCTCATAGTGTAGGGTCTCGCGTTTCAGGCGCATTTTTCCGTCGCGGCATGACGGGCAAGGCCATGCTGGCGCATAGTTCTTAGACAGCGGTCTCTTCCAAAGGGCGCGGTCTATTGGCATCAGGCATCCGACCGGGAGGGGACATCTTCGATCTCAGGCGCAGCGCTTTTGATCGCCAGTTGAGCATGGGAAATCGGCTTCCGATGCCGTCGCCTAAACGTGGCCAGGCTGTCGAAAGTTTGCGATGACGTAAGCAATCGTTCAAAGGAAGCGGCGTAGGTCGAATTTTCAATGATGGCGATTGAGTTCACCAAATTGTCGGTGACCATGGCCTTGGTAAGTTTGGGAAAAAGACTCTTGTTGTGAGCGTAGCAGCACACTTCAAGATAGTTGGCGAATTCGACAAAGGTACTCTGTCGTTCACTTTCGGTGGCGCTGGATAGAAGCTTACCTTCCATACCACGCATGTCCGCAAGATAACGGAACAGCCACTCCAGATCCTTGGATTTGGCTGACGCTCTGACATTGAGTGCGTTGAAAATCAACGCGCCAGCAGAAATCAATAAGGCTACCGTGGGAACAAACTCTGTCCACCAAGTAGGCACTAGCTACTTCTTCGGCTGTTGGCTTGTGGCGGTAGACGCCGGCTGTTGCTGCAAGGCTGTTTGCAGGTTCGCGCTGCTCAGGCCCTTTTCTTCGATATGGACCGGTTTCTGGCTGATTGGATGGACCGGCTGGGTTTTACCAGTTGACATGGAGTGCTCTCCGTCGCGACGATTCGCGAATGAGCAATGTACTTCCTACCTGACCGCTAGGCTACTGGTTGGGACCCTCCAAGCCGTCAGCGGCATACGACCCGTCAACTCGATACGTGCAGTTTCAGCCCGGCTTTCGAGCACGCAAACCGCGCTACCTGTGTCGCCGAAGAGCCATCCACAAGGTAACTCCATTTGTAATCAGCGCTGCGCGTTGACATGGCTTCCCAAGCCTCACCACCGGCAAGGGGTAAATAGCGTGCCCTTGTTGCAATCGTACTTGGCATTGGTGAACCACATGCCGCCGCGAGGCTTGGTCCTGGCGCGATCATTCCCGTCTCTGCGCATACCAGCCTCGCGGTAGATACGCTGTATCGCGGGCCGGCCCCGTTCTCGATCATCCCACGCACTCAGGTGCACGGCGCGAGATTCTACAACTAGGTACCTGGCTGCCGATGTAAACCCAGAATGCCCGATTGAGCTACGCGGGGATGATCCTGTGGGCGTTCGCTGCCGCCTATTCGGTGATATCGGCAACCACAATTTTGTTCAGATTGATCTGCCAAGCGGCACGACCTGCATTAGTCGATGGCGGCCTCGCTGCTACACTCCCACGACCAGCGCCGGATCAAATGCGATGTTCTCGTCATCGTAGCCGCGCGGATTGCAGACAATGCGCGTGCTTCCGACCCGATAATCGCAGGTGTCGTGAGTATGCCCGTGCACCCATAGAGCAGGACGTCCGTCTTCGATGACTCTGGACAGGTCGCTCGCATAGGCGGCATTCAGCAGGTCGCCCTTGAATCTCGAAGGAACCGATTTCGCGTGCGGCAAATGATGTGTCACGACGACCGTGGCGATCCGATCAGTCTTCAACGCGACATCGATGAACCGACGGGAGTCCTGATGCATCCGAAACGCCGTCTCGGGCACGAAACGCTGCCAAGGATTGCGCTGTTTTGCGATCAGCCTGTGGTCGTTCATGCGTTCGCGCGCGTAGACCATGGCGAGTTCCGGATGCCCCTCGATCCGATAGTCGGTCCAGAGCGTCGCGCCGATGAAACGGACGCCGTGGATCGTGACAAAATCGTTCTCCAAGAAGTGCACGTTCGGGAACTGCGCGGCTGCCGCGCGCCCGTCTTCCAGCCCCTCTTTGATCGAGCCTTTATAGAATTCGTGGTTGCCGGCGACATAGATGCACGGCATCGCATGAGCGACGTTTTTGCCCAACCAGTGAACACCGTTGGCGGGAGCGCGGCAAAGATCTCCCGCGACGACGCAGACGTCTGCATCCGGGATGGTCATCGGCTGCCGCAGATCGGCAAATTCAAGATGCACGTCAGAGAATAACCATAGCTTCATGGGATCGAAACCTTGATTTCATTCACGCGGGCGCGCCAAAACTCCACGAATCCTGCAAACGTGACCGCGGTGTCTTGCGACCGTTTTTCGATCACTCTGGCGTCGCAACGATCCGCTGCTTCACTTGCTGGAGCACGGTGTCGAGTTCATCTCCCTCCAGCGTCTTTCGTGCCAGCAAGATTTCGCCAAGGAAATCGATCGCGATCTCCTGGTTGACGACCATTTTCCGGGCGACGGCATAGGCGCTCTCTAGCCGGGCGTTCACTCGCGCCGCCAGTTCGTGGTCGGTCGCGAGCGTCGATGCCCGATCCTCGACTTTGCGGTGAAGCAGCGGCCATTTCTTCGAAAAACCCATCACAGTCTCCATGTCGAATGCCAATGCGGTTGCAGCCGCAAGATCACAGGACTCAGAGCCGGACCCTGCGGCGACCGACCCCACGATCTTTTCCTCCGCCGCGCGGCCCGCGAGTGCTGCGATGAGAACGCCCGTGAGCATCGCTTCGGTCTGCTCTCCCGACATGGTTCCAGCAACATAGCCGCCTTCCGGCGCCTCGATGGTGATCTTCACGATGCTTCCAAGATCTAAATGGAGGCGCGCCACGGCATGCGCAGCTTCATGTACCGACATCCGGAACTGCAGTTGAAGCGACCGTAGAAGCTGGGAGTCCTTGAGCATGCCATCCGCGCTGCCAAGAGCGTCAGTGGGTCCTTCAGCAGGAAGGCTGTTTTCATCCGCAGCCTCGATCGCTCTTGTCTTCCTCTTGGAACGAGCCTGTCGAGACAACGGCGGTACGCAACGTTGGTCCATTCCAGTCACATCTTCATCTGGTTCATCTGGCGCTGTCATTTCCAATCCTTTCGGTCATTGCTGTACCCCTTGGAACTCGCCGGCCGAGCGTCCCAGCCATGGCTCATGAACGGTCCGAACCCTCGCGGTCGTTCGCCTGCGGCGGGAGGTCGAGAAGACCAGTCGCCTCAAGCCATTCCGCCAACTCGGTACAGGCAGGGTTTGCGTCCATGACGTGGCAGGTCAGCAGGTCGAGGATCACCGTCGGGATCGGCCACCCGGTCGCGATGGCTATGCGGGCATAATGCCTCGTCACCTCGAGGGCGATCGCTGGATCCTCCATGTGCGCGGTTCCGCAGTCACAGGAAGCGATGGGGCCGGCCCTGATGAGGGCGAGGCAGCTTTCAGTATGGCCAAGAAGCCCGAGCAGCGCTTCGCTGGCCATGTACCTGCCGAACGCGAGTGGCCGCTGTGATGCAGGCGCCGAGGGATTCGCCATAGGAATCCCGCGCTCAATCAAGTGCTGCTTTGATCTGCCCTGGGGCGGATGATCGACGAGCGATGATCCTTCCACCTCATTGCGGGGTCGGTGCAGAAAGCCTCTTGCTTCGCGAGCATTCATTCAGTTGCCTCCTGTTCCAGCCCCTATCGCTGCCGATTGTTTTCCCGGCGCCAGCTCATTGCCGGCCCCAATGGCGTTCACGCGCCTCGACAAGCTTCTCGACGAGCCGCTCAAGTTTCCTGATCGACCCGCCTGGCCAGTTGTTGGCCAGCGCTGCGAGTTCGAATCCTTCGAGCGGCGTTACCCAACGCGGATCGTGCCCTGCCTCGAAGTAGAGGCGTTCCAGAATGCGGGATGCCAGCAACGGCAACTGGTCCGGGCCAGGTTCTGGAAACCGCAGGATCCGACATCTATCCCGCATCACCGCCGGGACACTTCCCACCTCATTCGCCGTCATCACCCAGGACACATGCGAGAGATCGCAGTTAGCCTCGACGTAGGGATCGAACCAGCGCCGCGATGTTTCCTTCTCGAGCAAACCGATCAGGACATCATGCACATTGCCGTTGTGGCGACTGGTGCCCACCTTCTCGATCTCGTCGAGGATGATCGCTGGCCCAGCGCATTCGTGGCGGCGCACCGCCATAATGGCCAGGCTCGGTTCACCCGACGACCATCGGCGCGCGGTACCGCCGACGGCGCTGTCGCTCAAGCCGCCGCAGGAAACCAGTTCATACGGGATCCCGAGTTCCTCGATCAGCCTTCTCGCGAAGCGGGTCTTGCCGGATCCAGGCGAGCCGACCAGGATTGTTGGTTGTACGTATACATGTCCCCTGCCGACGAGGCGGGTCAGGATGTCGTCGGCCACCGACCCGACCCAGGGGAATTCGGACACAAGCTGCATGCGAGCAATGGACAGGTCAGACGCAGCTGGAAGCGGCAGTCCGCGCTGCACGAATTTTTGGAACTCGACCGATACGCGCTTTCCTTCCGATGTGGTCGAGTTGCCGATGGAGCGAATGACAACCACCGAATTATTCGGCGCGGGTTCGGCTTCCGCATCGTCTACGGAGAGGTCCTCGATGTCGTCATCTCTCGACGCCTCCTTCGCCGACGCGTCCTTCTTCGTTGGTCCGTCCACCAGCCGTGCGCGTTGGATTGCCGACTTGAACTCGGCTTCATAATTCAGAAGCATCCGGAACAGCGAAGTCCGTGAGACATGGAAGCTGTCGACGTAGCGAGTAAAGATGAGAGTACGTGACAGAGCGCTCCACGCGAGCGCCCGCCAAAGCATTCGCGGGCCTTTGCCCTCATTGAAGTCGCGCATCGCCAGCGATGCCGCTTCGCCGGCTACCGCAGCTGCCGCCTGCGGATCGCCAAACGAGGCAAGGTAGAATTGACAGCGCAGGCGGCAGGCCTCGGCCGGGATTCCCTTTACGGCTTCGGCAACGACGAGCGCGGCCTCTACACTTTTGATGCCCTCCTCGGATTGCTCGACAGCAAGATCATCAAGACAACTGGCAAGGGGCAAAAGTTCGACGCGACCGCGTTTCCTCATTCGTCGTGACAGGCGACTTGAATATTCCCTGATATCGTGCTCGAGCCTATCGCCAAAGAACGCCATGCCGCGCAGCAATTCTTCCTCGCTCGGAAGATGCAACCCGGCTTTCGCTGCTTTCAGGCGGCGGTCGAAATGACGGTCGAAAGTCGAAGCCTTGGTTGTCATGGCCCGTCCTCAAGAATCGAGGCCAGACTGTTCGGCAGGACGTCCGAGTCTGTACCACCTGCTCAGCGTTCGCGCCCAAGTCCGATCTTCGGACAGCAGCCACAAATCCGACGTGCCGATCAGCCGGTTCGCGCCGCCGAGTTTGGGATGGCCGGTCGAGAGCCCGGCCAGGGAGGGAACAATCCTTTGGGCAAGGATCCACCGATCGAGGATGGGGGCTTCCTCATCGGCCATTGCCTCCGGAGGCGCGCCACGGCGGACGCGCTCCAAATCGGCGGCCAAGGCGACAAGGCGGTCGGCCTGAAAGGTCAACATCTCATCGGTTGGCGTTGCGCGGCCAAACAGCAACATCGGTGGTGCCTCCTTGCTCCGATCCAGGATCCGCTTGGGTTCGAATCCTTGATTCGGGGAATCAACGGCCCGATAGATACGGCGCCCGGGGTCAGGCGTCCATACGCCTTGATCGGCGTCGTGACGCCTATCAACAGGATACCTGGTCTTCCCGTTTCGCTACGGGTAAAACTTCTGACATGCAGGCATCATATGACTTCCTTCGCGCGGCCCGCGCGCTCCTGGACATCACCCCAAAAGAACTCGCCGACAAGGCGCGTGTGAGCACTCGCTCAATTGTCCGGATCGAGGCACGGGAGCCAGTAGGCCTGGAGATAAGTCTGCGCGTCCAGGCGGCATTGGAGGAGCTTGGCGTTGAGTTCCTTCCGGAGACGAAGTCAAATGGACCCGCGATGCGCATTCGAAAGGGTCTGGTTAGGAAGATTGGGTTTCAGTTCTCAGACAGGTAAGCCGATGAGCGGAGACTGGCTGGAGGGTCACCTACCGCCGACGGTGCCACGTTCGGACGATGAGGACGAAGAAGCGAACGGGAGCAACTCGTCCGTGACGAGCGCAGAGCGGTGCGGCGAATGCGGGATGGGGAAGTCAATCTACACACCCACCGTACACTCGGACTCCGGACAAAGTTCAAATCCGCTTTCATGACCAATTATCATGCCGCGCCCATGGCAAGAATCATTCTCACAGAGACTACTGAATTCTCACTGTGTGGGAAGCTTGCCGCATCTGTTGACAACCTAAACCATCGTCCCGCCCTCATGCCAATATGGAGTCCATTGATGACATCGCTCGGCAGTTTCGCGCCGCAAGAGCACTGCTAGATATCCGCCAAGACACGGTGGCGGAACTGGCCAAAGTGAGCCGTCAGATGGTCGCTCGAATTGAAAGCGCCGACAAGAGCGTCCCCCATGACGCAATCCAAAAAATCTGGAACGCATTTGAGCGGAAAGGCGTCATATTCTTAGAGGCGACCGCTGCTTACGGCCCTCCGGTCACGTTGAAAAAGACCAAGCCCAAGGCTTAGTTGCTAGCTATCTCTCATGGAGAGAGAGTACGCTTTGCTGCTGCCCACAGAGTGTTCCCTCCCTGGATGGCGCGGCAAGGTTGTATGGAAGAAGGCAAGGAAGTCCGGTTCCTGACACGCAGTCTAGGCCACGGGAACATGAATCTGTTGTCAACAAATCGCCCCGGATCTGGGAACCGGCCAAAAGGGTCCCCTCCCCGATTCACCTTCGCAACAACCAGCTTGCTTCGTGTTCTGTCTCGATTGCGACTGCCCGTCGATCGCCTGCGGGCTTAGCGACAGGATTCCTTTTTCAAGCGCTCCCCGCTCATAAATGACCGTTCCACGAAGAACGACGGTGGGACTGTTGTGGGAATTTCCGCCTTCCTCGCTGTCTTTCGGGTGCTTTCTGTTCTCTATTGGCGGCAGGCAGTGAATTTATCGCTTGCGTTGAGGAACCCGAAACACTAGGGACTCCAACGCAATGCATGGCCTCGGAGTGTAGCGCAGCCTGGTAGCGCATCTGGTTTGGGACCAGAGGGTCGGGAGTTCGAATCTCTCCACTCCGACCATCCTTCTCGAAACGCAGTACCGATAGCCTCGGCGTGACCGTCTGGCCACCTTGCGCCGCTTCCGGTCGTGGGCTTGCCGCGACAATTTTCTGGTGCAAGTCTGAAGACGGCAATGGGGGGCTTCGAAATGGCGGCAAACAACAGGCCGGTGATTACCCGGAAGGGCCAAGAGAGCAACAAGACCAGCCAGTCCGGGGGCATGGCGCTGGTGACCGGTGTCGGGCCGCAACACACCTCGGCGACAAGACTGTGGTTCGGCAAGGCAAGCAACGCGCCCGGCTTTCGTTCGCTGCCACACCACCATGGCGAAGCTGAAACCGGCGCATACCTGCTGTCGGGCAATGCCCGTATCTATTTCGGCGAGAACTATCAGGAGTTCGTCGAGTTATCGGCGGGCGATTTCATGTTCGTGCCGCCGTTCCTGCCACATCTCGAGGCCAATATGAGCACGACGGAGGAACTGTGGTGGCTGGCCTGCCGAACCCCCGAGAACATCGTGATCAATTTGCCTGACGTCGATGATGCCCAACTCGCCGGCTACCGCCGCGGTTGAGCACGTTCCGCAGTCTGAGCATCGGCAATCGCCCAATGCATTTGAAAGCGAGCTCGCCAGGCGAGAACCCCAACCGCCTCGTGCCCGGCGAGCCCGCACCTGATTTGGAGCGCAATCAGGACCGGGATCAGCCGGCAAGCTTGCGTTGCAAGATGGATGCCAGTTGCTGTTTCCCGAAATGGGACGGCAGTTGGGGACAACGAACCGCCATTTGCAGGCCGGATGAATATCGAGGCCGGCCTAACTCTTGTTTTGACGCAATTCCGGACAGAACCGTTTCACACCTTTCCTGGAACTGCTCTAGATCTCGAACTCGCCCTGCCCCTCATCCATGGCGCTGACCGTTTCGGCCGCCAACGCTCTGGTGATCGGCATCTTGCGCTCGAGCGCGGTGCGGTCGAGCCGCTCCACCACGCGCATTGCTGTCGCCAGCGAGCGTTCGATGCGCCGCACCAGATACTGCACCACATGCGGTTCGACCTCGACCTGGCGGTCGGCGAACAGCTTGGTGATGACGCCGGCGAGCAGGAGATCATCAGGCTCATGGATCTCGACCGTCGCCGCCGCCTTCAGCCGTGACGCAAGGTCCGGCAGCGAAACACCCCAGGCCAGAGGAAAGCGGCGCGCCGTCAACAACAGCGTCGAGCCGGCGCCACGCACCGCATTGATAAGATGGAACAGGCCTTGTTCGTCAATCGCCCCTGCATCGACATCGTCGATCAGCGCAGGGCGAGCGCCGAGATTGGCGATGCTGTCACCAATGCGCCTGGCATCCACAGCCAGCGCGTTGGCACGCGCACGCCAGATTGAGGCGAGATGCGTCTTGCCGGAACCGGCGGGACCGGCCAGCACCACCACCGGCGACGGCCAGTCCGGCCAACGGTCGACCAGCGCCGCCGCCTGGTGGTTGGTGCCGGAGACAACGAGTTCGTCCCGCGAATAGCCAGTGCCATGGCCGAGATCGAGCGGCAGTTGGCGCGGCGGATCGGTTCGCTGGGCGGTCACTTCAGCCACGCGACTGCGTGCGGTGGCCCCCGCCGCGATCGGCTGGCAGCGGCGGCAAAGGCTGTGTCGAATGGCCCTTGTAGAGCGGCGATTCGAGATAGCGGGCTATGGCAAAGCGCACCAGCACGGCGACGGCGGCGGATGCCGGCACCGCAATCAGCAAGCCGACAAAGCCGAACAGCGCACCGAAGGCAAACAGCGCGAACATCAGCCACACCGGGTGCAGGCCGACACTTTTGCCGACCAGCCTGGGCTGCAGGATGTTGCCTTCGATGAACTGGCCGATGAAGAAGACCACCGCCACCGCGACGATCATGGTCCAATCCGGCCAGAACTGCACGAAAGCGACGCCAACGGCCAGCACCAGTCCGGTTAGAGAGCCGACATAAGGGATGAAAGAGATCAGTCCGGCGAACAAACCGATGAGAATGCCGAAATTCAGGCCGGTCAGCGTCAGGCCGGTGGCATACATGGCGCCCAGGACAAGGCAGAGCGTACCCTGGCCGCGGACGAAGCCGGCGGTCGCGGTGTTGACGTCGCGCGCGATGGCGCGCACGGTCGCGACATTGTCGCGCGGCACCCAGCTGTCGATGACCGCCACCATGCGATCCCAGTCGAGCAGCATGTAGAAGGCGACGACCGGCGTCACCACGAACAGGCTGACCACCGAAACCAGCGCCACGCCGGAACTCCAGATCGAAGTGAAGACCGTGGTGAGCAGGCCGAAGCCCGAGGTCAGCAAGGAGTTCAGCCCGTCGCGCAAGCCATTGGCGTTGACGCCGAATTTCTGTTCCAGCCACTTCGGATCAAAGGATGTGATCAGGCTCTGCAGCCGGGTCAGATACTCCGGCAGCTTGCCGGCGAAATCGGCCATCTGGGTGGCCAGAACCGGAATGAGGATGACGAAAGCCAGCACCAGTACGATGAGGAAGGTGATGAGGATGACCACCGTCGCCATGAAGCGCGACAGGCCGAGCCGCTGCAGCCGGTCGGCGACGGGATCGAGGAAATAGGCGAGCACCATGCCGGCGACGAAAGGCAGCAGGATGGCGCTGAAAACATAGAGGAAAAGCGCCAGGATCGCCGCGCCGGCGAGCCAGAAGAAGATCTGCCGGCGGAACGCGGAAGACGCGGCAAGATCGGCAGCCGCAGCTTCGATCACTGCCGCTTCTTTCTCAGATGTCCGGAGTGGAGCTTTCGCCATAGCCGCTCATATGCCTCAGCCAAGTCACGAGATAGGCCGTGGCCGAAGCCACGGTCAAGACCCCGGACAGCAATATGAGGGCAGGCCGCAGAGGGTCGAGGTGCGTGGCAAAGGCGAGCTCTCCCAGCACAGTCGCCGCCAGCACGATCTGGATGGCGGTATTGGCCTTCGACACCAGAAGCGGCTTCATCTCGACCGGATGGGCCATGACGGTAGACAGCAATACGGCGCAAACGATCAGCGCGTCGCGCGACACCATGGTGATGACAAGCCACAGCGGCAGTTCGCCTGCGAGGCCCATGACGACGAACGCCGACACCAGCAGCAGCTTGTCGGCCATCGGATCGAGATAGGCGCCGAGCCTGGACTGCTGGTTGAAACGGCGGGCGATGAAGCCGTCGACGCCGTCCGAGACGCCGGCGATGACGAACCCGGCAAAGGCCCAGTCCCAGCGCGCCTGCAGCATCGCCAGCACCACCGCGGGCACCAGGACAAGGCGCAGGATGGTGATCATGTTGGGGATGGTCAACGCATTGTCCCGCCGTATTTTTGCCTTGAGATAGATGAGGCAGATGGAGAGCCGAGGCAAGGAAGAAGCAGGTTGGCTAGCCGCAAACGCCGCGTGCGATGCCCCGGCTATCCACGCTTTTGTCGGGCCAAATGGCGCCCGCTTCCGCCCTTATCCTTGCGGACAGAAACCGTTCATGCGAAGAGCCCGCAAACGAGCAGGAAAATTGCGATGAGCAAGCGCGAAACTGGCCAGCAAAAAACGGGCAAGCGCAGGAACGGGCTCACCTACGCCGAGGCCGGCGTCGACATCGATGCCGGCAATCTGATGGTCGAGAAGATCAAGCCGCTGGTGCGCGCCACGCGCCGGCCGGGCGCGGACGGCGAGATCGGCGGTTTCGGCGGCCTGTTCGACCTCAAGGCTGCAGGTTTCACCGATCCGGTTCTGGTGGCCGCCAATGACGGCGTAGGCACCAAGCTCAAGATCGCCATCGATGCCGGCAAGCACGACACGATCGGCATCGATCTCGTCGCCATGTGCGTCAACGACATCGTCGTGCAGGGCGCGGAGCCGCTGTTCTTCCTCGACTATCTCGCCACCGGCAAGCTCGATCCCGACCAGGGTGCAGCGATCGTCGGCGGCATCGCCCAAGGATGCCGGCAGGCCGGCTGCGCGCTGATCGGCGGCGAGACCGCGGAAATGCCCGGCATGTATCAAGGCAAGGATTATGACCTTGCCGGCTTTGCCGTGGGTGCGGCTGAACGCGGCCAGCTTTTGCCGACCGACGATATTGTCGAAGGCGACGTGCTTTTGGGCCTCGCCTCCTCCGGCGTCCACTCCAACGGCTTTTCCCTGGTTCGCCGCATCGTTGCCGCCAGCGGCCTTGCCTGGGGCGATCCGGCGCCGTTCAACGACGAGGCCACACTGGCCGAGGCGCTGCTCGAACCGACGCGTATCTACGTCAAGTCAATCCTGAAGGCGATCCGCAACACGCATGGCATAAAGGCGCTGGCGCACATTACCGGCGGCGGCTTCCCGGAAAACATTCCACGCGTGCTGCCCAGGGATTTCTCGGCCGAACTCGATCTCGAGGCGATCGACGTGCCTCCGGTCTTCTCCTGGCTGGCCAAGACCGGCGGCGTGGCGCCGGAGGAGATGATGCGTACCTTCAATTGCGGCATCGGCATGATCCTGGCGGTGGCGTCCGGCCAGGCGGCGCAGGTCGCCGCGGTGCTGCAGGAAGCCGGCGAAACGGTGACGCCGATCGGCCGCATCGTGCCGCGCCGCGACGCCGGAGTGATCTATCGGGGCTCGATCGGCCTATGAGCACGCGGAGGAAACGCACCGTCGTTCTGATATCGGGACGTGGCTCCAACATGACGGCGCTGATCGCGGCGGCGAGCGACCCGGCCTTCCCGGCCGAGATCGTCGGCGTCATTTCCGACAAGGCGGATGCCGCTGGGCTCGCCATCGCCAAGGCCCGCGGCATCGCCACGCAGGTCATTTCCCGTGCCGACCATGGCAGCAAGCAGGCGCATGATGCCGCGATCGACGCGGCACTCAAGGCATTCAATGCCGAGATCGTGGCGCTGGCCGGCTATATGCGTATGCTCACCACCGGCTTTGTCGAGAAATGGCAGGGCCGCATGATCAACATCCACCCCGCCTTGCTGCCCGCGTTCAAGGGCCTCGACACCCATGCAAGAGCGCTCGCAGCCGGCCTTCGCATCCACGGCTGCACCGTCCATTTCGTCACAGCCGAAATGGACGACGGCCCGATCATCGCCCAGGCGGCCGTGCCGGTGATGGTCGGCGACAATGCGGATATGCTGGCCGCCCGGGTGCTGAAGGCCGAGCACAGGCTCTATCCTCTGGCCCTAGGACTGGTCGCCGAGGGAAAGGCGTGCATGGAGGCCGGCCGAACCGTGCTTGCCCACTTTGCCGACGACGCCGACAACGGCACTTCGGTGGTGATGGCACCCGACCCGTTGCGCGAGGAAGCCGACCTTGAGCATCTGGCGCGGATTACGCCCTGAGCCGAGAACGCGGCCATGAAACAACTCCTCTTGCTTCGCCATGCCAAATCGAGCTGGGACGACCCTGATCTCGATGATTTCGACCGGCCCGTGGCGGATCGCGGGTTGAAGGCCGCCCGATTGATGGGCCGCGAGCTTGCGGCGCGCGACTGGCTGCCGGAATTGGCGCTGGTATCGCCGGCGCTGCGCACCCGCGACACCTGGCGGCTGGTGGCGGCAGAGTTGCCCGTGCACCCGCGGGTGGCGTTCGCCGAAGCGCTCTACGAAGCTTCAGCAGCCGATATTCTGGGCCAGATTCGTCAAGCCGACCCGTCGAGCGGTTGTCTGGTGGTGGTTGGCCATAATCCAGGCCTGGAGAACCTGGCGAAACAGCTTGCCGCGCCAACGTCGGAGATCAAGGCGCGCAAGAGGCTGGAGGAAAAGTTCCCGACAGCGGCCCTTGGGCGCTTCGTCTTCGAAGGCGACTGGTCTGGCCTGTCGTCGGCGCGGTTGACACATTGCCTGCGCCCGAAGGATCTGAGCTAGACTCCGTCAAGCCTGCTGCACACCGTCTCAAGACGTCAGTTCCCCCAGATGCCCTGGCCCGGTTCCGGCCAGTCGGTGGTGGTCTTCATCTTGGTATCGGCTGCTGCCTTGTGCCCGGCCATATCCGCAGTCTTGACCGCGCCGGTGACGGCATGATCGACGCCAGCCACCGCAGCAAGCGGCTGGTTGGCAGTGTCCGAACCATAATGGTCACTGCCGGCAAAGGCGGCGCCGGCAGCAACGAGGATGGCGGCGATAGCCAGAGCGATCTTGTTCATTTCAATCTCCTGTTTCATTCGTTAGGCGGCGTCTTGGGAGGACGGTTCCGCTGAGGACAAGACCCGAGGCCGTCCGGTTTTATTCCTCAAAATGGAAGCTTTTTGGTGCCGAGCGCGAAGACTGGCGCTCAAGACGATACCGGCTGGGCCTCCCTCTTGCGCACAAGAGCGGCGGGCCAAGCCCACCAGACGGTCCTTCAATCTCCCGCATTTGCCTTGCGACGGGATCGATATTATCGCTTGCAGACGCCCGTCAATGGAACGCGATCCGGCTGTGCCGGTCAAAGAGGCGGACGGAATTTCAGCATGAAGTGCTGCCCGGGACAGAGTTAGAGAAATGCGGCTGCTGCTTGTCGAGGACAATCGCGAACTGGCTGATTGGCTGGGCAAGACCTTGCGTCAGGCAAACTATGTGGTCGACATCGTCCATGACGGCGAGGATGTCGAGCATGCGCTGGCGGCCGGCGACCATGCGCTGGTCATCCTCGACCTTGCGCTGCCGCGCATGAGCGGGCTGGAGGTGCTGCGCATGCTGCGGGCGCGCGGCAACCGGGTGCCGGTGATCGTGCTGACCGCCAACGCCAGCCTCGACGGACGGGTCAAGGGTCTCAACGAAGGCGCCGACGACTATCTGGCCAAACCCTTCCAGATCGAGGAACTCGAAGCGCGCATCCGCGTGCAGTTGCGGCGCGCCAACGACCGGACCGCGCCTGTCGTTGCCTGCGGCGATCTCGTCTTCGACACCAACACGAGGCTGTTTTCACTCGCTGGCGAGACACTGTCACTGACGCCGCGCGAACACGCGGTGCTTGAACAATTGATGGTCAAGGCCGGACGAACCGTGAGCAAGGCCGCCCTGTCGGCGGCGATCTACGATTTCGAGACCGACGCCGACCCCAGCGCCATCGAGATCTATGTGCACCGTGTGCGCAAGAAGCTCGAAGGGTCGCGGGTCCAGATCGCCACCTTGCGCGGCCTCGGCTATCTCTTGCGCCATGAGGATTAAGCGCAATGAAGATTGGGCGTCATGACAATTGGGTGCCATGAGGATTAACAGTCTACGGCTGCAGCTTCTGGCCTGGGTGGTGCTGCCGCTCGCCGGGCTTGCCACCGTCAATCTGTGGACCAGTCACCGCAGCGCCCAGGCGACCGCCGATCTGATCACGGATCGGATGTTGGTCGGGTCGGCACGGATGATCGCCGAGCAGGTGGCCATGACCGACGGGGTACTCAACGCCACGGTGCCGCCGGCAGCGCTTGAAATGTTCGACACTGGCGACCGCGACAGGGTCTACTACCGTGTCGAGACCGCGGGCGGACGGCTGCTGACAGGCTATCCCGGGCTGCCCCAGGCGCCGGGACACCCCAGCATGGAAGCTACCTACCGCGGCCAGGCGCTGCGGCTGCTTACATTCACGCATGCGGTGGTCGGCGCCGGTGCCGATTCGCCGATAACGGTCTCCGTCGGCGTCACGCTTGCCGGCCATGACGCGATGGTGCGGCATCTCTGGTTCAGTGCCTTCGCCCAGCAACTGGCGCTGGTGGCGATTGCCGGCGTCTTCGTGCTGCTCGGCCTGCGGCGTGGACTGGCGCCGCTGATCAGGCTGCGCGACGCCGTGCGTTCGTCGAAACGCAGCGAGCTCGACCCGATCGAAGTCGCCGGCGCGCAGAACGAGATCCGGCCGCTGGTCGAAGCTCTCAACGCTTATATGGAGCGGGTGCGGGCACAGATGGCGGCGCAACGCCGCTTCATCGCCAATGCCGCGCACCAGTTGCGCACGCCGCTGGCGCTGTTGTCGACGCAGGCGAGCTACGCGCTGCGCGAAAACGCCGTCGATGCGCGCCGGGAAGCGCTTGTCGCCCTGCAGGCAAGTGCCGGACGGCTGGCACGGCTGGCCGAACAGCTCTTGACCCTGTCGCGCGCAGAGCCGGGCAGCCGGCGGCCACGCGCCGACCGCATCGACCTGACCGAAGCCGCGCGCCAGGTGCTGGAAACGCACGCGCCAAGGGCCATCGATCGCAACATCGATCTTGGTCTCGATGAAACCGGCGCCGTGCCGGTCATCGGCGACGGCACCATGCTGCGCGAGATGATCGTCAACCTCGTCGACAATGCGCTGCGCTACACACCGGCGGGCGGCACCGTCACCGTCAAGCTCCTCGCCGATGGCGAGGCCGTGCTGACGGTCAGCGACGACGGGCCAGGCATACCCGCCGACGAACGCGACCATGTGTTCGAGCGCTTCTACCGCATCGCTGGGTCAACCGAGGAAGGCAGTGGGCTGGGCCTCGCCATCGTGCGCGAGGTGGTCGAGAATGCCGGCGGCCGCGTCACTCTTGCGGATGGCGCGGCCGGCGGCCTGATGGTCGAGGTGCGGCTGCCGCTGGCAGGCGGCTAGCTAAAAGCAAACCCTGCCCAGTTTGGATCCGCTTACTGCGTTTCGTGCAACGGCTGCGGACGCCATTTCGCCAGCCGGTTCTCAACCATCGTCATCAGGTATTCCGCGCCCAGCGCCACCACCATGATGATGACGATCGCGGCGTACATGCCGGCGGCATCGAACGAACCCTTGGCGATGTTGATCAAGAGCCCGATGCCATAGCGCGACCCGACAAATTCGCCGACGATGGCGCCGATGATGGCGAAGCCGAAGCTGACATGCAGGCTGGCGAAGATCCAGCTCATCGCCGACGGCACGATCACCGAGCGGGTCAGTTGCCAGTCGGAGGCGCCGAGGATGCGGGCATTGGCGATCATCGCGCGATCGGCCTCGCGCACGCCCTGGAAGGCGTTGTGGAAGACGACGAAGAACACCATTACGAAGGCCAGCGCCACCTTCGAGGCAAGGCCGAGACCGAGGATCATGATGAAGATCGGTGCCAGCACGACGCGGGGGATGGAGTTGATCACCTTGATGTAGATGGAAAAGATGTCGGCGGCCATGCGGTTGCGGCCGAGGGCGACGCCGATCAGGATGCCAGCGACCGAGCCGGTCACGAAGCCGAGTACGGACTCTTCCATGGTAACATAGAGATGGTACCAGAGCGGCCCTTCGGACGTGCCTTCCGTCGTCCACGCATAGAGCCTCTGTGCGATCGCGCTCGGCGTGGCATAGAAGAACGGGTCGATCCAGGCCTTGCGCCCGGCGATTTCCCAGGCGGCGAGGAAGGCGATGAGGATGGCAAGGCGCCAGAAGATCACCGTGCGGCGGCGATGCTGCGCCGCCCTGGCGGCGGCGGCTTCGATTTCGGCGTCGGAAGTTCCCGGCCGGAAGCTTCCTGCCCTGATGTCGATGGCGGCATCGGTCATAGTGTCCTCCTTCACGCGGCGGCGCGGGCATAGCTGGTCTCGACCTCTTCCTTGAGATCGGCCCAGATGGTGCGCGAATAGTCGATGAAGCTTTGCTGGTAGCGGATGTCGGCGACAATGCGGGGACGCGGCAGGTCGATCGTGTAGACCGACTTCACCGTCGCCGGCCCGGCGGTCAGCACATAGACCTTGTCGGCCAGTGCGATCGCTTCCTCAAGATCGTGGGTGACGAAGACCACCGATGCCTTGGCGTCGGACCACAGACGCAACAGTTCCTCGTGCATGAGGACACGCGTCTGCACGTCGAGCGCGGAAAAAGGTTCGTCCATCAGCAAGATCTCGGGGCCGTTGATGAAGGTCTGCGCCAGCGCCACGCGCTTGCGCATGCCACCGGAAAGCTGGTGCGGATAGTGGTGCTCGAAGCGCGCCAGACCGACACGTGCCAGCCAGTCGCGCGCGGCCGCCTGGGCCTGCGGTCTCGGCTTGCCGCGAAACAGCGGTCCGGCCATGACATTGTCGATCACCGTGCGCCAGGGAAACAGCGCGTCGGTCTGGAACACGAAGCCGATGCGCGGGTCTATGCCCTTGACGGGCGCGCCCATGACGCGGACCTCGCCGGCGCTTGGAGTCGCCAATCCGGTGATCAGGTTGAGCGTGGTGGATTTTCCGCAACCGGTCGGACCAACGACGGCGACGAACTCGCCGCGCCGGACGCTCATGGTGAAATCCCGCAGCGCCGTGAGCGACTTGCCCGTGGGCGAAAGGAAGCGGCGGCTGACATTGATCAGTTCAATCGCCGGGGTGGTCTGGTCTTGTTCGTTTTCTTGAGGGGCCATCGTGGAGCTCCTGGTTCGAGCAAACGCCACCGCCGGCCATTGCCGCCGGACGCGAAAATTGACCCCACCCGCCGCGAGGCCCGGCCATCGCGCCGGCACGGTCCATTACTTGGCGTTTTTGACGAATTCCGTCGTGTAGGTCTTGGACAGGTCGATCTGCTTGCCTTGCAGTTCCTTCTTGAACGCCGAAAGAACGGTCAGCACCGTCTCCGGGCCGCCTTCGGGCATGATCCCGTCGGGGGTGAACATCCCCTTGCCGGCATCAAGGGCCTTCACGTAGGCTTCCTTGTCGCCGACGTAGTAGTCCTTCGGCATCTTGTCGGCGATTTCAGCGCCGCTATGGCTGTTGATGAACTTCTGCGTCTTGACGAAGGCATTCGCCAGCTTCTGCACAACATCCTTGTGGGCATCGACCCACTCGGTTTGCATGTAGAGAGATGCGGCCGGGTATGTGCCGCCGAGCGCGACTTTGGTGCCTTCCATCGTACGCATATCGATAAGGACGCGGGCTTCGCCCGTCTTGAGGAGCCGGGTGATGGTGGGTTCGGTCGTCATGCCGGCTTGGATCTTGTCCTGTTGCATGGCAGCGATGAATGTGTCGCCGGCGCCGACGGGGATCGAGGTGAACTCACCAAGCTTCAAGCCGTTCTTTACCGCCAGATACTCGGTCAGGAAGTTCGTCGACGAGCCGAGGCCGGTGACACCGAGGTTCATGCCCTTGAAATCGGCGGGAGACTTGATTTCGGGATGCTTCGCCGAAACGAGTTCGACCTCGCCCGGAGCCTGGCTGAACTGGACAACGGATTCGACGAACTTTCCCTTTGCCTGCAGGTCGATGCAATGATCGTAGAAACCGACAACCCCTTGCACGGCGCCGGCCAGCATTTCGTTTTCGGCATCGACACCAGCCGGTTCATTCAGCAGTTCGACGTCGAGACCCTCGTCCTTGAAGTAGCCGAGAGCTTCAGTGAGCTTGGCGGGCAGATAAATCTGCTTTTCGTAGCCACCCACCATGATGGAGATCTTTTCGTCAGCCGCCGATGCCACTGTGGCGCCCGTGGCGGTGATGGCAAGCGTCAAGGCGGCTGTGCGCAAGGCGCACTTCGAGATGAAACCGGTCACAAAACTTCCTCCATTTGGGCGACGCGCTGTGAAGCCGCGCCGCATTCCTCCCTCGCCGACCGTCGTGGGCCGGACATGCGGTGACACCGCAAAAACTGTCATGACATGCCCAAGCTTTCAGCTGGCTTTCAGCCACGAGGCAAAAATATTCGCAATTTCATGTCCGGGCGCTCAGCCCCAGCACATCGCGCATGTCGTACTCGCCAGGTGAACGTCCCGCCACCCAGAGTGCAGCGGCAATGGCGCCACGGGCGAACATGACGTGGTCGCCGGCCGCATGCGACAGGGTAACAAGCTCGCCTTCGGCACAGAAACCGACGCTGTGTTCGCCGACAATGCTGCCGCCACGCGTCACCGCAAAACCGATCTCGCCGGCGGGACGCGGGCCGGTGACGCTTCCGCCATCCGGTGGCCCATGCGAGCCAGCGCGCCGGCGATGGCAATCCTGACCGGCGATTGCGCCATGGCCTTCGCCTATTTCCACATGCCGCGCATGCGCGCGCCGATGTCGACGCGCACCTCCGGCCGGGGTGCCCTGCCCTGCGCCGCTTGCACGCCTGGCCACGACATTTGCTGGAACGCACCCAGGATCGAAGCCGGGATGAAGCGGGTGCGCGAGGCGTAGAGATGGCGGTCTCCCCGCGCCGCCTGGCCGTGCGGAAAGAAGCGCTGCGGCATGACCAGGCTGAGATTGTCCTTGGCCCGCGTCATCGCCACGTAGAGCAACCGGCGCTCTTCCTCGATGTCCTCCTTGGTGCCGACACCGAGATCGGCCGGGATACAGCCGTCGACCGTGTTGAGCACAAAGACGTTCTTCCACTCCTGGCCCTTGGCCGAATGGATGGTCGACAGGATCAGATAGTCCTCGTCGCGATGCGGCGGTCCGGCCTGGTCGCTGGTCGCGTCGGGCGGATCGAGTGTCAGCTCGGTCAGGAAACGCTCGCGCGAGGCATAGCCCGACCCGATCTGCTCGAGCTGCAACAGGTCGGCCCGCCGCGTGATCGCATCCTCGTGGATACGCTCCAGATGCGGCTCGTACCAGAGCCTGACCTGTTCGAGATCAGCCGGCCATTTGGCGCCGGCCCGCAGCGCGGAATAAAGCTCAACGAAGCCCGGCCAGTCGTCCGCCGCGCGTTGCGGAGGACGCCATCCCGCCAGGCCCATCGCCTCGTCCAGTGCCGTTGTCATGGTCTCGACGATTTGCCCGGCGGCCGAAGGGCCAATGCCAGGCATGAGCTGCAGCACCCGAAAGCCGGCGACGCGGTCGCGCGGATTTTCGGCGAAGCGCAGCACCGCCAGCACATCCTTGACGTGCGCGGCATCGAGGAACTTCAGGCCCCCGAACTTCACGAAAGGGATGTTGCGCCGCGTCAACTCGATTTCGAGCGGCCCACTGTGGTGCGAGGCGCGAAACAGCACCGCCTGCGATTTCAGCGCCGTGCCGGCCTCGCGCTCTGCCAGGATTGTGTCACAGACGAAATTGGCCTGCTCGACCTCGTCACGCACGCTCACCAGTCTCGGCTTGTCGGCGGATTTACGCTCCGACCACAGGTTCTTGGTGAAGCGTTCCGGAGCCTCGCCAATCACCGCATTGGCGGCTGCGAGAATCGTCTCCGTCGAGCGGTAATTGCGCTCCAGCATGACCACATCGGCGGCCTGCGCGAACTGGCGGGGGAAATCGAGAATATTGCGCACCTCGGCGGCACGGAACGAATAGATCGACTGCGCGTCGTCGCCGACCACTGTCAGCCCGGCGCCGTCGGGCTTCAGCGCCATAAGAATCGAAGCCTGCAGCCGGTTGGTGTCCTGGTATTCATCGACAAGCACATGATCGAAGCGTGCGCCCAGATGCGCCGCGATTTCCGGCTCTGCCGTCATCTGCGCCCAGTAGAGCAGCAGGTCGTCGTAGTCGAGCACGTTTTGCGCCTGTTTGGCCTCGACATAGCCGGCGAACAATTGCTTCAGCTGCTCCGCCCAACCGGCGCACCAGGGAAAGGCGGACCCCAGCACCTCGCCGAGCGGCGTCTGCGCGTTGACGGCGCGCGAGTAGATGGCAAGGCAGGTGCCCTTGGTCGGGAAACGCGCTTCGGTCTTCGAGAAGCCGAGTTCATGGCGCACGAGATTCATCAGATCGGCAGAATCCTCGCGATCATGGATGGTGAAGGCCGGATCAAGCCCGATCTCCAGCGCATAGTCGCGCAACAGCCTTGCACCGATGCCGTGAAAGGTGCCGGCCCAGGTCAGCGCATCGGTGATCACCGCGGCGTCGCGGCCAAGCACCTCGCCGGCGATGCGCTCGACGCGCCTGGCCATTTCCGATGCGGCGCGCCGCGAAAAAGTCATCAGCAGGATGCGGCGCGGGTCGGCGCCCTTGACGATCAGATGAGCGACACGATGCGCCAGGGTGTTGGTCTTGCCGGAGCCGGCGCCGGCAATGACCAAAAGCGGCCCGGCGATCTTGCCGTCACCGTGCTCGACGGCCTGGCGCTGGGCATCGTTCAGCCGGGCGAGATAGGCGGGCTGGGCGGTCGATTCCAGGAAGGGCGAATCACGGGCGGCGAGGTTCATCGCCCATCAAGCATCGTTTCCGCTTTGTTCGCAACATAGAAGCGGGCGTGACGACGGGCTACCGTCTCGGATCGACACCCATCGCCGCCGATTGGCGGCGCAGTGCCTCGCGATCACTTTTTGGCGCCGGCAGCAGCAGCGGATCGACGTTATCGGGCACCTCATCGATTATCTTGCGAGCGAGGCGATAGGCGAGAAAGGCAAAGGTGCCTGCCAGAAGCAAACGAAACATGCAGCGGTTCTCCTTTGATGGAGATCAACCGCAGATATGACGTTTTGTTCCCGACGCGAAATTCGCAACCAAACCGGCACCGCATCGTTGTGAGGCTGGAGGCGATAGCGATGAAAAAGCCAAGATTGGGCCTCGTTCTGGTGGCTTTGATCGGTTTGGCGACTGTCTCGGCCTGCGACAACAAACTGCCGCCGACGAAGGCCCCGGATGCCAGACAAAGCCTTTATGTCCCCGGCAATTCTGTTACCAAAGCAGGCAGTGTCGGCAATTGAGATGATGTTCCGTACAACAAGATTTGGGCCGGAGCATCAAGGCATCGCCGCGATGCACTCCTCGAGGCGTTCAAGGCGGAACTTCGCATTGCGCAATTCATGCCCCGCTTCATGCCGTTGCTGACGGCCTTGGGCTGGGGACGCTGCCGTCAGGTCCCTTTCGAGCTCGGCGATGCGCGCACGAACCTGGAGGGCCTCCTCCTGACGCAACGCCTTTATCCAGCTCCGCCCGCGCATCTGTGTCCTGCAAGCATCCCCGAAAGTCCGTCGCTTCCATGCCAGCAAAACCCTAACTTCCTGCAATGGCGAACATTCTAAATTTAAGGATTGCTAATTTAGCAAGACAAGAGACGCCAGGAAGAAGGCCGGCGCCGCTTGGGAGGTAATCTGATAGCGCCGGCCAGGCGGATATCAGGTCCGCCGCGACACAGAGGCTAGCTGAGTCTTGCCCCTGCGTCATGCGACATCGCGGATTTCCGGCTTTCCCGGGCGTTTTTCCCCGGCAAAAGCGCGCCGAATGTATCCATCACCGTTCAAATCCCAAGCCGTTGCCTGGCGATGGCGACATGGAAATTGGCGCCGAACAACAGCCCCTCATCGTTGAAGTCATAGGTCGGATTGTGCAAAGGCGCCGAGGCCTCGCCATTGCCGAGGAAGACGAAGCAGCCGGGCACGTGATCGAGGAAGCGGGCGAAATCCTCCGACGCCGTCATTGGCTCGCGGGCGACCGCGATACTGCCCGGCTTGAAGACGTTCTTGGCGGCGGCGAAGGCCGCGTCGACCAGTTCGGCATCGTTGCGCAGCGCAACGAACTCTCTGGTATAGTTGACCACGGCGGTGACATTGTAGGCGGCAGCGGTGCCTTCGGCGATGACGCGCATCTGGCGTTCGATCTCGGCACTGACCTCGGGGCGGAAACTGCGCGCGTCGCCGAGGATGCGGGCAAGACCGGGCAGTGCATTGCGAGTGCCGTCGGTAACCAGTTCGGTCACCGAAACGACGGATATGTCGGCAGGGCTCAGGCGACGCGCGACGATGGTCTGCAGATTGACGACCAGTGCACAGGCGGCGACCAGCGTTTCCTGACCCGAATGCGGCCGCGCGGCGTGGCCGCCCACCCCCCTGAGCACGATCTCGAAATTGTCTTCGGCCGACATGACCGGGCCGGCACGGGTCTCGAAATGCCCGACGGGCAGGCCGGGCATATTGTGCAAGCCGAAGATCTCGTCGAAGGGAAACCGCTCCATCAGGCCATCAGCATGGCCAGCGCTCCCCTGCCCCACTCCTCGGCTGGCTGGAAGATGAAGCGTACGGTGCCGTCGAAACCACCCGCCTCGGCCAGCAGTTTTGCCGCGCCAAGAAGCATCGTTGTGTGGCCATCATGGCCGCAGGCGTGCATGGTTCCGGGGTTGCCGGAGCGATATGGCGCGGTGGATTGCTCGGCGATGCGCAGCGCGTCCATGTCGGCCCTCAGCGCGATGGCGCGGTTGCCGCTGCCGCGTTTCAACGTGCCGACGACACCGGTGCCGCCGATCCCCTCGACGACATCGTCCAGGCCGAATTTGCGCAGCTTGGCCGCGACGAAGGCAGCCGTGCGTTTCTCCTCGAAACCGAATTCGGGATGCGCGTGCAGGTCACGCCGCCATCCCGTCATCTCGCGCTTCAGTGTTTCGGGATTAAGTCCAGCCATTTCCTCACCCCTCGAACTCGGCAAGTTCGGTGACCACATCAAGCAGGATATTGGCGCCGGCAACAAGCTCGGCATCGTCGGTGTGCTCGCGCGGATTGTGGCTGATGCCTCCGGCGCTCGGCACGAAGATCATCGCCGCCGGCGCGATGCGCGCGATCATCTGGGCGTCATGGCCCGCGCCCGAGATCATGCGCCTCGAGACAAGCCCGCGCTTCCTTGCGGAGACCTCGATCAGTTCGACGACTTGCCTGTCGAAGACAACGGGCTCGAAGCGCGCCAGCTTTTCGACCGTCACGGTGATGCCGTCGGCGGCGAGTTGTTCCAGAAAGGCCGCCAGCGCCGCCTCCTCCGCCTGCAGGCGCTGCTCGTCGGGATCGCGCAGATCGACGGTGAAGGCAGCGCGTGATGGAATGACATTGATGGCGTTCGGCTCGAAGTGCATCGTGCCGACTGTGGCAACCGTTGCCGAGTTGGAGGCCGCGGCCCGGTCATGCAGGAAGGTGACCACGCGTGCTGCGGCGTATCCGGCGTCGCAGCGCATCGACATCGGCGTGGTGCCGGCATGGTTGGCGACACCATCAATGGTGATGCGCTGCCAGGAGATTCCCTGCAGGCTTTCCACCGCGCCGATCGGAATGCCTTCGCGCTCCAGGACTGGCCCCTGTTCGATATGCAGTTCGACATAGATATGCGGCTTGAGAAAGCCCGGTTCGCGATCGCCGGCATAGCCGATGCGGGCCAGTTCCTGCCCCAGCCTGCTGCCATCGGTGCCGACAGCGGCGAGTGCCGCTTCGACATCGATGCCGCCGGCATAGACCAGCGACCCCATCATATCGGGAGAGAAGCGCACGCCCTCCTCATTGGTGAAGGCGGCGACGGCGAGCGGGCGCGACGGCGAAAGACCCGATGCCTTCAGCGTCTCGATCACCTCCAGCCCGGCAAGCACGCCATAGCAACCGTCATAAATGCCGGCATCGATGACGGTGTCGATATGCGAGCCGATGAGCAGTGGTGCCTTGCCTGCATTGTCGGCACTTTGCCAGATGCCGAAGATGTTGCCGATGCGGTCGATGGCGACATCAAGCCCGGCCTGGCGCAGCCAGCCGACGAAGAGGTCACGGCCCAGCCTGTCCGTGTCGGAGGCGGCCAACCGGATCAGCCTGCCCTCGCCGTCGCGACCAACAGCGCCCAATTCACGGATGCGACCAAGCAGGCGCGGTGCATCGATCGCGATCATGGCGTTGCCTCGGCAGCCAGCTTGCCGGCCAGCACGTTGGCCGGGCTCGTGCCGACCAGTTCGGCATAACGTTGCGGGTCGGTGGCGCCCTCGGTGTTGATCACCAGGACGCGGGAGTTGCCGTCGAGCCCGAGAACCATCTTGTTTTCGGCCACCGCCCGCATCACTCCGGCGAGGCCGACGCCACCGCTTTCACCGGCGACGATCGACGGATCGCTGCCGGCCGGCCGTGCCAGCCGGCGCATCACCGCGATGGCGTCATCCTCATCCACGGTCATGAAGGCGTCGGCGGTGCGTGCCAGCACGCGCCAGGCGACTTGCGAGGCTTCATAGCATTCAAGCATGGCCATCACCGTCGGCCGGTCGTGCGCCACCTTGACCACGCGCCCTGCCTGGGCAGCCGCGACAACGCAAGCGGCGCACGCCGGCTCGACCACGGTGAAAATCGGCCTGGCGCCGCCGAGCACGATGGCCAGATGGCCGGCCACCGCGGCGGCAATGCCGCCGACACCCGCCTGGACGAAAACGTGGGTTGGCGGTTCCCGGAGCTGGCGCAGCGCTTCGCGCACGATCGCGGTATAGCCTTGCATCACCAGGCCAGGGATGCGCTCATAGCCCGGCCACGATGTGTCCGACACTACGGTCCAGCCTCTGTCGGCCGCGACCTTCGCGGCCTGCCTGACCGAATCGTCATAATTTCCATCGACACGGACCATCTCCGCACCGTAGCGGGCTATTGCCGAAATCCGCTCCTGGCTGACACCGGAATGGACAAAAATCACGGCCTTGGCACCGGCAAGCTCAGCACCTTGCGCGACGGAGCGGCCGTGATTGCCGTCTGTGGCACAGGCAACCGTCATCGTCGCGGCGACAGCGCGAACATCGGGTCGATCGAGATCACCGACATCGACAGGGCGGCCAAGCCGCTTCTCCGCCTCCTCCAGCACAAGGCGGAAGACGGCATAGGCGCCACCCAGCGCCTTGAAGCTGCCAAGGCCGAGACGAAAGCCCTCGTCCTTGACATGCAAGGCACCGAGGCCGAGTTCGGCAGCCAACGCCGGCAGCCCGTGCAGCGGGGTTATCAGGTGATTGTCGCGATGAGCAAGAAAATGCTCGACGATGTCCGCCCCGGCGACCCCAAGCGTTTCGGCATCGGCGGCGGTGAGTGGCTGGCGGTGCAAGGCATTGCGGTTGAGCAGGAACACTGGCGCTCTCCTTTGGGTCGCTGAGAATATATTGCAGGATCGGCGCAAAAAGCGCTGTAATTGACCCTCCGGAATGCAAGTTTGTTTCGCCAGGATGTCTCCATTGTCTCCATCGCTCCTCTCACTCGACAGCTTCGATCTCGCCATCCTTGCCATCCTGCAGCGGGACAACACCACGCCGCAGCGGCTGATCGGCGAAGCGGTCAACCTGTCGGCACCGGCGGTGCAGCGCCGCATCAAGCGCATGGAGCAGACCGGGGTCATTGCAAGCAATGTCGCGGTGGTCGATCCGGCGGCCGTCGGCCAGCCGATCACCATCTTCGTCGAAGTGGAGCTCGAGAGCGAACGCACCGAGCTGATCGACGCGGCCAAGCGGCAGTTCTCGGCGGCGGCCGAAGTGCAGCAATGCTACTATGTGACGGGTGAGGCCGATTTCATCCTCGTCATCACCGTGGCAGACATGGGCGCCTATGAGGCGCTGACGCGAAAGCTGTTCTTCGGCAGCAACAATGTCCGCAAGTTCCGCACCTTCGTGGCCATGGATCGCGTCAAGGTGGGGCTGACGGTGCCGTTGCCGGATTGAACCTTGCCTGACGCAGCTGAAGCCAGCTCTGCCATGCTTTTGACATGCTCCGGACGCGAATTGAGCAGTGGAGGCGCGATTGGACGATACCACCCCAGTTGCCATCATCGGTGCGGGCCCGGCGGGCCTTGCCGTTGCCGCATGCCTGCGGCAGGCTGGGGTTGACTTCATCCTTCTCGAAAAAGAGCAGCAGGCCGCGCCCGCCTGGCGGTGCCATTACGAGCGCGTCCATCTGCATACGACCAAGCGCTATTCGTCGCTGCCCTTCGTGCCCTTTCCCAAGCACTATCCACGTTACGTGCCGTGCGATCTCTTCGTCGAGTATCTCGATGCCTGTGCGAAGCGGTTCGACGTCAAGCCCCGCTTTGGAGAAACGGTGAAGGCGATCACCCGAGAGGGTCGCGGCTGGCGCGTGGACACGATATCCGGCTCGCTGCGCGCCAGACATGTGGTGATCGCCTCGGGCTACAATGCCGAGCCGTTGCGGCCCGGATTTGCTGGCATCGACACATTCAAGGGCCTGACGCTGCACAGCGCCGAGTACCGCAATGCCAAGCCTTTCGCCGGCCAGTCGGTGCTGGTCATCGGCATGGGCAACACCGGCGCGGAGATCGCGCTCGATCTGGCGGAAGGCGGCGCAAGACCGACGATTTCCGTACGCGGCGGCGTTCATATCGTGCCGCGCGAACTGTTCGGCGTGCCTATCCAAATGGTCGGCATGGCGGCGCGCCTGGGGCCGCAACGCCTCAATGATGTTCTTTTGCCCATCATCCTCGACCTGGTGATGGGCAGGCTAGAGAAATATGGGCTCAAACGGCCGAGACGGGGACTGCTGGAACAGATTGCGATTGAATCGCGCATACCGGTGATCGATGTCGGCACCATCGGCAAGATCCGGGAAGGCGCGATCAAGGTTGCGCCCGGTATCGGCGAGATCTCGCAACGCGGCGCCCGTTTTGCCGATGGCAAGCACAGCGAATTCGACACGATCATCTTCGCCACCGGTTTCCGGCCTGGCTATGCCAAATTCCTGGAGCCCAGTGTCCAGCCAGACCGCAGTGGCGTTACCGCGCAAGCTTCGGATCTCGGCCTCTACCTTGTTGGTTTCCACAATGCCGTCACCGGATTGCTGCGCGAAATCGCGATCGAAGCGCAGGCGATCGCCGACGACATCCGGCTCCGGCTGAACAGGAAAAAGACCGCCGAAACCCTGCCGGTGTGATTTGGCGCAGTGCGGCCGCACTTTGCCTTCTCAATCCGCGAAGCGCCCTGTCTTCAGCTTCATGCCGACGATCTTCGACAGCAAAAGCATTTGACGGTTTCAGCCGGCGCCGAGTTCTTGCGCCTTGCGCAGCCAGACCTTGTTGTCGTGGAAGGCGGCACCACCATAGGGCGCCGGCGCGTCGGCGCCGGTCAGCACGTTGATGCCCTCGCCGCGCTCATGCGCGCTGTTTGGCCAGATGCCTTCGGCGATCACGACACCGCGCTTGATGCCGTCGAACAATCTGGCGTGCAGCACCACCTCACCACGCTGGTTGCCGATCTCGACACGGTCGCCCACCGTCAGCCCGTGCGCGGCGGCATCGTCGGGGTGGAGGAGCAGTTCCGGACGGCCTTCCTTGGCTTTCGATACCGGCGTCTCCGAGAATGTCGAGTTGAGGAAATTGCGCGCCGGTGAGGTCGTCAGCCGGAACGGATGCGCCTCGTCCGCCACCTCGATCAGGTCGACATGGTCGGGAAATTCAGGCAGGCGTTCCACGGGGCCAAACAGTCCCATGCTCCTCGGAGGCCGGTTGGGTGCCGGCTGGCCGGTCCAATCGGCGCGGAAGCGGAATTTTCCGTCGGGATGGCCAAAGCCCCTGATGTAGTGGGCGGTCTCGAAGTCCGGCTGCAGATCGACCCATTTCCGTTCCTTCAAGCTGTCGAAGCTGCCCAGCCCGCGCTTGCCGAGAATGAGGTCTATATGCTGCTGCTCGGTAAGACCAAAGCCCGGGCGGTCGGCGACGCCCAGGCGCTCGGCCAGCTGTTCGATGACGAAATGATTGGTTCGCGGTCCTTCCGGCGGCTCGATCAGTTTGGGGCCGAGCGTGATGTGCTGGTTGCCGCCACCCTTGTAGAGATCGTCGTGCTCGAGGAACATCGTCGCCGGTAGCACGACATCGGCGAGCCTGGCCGTATCGGTCATGAATTGCTCATGCACGCAAGAGAACAGGTCCTCGCGCAGGAAGCCCTGTTTCACCAGCCGCTGCTCGGGCGCGACATTCGCCGGATTCGTGTTCTGGATCAGCATCGCCGTTACCGGCGGGCCGCCATAAAGCGCATCGCTGGCGCCGGTCAGCACCGGGCCTATGCGCGAATGGTCGAGATAGCGGATCGAGGGATCGCGCATGCGCGTGCCCTCCAGCACATCCTGGTTGAGCTTGAAGATGCCGGAGTTGGAATGGAAGGCGCCGCCGCCCTCATATTGCCAGCTGCCGGTGACAGCGGCGATGCAAGACGCGGCATGCATGTTGACGGCGCCATTACGCTGGCGGGCAAAGCCGTAGCCAAGGCGGAAATAGGTCCTTTTCGTCCTGCCAACGAGACAGGCGAAGGCCTCGATCTCGGCCACCGAAAGCCCGGTGATCTCAGCCGCCCACTCCGGTGTCCTGCGTTTGAGATGTGCTTCCAGCCCGGCAGGGTCATCGGTGTATTTTTCGAGATAGGCGCGGTCTGCCAGGCCGTCCCTGAACAGCACGTGCATGACCGCGCAAGCCAGCGCGCCGTCGGTGCCGGGCTTCAGGACCAGGCCCATATCGGCCTGCTTCATGGTCGCGTTTTCATAGACATCGATGACGATGATTTTGGCGCCGCGTTCCTTGCGGGCCTTGATGACGTGGGTCATCACGTTGACCTGCGTGACCACCGCATTGGTGCCCCAGATCACCACGCAGTCGGATTTCGCCATCTCGCGTGGGTCCGGGCCACGCAAAGCGCCTGCCCCCATCATCCAGCCAGTCCAGGCGAGATTGGTGCAGATCGACGCGAAGAAGCCTGAATATTTCTTGGCGTGGCGCAGCCGCTCGATGCCGTCCCGTTGAACCAGCCCCATCGTGCCGGCGTAGAAATAGGGCCAGACCGTCTCCGAGCCGTATTTCTCCTCGGCCGCAACGAACTTTTCGGCGACCAGATCGAGGGCGGCCTCCCAACTTGCTTCCTTCCAGACCCCGTCGCCCTTGGCCCCGGCCCGCACCAGAGGCTTCAGCAGGCGGTCGGGGTGATGGACGCGGTCGGCATAGCGCGCGACCTTGGCGCAGACGACGCCGGATGTATAAGTGTTGGCCTTCGCGCCATGGACACGGCCGATACGGTTACCATCGAGCAGTTCGACCTCGAGCGCGCAGGTCGACGGGCAATCATGCGGGCAGGCCGAATGGCCGATCCTGAGCTTGGCGTGCTGGTTCATGGCGTTTGTCTAGCGGGTTTCGGGCTCGGCGTGTAGAGCCAGATGGCGCGTTCCCTTCTCCCCTTGTTTGTGGAGAAGGAAGAGGCTCCCCTACTCCGCCGTGCCTTCCTCGTACTCGGCCGACATGGTGAGCCACTTCTCCTCATGACCGGTCAAGGTCTGGGCAAGCTGCGAGCGCTCCTTGGCCAATCGCGTCGCGGTCGACGGATCCTTTTCGTAGATCGCCGGGTTGGCCAATTCGTCCTCGATGCCGTCGATGCGTTTGCGGATGCGATCCATCAACGCTTCGGTGGCGCGGATTTCCTTGGCCAGTGGCTCGAAGGCGGCGCGGCGCTGGGCCGCCTCGCGGCGGCGGTCGGCCTTTGACGCCTTGTCGGCCTCGCGCCGCTCGCGGCGATCGCCAGACACGCCGGTGACCAACGTCTTGTAATCTTCCAGGTCGCCATCATACGGGTTGACCGCGCCGTCCTTGACCAGCCAGAGCCGGTCGGCGGTCGCCTCGAGCAGATGGCGATCGTGCGAGATCAGGATCACGGCGCCGGGAAATTCGTTGAGCGCATGGATCAGCGATTCGCGGCTGTCGATGTCGAGATGGTTGGTCGGCTCGTCGAGGATGAACAGGTTCGGGCCCTCGAAGGCCGACAGCCCCATCAGGAGCCGCGCCTTCTCGCCGCCCGAGAGATCCTTGGCGGGTGTGTTCATCTTCTCGGTCGACAGACCGAACTGGGCGACACGGCCGCGCACCTTCGATTCCGGCGCCTCCGGCATCAGCCGTCGGACATGGTCATAGGCATTTTCCTCCGGACGAAGGTCATCGAGTTGATGCTGGGCAAAGATCGCCACTTTCAGCCCGGGCGCCACTGTCATGGTGCCGGTCTCCTGCTTGAGCCGGCCGGACAGCAGCTTGGCGAAGGTCGACTTGCCGTTGCCGTTGGCGCCAAGCAGCGCGATGCGGTCGTCGGCATCGATGCGCAGCGTCATCTTCTTTAGGATCGGCTGGCCCTCCGTATAGCCGACATTGACATTGTTCAGCGCAATGATCGGCGAGGCCACCGTCTTGACCGGCTCGGGGAAAGAGAACGGCCGCACCGAATCGTTCACGATGGCCGCGATCGGCTTCATCTTCTCCAGCGCCTTGATGCGCGACTGCGCCTGCCTCGCCTTGGAAGCCTTGGCGCGGAATCGTTCGACGAAAGACTCCATATGCTTGCGGGCGGCTTCCTGTTTGACGCGGCCCTTCTCCTGCAGTTCCTTCTGCTCGGTATACTGGCGCTCGAACTGGTCGTAGCCACCGCGCCAGAAAGTCAGCTTCTTCTGGTCGAGATGAACGATGGAGTTGACGGCACGATTGAGCAGGTCACGGTCGTGCGAAATCAGCAGCACGGTGTGCGGATACTTCGACACATAGTTTTCCAGCCACAACGTGCCTTCGAGGTCGAGATAGTTGGTTGGCTCGTCGAGCAGCAGAAGATCGGGCTCGGAAAACAGCACGGCGGCCAGCGCCACGCGCATGCGCCAGCCGCCGGAGAAGGACGAAGCCGGGCGGCGCTGTGCCGCATCATCGAAGCCGAGGCCGGCCAGGATGGTGGCCGCGCGAGACTCGGCCGAATGCGCATCGATGTCGGCCAGCCGCATATGGATATCGGCAATCCGGTGCGGATCGGTCGCCGTCTTTTCCTCTTCGAGCAGCGCCGTGCGCTCGACATCGGCCTTGAGCACGATTTCGATCAGCGGCTCCTCGGTGCCGGGTGCCTCCTGCGCCACCTGACCGATGCGCGTGTTCTTCGGCAGGCTGATCGAGCCGGTCTCGGAGGGAAAATCGCCGGTGATCGCCTTGAACAGCGTCGTCTTGCCGGTGCCGTTGCGGCCGACAAGGCCGGCTTTGGTGCCGGCCGGCAACGTCAGCGAGGCGTGGTCGAGAAGCAGGCGCCCCGCCATGCGGAGTGAAAGGTCGTTGATGATCAGCATGGCGGCGCTTTTGCACCGGACATCAACGCTTCGCAAGACCCAGCGGGCCAGTTGAACGCACAAGGCCCGAAAACGGCGCGCGCAATTGCGCCGTCAGGGCAGCTGCTCAGTGGCCTGCCATACCGGCCAGCAGAACCTCAGGCGGTCGCCTTGCCACGCTTCGTCGCCTTGGCCACGTTGGCCGGCGCCGCGGCCGGCTTGCGGCCAAGTCCCGTCGACTTCGCGAGCGCGGACCTGGTGGCCGAATAGTTCGGCGCGACCATTGGATAGTCCGGCGGCAGACCCCATTTGGCCCGATAGTCATCCGGGCTCAGGCCATAGTCTGTCCTGAGGTGTCGCTTGAGCGACTTGAACTTCTTGCCGTCCTCCAGGCAGACAATGTAGTCGGGAAACACCGACTTTTTAGGGTTTACAGCCGGAACCAGGCTTGGGCTTTCCGCGACAGCCGCGCCAGCCAGTTTTCGAACCGAGGCGCTGACACTGGCGATCAGGTCAGGCAGGCCGGAGACCGGAAGCGGATTGTTGCCGACATAGGCCGAGACAATATCGGCCGTAAGCTCGATAACGGTCTTATCCTCGATATTTGACAATTCTTTCATCCCATTTGCGACAAAGTCATCCACCCCACAGAAGACTTTTGTCGATGTATCGCCCGAACCGCGTCCCCCAACGGACCGCCTAGCCCCAAAACGAATCAAGACTTGACGTCAACTATTTCTATGGGAAATCGACATTGGGCAAATTAGAAAATCTAATACTTCAAGGCAGCAGACTTGGTTGTCCGGCCGTCAGCCAATATCTCAAGAATACGCCTCCAACGGGCACAACGCCCGAAATCCTTCTGCTCAATCGCCTTTTCAGCCTTCATCGCCGCGTAAAGTGGCGCCTCGGCGCCAAATTCCTTGATCAGCCAGTGCGCTTCCCTGCGGGCCAGACGTTCGTTGTCGTCAAACATGATTTTCGGCCTCCGAACGCTCCACACCGACGGCAATACAACTGCCAATGACGAGGACGGCGCCGGCGACGGCTGTCATCGTCAGCCGTTCGCCGGAGAAGATCAGAAGCAGTGTCGAAGCGATCGGGGTGAGATAGGCGACAACCGCGACCTTGCCGTGGCCTTCAAGCTTCAAGGCCCGCGACCAGAAATAATAGCCCAAGCCCATCGGGCCAGCACCAAGATAGAGCCCAAGCGCAAGGTCGGCAGCAGCGGGCAAGGTTGCGCCGTCATGGACGCACCACAGCAATGTCACGGCCACGCCGATCAATGAGGATGGCAGCAAAAGACGGTCCGCTGACATGGCGAGCCGCCCCACCAGGATCGAATAGAAGGCCATGCACAGCGCCGATCCGAAGGCGGCGAGATAGCCGACAAGGTTGCCCTGAAACCAGGAATGGTCGCGCCCGCCCGAGATGACAAGCACGACGCCGGCAAATCCAAGGGCCGCGGCAAGGCCCAGCACCGTGGGTCGTTGCGGGCTCTCGAACGCGATCACCGCCGCCGCGACCATCAGAGGCCAGGTGTAGGCGACGAGGTTCGCCTCGATCACCGACATCGAGGCGAAGGCCACATATTGCAGGATCATGGTGCCGACGAGACCGACGAAGCCGACCACGAATGGCGCCAGTACCGCGACGAGACCCGCATGGCGCGGCATGGCGGGTTGCCGCGCGGCGCCGATCAGGCGGATCAAGGCGAAGACCATGGTCGCGCCGCAGAACTGCAGGCATTGCACCAGCGACACCGGATGACTTGCCAACAGCGCCTTGCCGACCAATGCGTTGGTCGCCCAAAGTGCGACCGCGCCAGCGGCAAAGGCCAGCGCCAGCCTGGAGCCAGGCTGGTTCTGCGCAGCCCGAGACAGGCTCCCTTCCTGTCTTTCAACCACGACTGACCCCCGGCTCATCGAGGCAAAGGGCGGCTGCGGCCGGACGGAGCCATGGCTGGTCACCACGATTCCCTTGCACCGCCGGGGACCGGCGCCTCGGGCGGCACCGGCACGGGGCGCTCTGCCTCGAAGCGGCGGTAGGCGGGCAACTGGTTGGTCCAGACGTCTTCGGCCAGCTCGTTGACCCACTCGCGGTCGTGATCGTTGTCCGCGGCAAGATAGAACATTCTGTTGTCGTCGACATAGGGCTTGGCGACCGAGCGTTGATTGAGCACTAGGGTGACACGCTCGCCGAACTGGATCGGCGCCGTGCGGTGCAGGACGCCAAGGAACTGCCCGAGTGTCGCGAAGTGCATCTTGTGGTCGATGCGCATGATGCGGTTGCGCGGGATCTCGCGGCCGGATTCAAGGATGGCGCGACCGGTTTCGGAGTCGTCGCAATAAATTTCGAGATGCCCGCCGACCAGCGGATCGCTGATCGACAGCGGAATGAGTTCGGTGACCGGAACGCCGTCGCAATGCCATTCGACGGCGCCGTCCCTGGGATTCATGAAGGTGACGGTCGAGCCGACGATCGACAGCGGATAGGGCTCCAGCTTCGTGCCCATCATGTCGGACAGGCGTTCCAGGCGTAGCTTGTCGTGCAGCAACTCCCTGATTTCGGGGATGAAACGGTCGGCGCCGGTGATGAAAGTCAGATCGAGGTGCTTGTGCACGGCATGGCTGGCCTTGAGCTTCAGCGCAGCCTCCTCGATTGCCGCAAGCAGCGCCGGGTCATAGCCATGCCGATACTGCGCGACGCCGAAACTCGACACTTTCCAGGCGGTTTCGTGGCCGATGATGGCCTCGCGGCTCATCGCATAACGCAGCTCGGGGATGGTATGTGCGTTCATTGTACTTCTCCAATAAGGGGGCAAACACTTGGTAAACAGTCGATTAAATTAGCCCCCCCTGTAAAATTAGGAATGCTAGTGCTAGTGTAAGCCCAGCTTAAGGTCGAAAACCGTGCGTCTGCTCAGTCAGGTCAACCTCAATTCGCTGAAAATCGTGGAAAGTGCTGCACGGCACGGGAATTTCACGCGTGCTGGCGAGGAGCAGTTCATCACCGCTTCGGCGGTCAGCCAGCGCGTCAAGAGCCTGGAGGACCAGCTGCGCTTCAAGATATTCCAACGCGGTGGCAATGCCGTGTCGTTGACGCCGGAGGGCGAAACCTATGTCTCGCGCGTTCGCGAGGCTCTGGAGCGGATCGTCGCTGCCAGCATGGAAGCAACCGGGCAATCGCAGGAACATGTGCTGAAGATATCCGTGCTACCGACCTTTGCCGCGCGCTGGCTGTTTCCGCGCCTGCCGCTTTTCCAGCGGCAACATCCCGATATCGTGATGCGGGTCTCGACCTCCTACGCGACGCATGAGTTCACGACCTCGGATTTCGATCTCGAAATCCGCTATGGCGACGGCCATTTCAACGGGCTGCCGTCTGATCTGCTGTTTCGGGAAGACCTGACACCGGTGTGCAGTCGCAAGCTGTTCCTTGAGGTTCTCGGCGACAGGCCGCTGTCAAAGGTGACACCGGACGACCTCAAGCACTTCACGCTGCTGCACTCCGACACCTGCACCCAGAACTGGCAATCCTGGCTTGGTTTCGCCGGCGCCAGCTTCGTGCTCAGCGAGACCAAAAGCATCTATTTCGACTCGTGCATGATGTCCTACGAGGCGGCCAACGCCGGAATGGGTTTTGCCGTCGCCAACCGCGCCTACATGGCCAGCGACATCCGTGCCGCGAGGTTGGTGGCTCCCTTCGCCGTCCATCATCCGAACACGGCCGGTTGGTATTTTGTTTCCCCCCACAAGAGCCTTGCCGCACGCAAGGTGCTGCTCTTCAAACAATGGGTCATGGCGGAGGCGGCTCTGACGCAATCCCAATTAGACAGCGAAATCAGCGATTTGGCTTTGGAGATTGCCTGAAAGTCAAATTGCGCTGCAAGACTTTACAAATCCGCGAAGGATTCACTGACCGAAATCAGGCAAAGGCCCTTCCCTCTTCAGTGCGCTGGAAATGCGCCAGATCGAGCGGGACGGAAGGGCGGCCGAGAGCCGTCAGGATCATATGCGCCTGGCCGCGATGATGGGTCTGGTGGTTGAAGACATGAGCCAGCGCTGGCGCCAGGCGTTGCGAGACGGTGCGCATGTCCGATACGGTCATATAGGTGAAGCGGCCCGAGAGCGCCTTGTCGCCCAAGCCGCCGAGCCAGTCGATGATCCGCCGGTCCTCTGCCTCGCGCGCCAACCGCAGCTTCGGCAAGGCGCGATGCAGTATCGCGTCCAGCGCGGTCGGCGCATCGCCTTCGCCGGTGAAGCGCTTCATCCATATGCGATCGGCGACGAGCAGATGGTTGAGCGTGCCCATCAGCGAGCCGAAGAAAGCGCCAACATGGCGATTGAATTCTTCTTCATCGAGATCGGCGGCGGCATCATAGATGCGGCCATTGGCCCATTGATTGTACGCCGCAAACATCATGAAGTGCTGTTTCATCTCTTCTCCCGCCGCCGCGTTTCGGGCGATACCTAGACCGCAAAGGGGCCGACGCCAATGACCATTCTGCTTTATGATCTCGTCGGGCGCGACGAGAACCGTCCGTTCAGTCCGCATTGCTGGAAGGCTACGATGGCTCTGGCCCATAAGGGGCTCGATATCGCGACCGCGCCGACGCGTTTTCTTGAGGTGCCCACCATCGAAGGCGGCGTTTCGAAAACCCTTCCGGTGATCCGCGACGGCGACAAGGTCGTCATCGATTCCTTCGCTATCGCGCTCTATCTCGAGGAGGCCTATCCGGATCGTCCCACGCTTTTTGGCGGCGATGGCGGCAAGGCGATGGCGCGGTTCATCGAACGCTGGTCGCAATCGACCATCCACCCCTATGTGACCACCGCAGCGATCGTGGATCTGCATGCCATGCAGGACGAGACGAATGGCGCGTATTTCCGGCAAAGCCGGGAACAGCGCCTGGGCAAGAAACTGGAAGAGGCGAAGGCTGCGCGAGAAGCCGGGCTCGGCACTTTCAGGGCTTCGCTGGAGCCGTTGCGCTCGATACTGAGCTACCAGCCATTCATCGGCGGTGCCTCGCCGCTGTTTGCCGACTATATCGTCTTCGGCGCGCTGCAATGGGCGCGCATCGCGACGTCCTATCAGCTGCTCGACGACGGCGACGTGGTGGCACAATGGTTCGACCGCTGCCTCGACCTGCATGGCGGGCTCGGGCGAAAGGTCGCCGCAGCGGCCTGACGCCCGACCTGCCGCAAGGCAAGCGCGGTCACTCTGCCGTCAAAGAGCCGGCAGCGGAGACGGCCAGGCCTACTTGGCTGCCTTTTTTGGCTTGCTGGTCTTCTTGGCGGCCTTCGCCTCCTTGGGCGCGGCTTTTGCCTTGACAGCGCCCGTTGCCTTTTTGGCGGGCTTTTTGGCTGCCGACGACGTTCCCGTAGCATCTTCCCGGTCGATGTCGGCTGTCGCCTGATGCCAGTGGCGTTCGTGCTGGCCGGCCGGTTGCCCCTCTTCCTGCCAGATCTTATGGGCTCGGTTGCGAATGCGCTCCTGACGATCGTCTGCCATAGTCATACTGTCTCCATTCGGGCCGACTTCAGCGCGGCGCCGAGACGCGACTATAGCAAGCAAAGCCTGATATTGCAGCCATTTGGTCTCAACTTGCCTTGCAGCTCGTCGGCATCGATCTGAACTTCAACCCGCCGCACGGCGTGCCCTGCGCTGTCGCTCCCTGCCCCTCGGGCGTTCAAAGTCCTTTGAAAGGTCCACCGGACCTTTCAATCACCATTCGTCATTCGGAAAGCCAGGCAATCGCCTTCCCGTCCGTTTCGTAGACCATTCCTCATCCTTTGGCCTCACCCCTTGGCAATGGGCCGGGCGGCTTGTATAGAGCCCGCCACTCTCCATTCCATTCTCCAGACAAGGACGACCCATGGCGCTCGAACGCACCTTCTCGATGATCAAGCCGGACGCAACGCGGCGCAACCTCACCGGCGCCATCACCAAGATGCTCGAGGACGCCGGCCTGCGCGTCATCGCTTCGCGCCGGGTGTGGATGAGCCGCCGTGAGGCTGAGGGTTTTTATGCCGTCCACAAGGACCGCCCGTTCTTCGGCGAACTGGTCGAGTTCATGTCGTCGGCACCGACGATCGTCCAGGTGCTGGAAGGCGAGAATGCCATTGCCAAGAATCGTGAAGTGATGGGCGCCACCAACCCGGCCAACGCTGCCGAAGGCACCATCCGCAAGGTGCATGCGCTGTCGATCGGCGAGAATTCGGTGCACGGCTCCGACGCGCCGGAAACCGCCGCGCAGGAGATCAAGTACTGGTTCTCGGACACCGAAATCGTCGGCTGAGCCGATAGCCCATATCGCAAATCATGCTGAAAGGCCGGCGAAATGCTGGCCTTTTTTCGTATAGGGATATCGTCTGAAGCTCCCCGGCGCATCTTTCATGAGTTCGTACCGGCAAAGTGAGAACTCAGCTTGCAGCGCTGAAGCGCAGGATTTCGCGTCCGTCCTTGTCGGCGATGGCGAGCTTTCCGGCATCGACCTTGTATGACGCCGCCTTGGCCAACGCATCGAACAACGCCTTTTCCTCGGCCATCACCTCGGGCGCGCAGGCCTTGTAGGTCGACCCGATGCCGCTGATCGCGATTGCCTGGCCATCGACCTTCGCTGTGGCGAAATAGCTGTTGCATGGGCCGCTGCCGCCGGCCTTGCCGGCCTCGCTGACCTTGAACGTCACCTGCGGCGCGGTGATGGCGCCGACGCCGTCGACATAGTCGACCACCCAAAGCTGATCAAAGACGGAAGCCGCCGGCTCGCCACTCGGCGCGACCGTCTTGAGCACGATGGTCTGGGGCACGTCGGTCAGCGGATCGAGCTGGTGGCGCAGATCGGAAATGAACATCAGCCTGCCGTCGACGGTGATGCGGGCCCGCAGGGCGTAGGTCATCTGTGGCCGGATGGTAGAAGGGTCGAATTTGATCTCGAAGCTGATCGGCACCTGACCGGCAGGTTTGATCTTCTGTTCGCCGATGATCCTAGCCGGCGCGTCGGCCAGCGAGACATCGGCAAGCTGGACGGAGAGCACGGCACTGGGCGGCAAGGCGATGCGCTCGCGATAGATCACCTCGCCCCGCACCGCCTTTTCGGCGACCAAGGAGAGTTCAGGCACCGCCAGGATGCCGACGACCAGCGGCACAAAGCCGAAGACGAAGAACTCCGCGAGCCTGTCCAGCATGACCATCTCCCTTGCCACGGGCTGCCAATGCTCCGGGCTGCCGATGCCCGGGCCGACCAACGGTCGTTGAATTGGCCAAAGGATTGCGGTCAATGCATGGCTGCGGCGGGATTTTATTCTGGTGATTTCCAGCGCTGCGCGGCCTTGACGTCGGTTTGCTTGGCCTCGACCCAGCCACCCTCCGAACCGTCAACACGATGCTCCTTCTTCCAGAAGGGAGCACGCGATTTCAGATAGTCCATCAGGAAGTTCGCCGCTTCGAATGCGGCCTGGCGGTGCGCCGAGGCGGCAACCACCAGCACGATATTCTCACCCGGCGCGATCTTGCCATGGCGGTGGATGACCGTGAGGCCCTGCAGCGGCCAGCGCTGAACCGCCTCGGTGGCGATGCGGCCGATCTCGGCCTCCGCCATGCCGGGATAGTGCTCCAGTTCAAGCGCCGCTAGCGCGCCCTGCTCGTCCCGGCAGAGGCCGGAAAAGGTGACCACGGCACCAATGTCGGCGCGGCCTTGCGTGAGCCCGGCGATCTCGGCGGCGACGTCGAAATCCTGGCGCTGGATGCGCACGGTCGGCGCCAGAACGGCCGACATGAGTCATCCTCCCGTCATTGGCGGAAACAGGGCGATCTCGCGCGCGCCGGATATCTTCTCGTGGTGGTCGACATGTTCCTGGTTGATAGCAACACGGATCACGTCGGGATATTGCAGCGCATGCTCATAGCCCTCGCCGCGCGATTGCAGCCAGCGCAGGAGGTCGGCGACCGTCTCAATGCCGACGGGCAATTCGACATCTTCCTCCGATGTGCCGATCCGCTCGCGAACCCAGGCGAAATAGATGAGGCGGGTCGTCATCTCACTCGTCCATGATGTGCTTGAGGCCGGCGCGGAAATAGTCGTAGCCGGTGTAGAGCGTAACCAGTGCCGCGATCCACAGCAGCACAAGGCCGGTCTGCGTGGTCAGCGGGAAGATCTTGTCGCCGGCCGGGCCGGCCAGCAGGAAGGCGATCGCGACCATCTGGATGGTGGTCTTCCATTTGGCAAGCTGCGTCACCGGCACCGAGACCTTGAGCGCCGCCAGATATTCACGCAGACCGGAAACCAGGATCTCGCGGCACAGGATGATGATTGCCGCCCACAACGACCAGCCGGCGATGCCGGCATGACGATCGGTATCCGCCGCCAGCAGCAAAAGGCACGTGGCGACCAGCAGCTTGTCGGCGATCGGATCGAGCATCTTGCCGATGTTGGAGGTCTGCTGCCAGGCGCGCGCAAAATAGCCGTCGAAATAATCGGTGACTGATGCCAGCAGGAAAATGATCAGTGCCGACCAGCGGGCGAAGTCGCTGGATTTCAGATGACCTTCGAGGAAAAAACACAGCACGACCAACGGCACCGCGATGATGCGGGCGTAGGTGAGTATGTTAGGCAGGTTGAATGCGCGCTGGGCCATGTCTTCAAGGACTCTTTCTGCCTGCGTACTCAAATCAGATGCGAATGTGGGGGGTCAACAGGCCAAAATCGATTGGCCAGCCGAAAATAACGGGAAACCTCACACGCTGTCCTAAAACCGCACTCCATTTCGGAAAGACGTGCGTTCTTCCCCTTCATACATGTCGCTGTGCCAAAACAACCATGCACATTCGGGTGACATGCATCAGCTCTCATGGAAGTGATTATAGACCAGCCTCGCCACCTGCTCGGAAATGCCGTCGACCTTCCTCAGATCCTCGATCGCGGCGCGGCTGACCGCCTTTGCGGTGCCGAAATGCAGCAGGAGGGCGCGCTTGCGGCCGGGGCCGATACCGGAGATCTCGTCGAGCGGACTCTTGACCATTTCCTTTTTGCGGCGGGCCCGGTGCGAGCCGATGGCGAAACGGTGAACCTCGTCGCGCAGCCGCTGGACGAAATAGAGCACGGGGTCGCGAACCGGCAGCGAGAACGAATCCCTGCCCTTGACGAAGAAGCGCTCGCGGCCGGCGTCGCGGTCCTGCCCCTTGGCGATGCCGATGGCCATGACGCGGTCTTCTATGCCGAGATCCGAGAGGATCTTGCGCACCGCCGTCATCTGGCCCTGACCGCCGTCGATCAGGATGACGTCGGGCCAGGCCGGGAAGCTGCCGGAGATATCCTCCTCAATGTCGTCGCCCGCTTCGTCGGCAGCAGCGTTGTCGGCCACGGCATCACCATGTTCCTTGAGCAGCCGCGAAAAGCGCCGCTCCATCACCTCGCGCATCATGCCGAAATCGTCGCCGGGCGTGATCTCGGTCGAGCGGATGTTGAATTTCCGGTACTGGTTTTTCACAAAACCTTCCGGCCCGGCGACGACCATAGCGCCAACGGCGTTGGTGCCCATGATGTGCGAATTGTCATAGACTTCGATGCGCACGGGCGGCTTGGCCAGGCCGAACGTCTCGGCGAAACCGGCAAGCAGCCGGCCTTGCGTCGAGGTTTCGGCCAGCCGCCTGCCAAGCGCCTCACGCGCATTCTGCAAGGCATTGTCGGTCAGGTCCTTTTTCTCGCCGCGCTGCGGCACCGAGATGGCCACCTTGCGGCCGGCGCGGGTGGAAAGCGCCTCGGCCAGCAATTCCTGGTCCTCGACCCCGTGCGACAGCAGAATGGCGCGTGGCGTCGGCTTGTCGTCGTAAAACTGCGCCAGGAACGAGCCCAACACTTCTGATCCCTCCAGCGCGGGATCGGCCTTGGGGAAATAGGCGCGGTTGCCCCAGTTCTGTCCGGTGCGGAAGAAGAACACCTGGATACAGGTCTGCCCCCCTTCCTGATGGATGGCGAAGACATCGGCCTCATCGACGGTCGCCGGGTTGATGCCCTGATGGCTCTGCACATGCGACAGTGCGGCCAGCCGGTCGCGATAGATTGCGGCGCGCTCGAAATCGAGGTCTTGCGACGCCTGCTGCATGGCGGCCGAAATCTCGGTCTTCACCTTCTGGCTGCGGCCCGAGAGAAAGTCCTTCGCTTCGGCGACGAGCTCAGCATAGCCCTCATGCGAGATTTCGCCCGTGCAGGGGCCGGCGCAACGCTTGATCTGGTAGAGCAGGCAAGGTCGCGTGCGGTTTTCGTAGAACGAGTTGGTGCAGCTGCGCAGCAGGAAGGCGCGCTGCAGCGAATTGATGGTGCGGCCGACGGCACCGGCCGAAGCAAACGGACCGAAATAGTCGCCTTTTCGCGATCGCGCCCCGCGATGTTTGTAGATTCCGGGCGACACATGATCACCGGTCAGAAGAATATAGGGGAACGACTTGTCGTCCCGCATCAGCACATTGAATCGCGGCCGCAATCGCTTGATAAGATTGGCTTCAAGCAGCAGCGCTTCGATCTCGGTGCGGGTGACGACGAACTCCATCGTCGCGGTCTCGCGCACCATGCGGCCGATCCGGGCGGTGTGGAAGCGTCCTTGCGCGTAGTTGGTGACGCGTTTCTTCAGGCTGCGCGCCTTGCCGACATAGAGAACGTCGCCGGTGGCATTCATCATGCGATAGACACCGGGCGCATTTGGCAGCCGCTTGACCAGGGTCTGGATGACCTCGGCGCCGACCTGGCCCTCGGTGTCGCCGGCATGCGGTGTCCAGTCGATGGCGGTGAAGGCAATATCGGGGCCCGCCGGTTCGACGATCTCCTCGAGTGCCTCATCCTCGATGTCGATTTCGGGAGGAAGGTCATCGGCGCCAGCGCGCGCCTTGTTCTTGGTATCCAAGGGATTCATTCCGTCATGCCTGTCACATCGGGCGTCTGCCATGCAAGATGCTGGCCGCCATCGAGCGCGATCATCTGGCCGGTAACTGAGCGCGCCTCCCAGAGATAGCGAATGGTGGCGCCGAATTCCGGCAATTCCGGGCCGCGCTTCAGAATCAGACCAGCGACCTGTGCGTCAAAATCAGAATCATTCTGACGCTGATTCTTAAGCGTCGGGCCTGGACCGATCGCATTAACACGGATTCGCGGACCGAGCGCCTGGGCCAACATCTCTGTCTGCGTCCACAGCGCCGATTTCGAAAGCGCATAAGAGAAATAGCGCGGTGTCGGCCGCCAGACGCGCTGGTCGATGATGTTGACGATCAGCCCTTCCTGTCCATCCGGCAAGGACCGGACGAAGCTCTGCGCCAACAGCGCCGGCGCTTTGACATGGATGGCGAAATGGCGGTCCCAGGACTGCCAGTCAAAATCCTCGACCGAATCATCGACGAAGAGGGAAGCATTGTTGACCAGAAGCGAGATCGGCCCGAGCGCTGCCTGAGCCTGGCCGATCAGGCCGGCCACATCGGCCATGTCGGTTAGATCGGCGCCGACCGCCGCGGCCCTGCCGCCTGCCTTGTTGATCCGCGCCGCCAATGCATCCGCCTCATCATGCGAGCGATTGGAATGGATGGCGACCGCAAAGCCATGGCCAGCGAGATCTTCAACGATCGCCTTGCCGATCCGTTTCGCCCCGCCGGTCACCAGTGCCGCGGTGGCATTGCTCATCGTGTGTCAATCCTCGGTTTCGGCACGAAAAGACGGTGCCGGCAAAATATGGCCTGTCATCTGTTAAACGGCGTTCGCACCTGGGGCAGCATTGTGGCGAAACGGCTGGACGGGCTCTCGACTCGCTTCTCGACGAAAGCCAGCCATCGCCCAATATAGGACGCCGGACTCCTTGTACCAAGCCGTGTGCAGCGTAACGCCCTCCGATTGCTGACATTTCGCTGTTGCGAAGATGCAACGTCAAGTTTCTGCCTCATTCGTGCCGGGTAATGACCCAAGTTCAGGTTCGGTTCAGCCGCATTTTGACACGACATTTGGAACCGACGAACGCCAGATCCGTTTCACCCCCCGGGCGGGTCGATGGCGATCGTGAGAAACAAGCCTGTGTCCTGTGGCTTAAGGAGTAAAGAAGAATGCAAGCCAATCTTAAATTCGCACGGCCGCTGGCTGTTGCGCTCGGGCTCTTTGCCCTCGGTGGTACCGCCTATGCCGCGGACGTCGTCCGGGAAGAGCCGCCGGCACCCGCTCCGGTTGCCGAACTTCCTGTCGCTTCGTGGGCCGGCCCCTATGCCGGTATCAATGTTGGCTATGGCTTCAGCGGCCGTACCAAGGAGAAGGACTTCGGCGTTTCGACCGATACCAAGGGTTTCATCGGCAGCGTCTTCGGCGGCTATCAGTGGCAGCAGGAGAACTTCGTCTACGGCGGTGAAGCCGAGCTCGGCTACGACGGCGTCAAGGGCGACGACAACGGCATCCACTCGAAGGGCGGCTTCGAAGGCTCGCTGCGTGCCCGTCTCGGCTACGCGGTGACCCCGGAAATCCTGCTCTACGGCACCGGCGGTCTCGCCGGCAGAAGCCTGAAGGTAGAGGACTCCGTCATTCCCGCCAGCGACACCGCCACCATGATCGGCTGGACCGCGGGTCTCGGCACCGATATCAAGCTGACCGACAATGTGTTCGGCCGCGTCGAGTATCGCTACACCGATTTCGGCAGCAAGGACTTCGGTGGTGGTATCGGCAAGGTCAAGGCGACCGACAACCGCGTCACCTTTGGCGTCGGTATGAAGTTCTAAGTCGTCCAAGCCACGACACGAAAAAGCCGGGCCTCGCGCCCGGCTTTTTTTATGGCGGCAGCCTCACGCCGGAATGAGGGGCTTCAGTTCCGGAAATTTCTCGTCGAAACGCGCCGCCCAACGCGTCAGCCGGCCACGGCCCTTTTCCCATTTGCCGGCAAAGCGCAGCGCGAGGTAGCCAAGGCAGGCGCGCAACGCGATCTGGCCGGCGGTGATCTTCTTCGGCAGTTTAGGCGGATTGGCGTTGAGCAGGTCGAGTGCGGTGCTGATCTTCGCCCATTGGCGGTCGAGCCAGGGCTGATAGACCATTTCTTCAGGCCGGGTGCGGCGCTCATAGACCATCGACAGCGCGCAATCGCAGATGCCGTCGGCCAGCGCCTCCAGCACTTCCGCTTCCAGCCGCTTGTCGGGATTGCGCGGAAACAGCGCGTTCTTCGAAATCCGGTTGAGGTGCTGGGTGATGGCACGACTGTCATGAACCGAACGGCCGTCGTCGAGCACCAGCACCGGGATCTTGCCGAGTGGATTGGCACCGATTAATTCGGCTGGCCTGTCCTCGGTCTTGACCGGCACGTGCTCGATGGCGATTCCGGCATAGGCCGCGGCCATCCTTACCTTGGAGCTGTAGGGAGAGGAGGAGGCGTAGAGCAGCTTCGGCATGATCGGTTTCCTGTTTGCAGGCGTCCAGTGTTGACTGGACGGGCACTCGTGATCAACCGGCAGAGCGCAAAAAACAGCTACCAGAAACCGATTGCGGCTTCCGACCAGACATCACGACAAGCTTACAGACCGGTACGCTGGAGACGCGAGCAAGTGACGACGAACAGGCTGACAGGATTTTGAACCTGCATTTCACGCTTCACGGATCCAGGCATTGCCCCCCGGGGGGAACCTCCGGCGACCGCTGCAACCACACAATTGGATCGGGCGAGCGGGGCAGCCAAACGGCGCCTCGCTTTGCTTGCCCTCGGTCCCTTCCGACGTTCAGCCCAAGGGCTGAACCAACTGCCGAATATACTTCGATCCAGAGCGTCAGAGCGTCCTTGCCGTGTCCGAAGGACACGCGACGCCCCAACGGCTCGGTCTACTTCCTGGCCGGAGCTTTCGCCTTCGCAGGCGCTGCCTTGGCCTTCGGCGCGGCCGCTTTCTTCACCGCTGGCTTGGTCGCGGCGGCGGCGGCTTTCGCAGCCGGCTTTGCCGCGGCCTTCGCGACCGGCTTTGCCGCTGCCTTGGCGGGTGCCGCCTTCTTGGCTGCGGGCTTTGCCGCCGCCTTCGCCGCTGCCGGTTTCTTCGCTGGGGCTGCTTTTGCCGCCGGCTTTACCGCTGCCTTCGCAGGCGCTGCTTTCTTCGCCGCCGGCTTCACAGCAGCCTTCGCCGCGGCTGCGGGTTTCTTCGCCGGAGCCTTGGCCGCGGCTGCCTTCGGCTTGGCGGCGGGCGCTGCTTTCTTCACTGCCGTTGCGGCCTTCGCCGCGACTGCTTTTGCGGGTGCTTTCTTTGCCGGTGTCTTGGATGCCGGCGCTTTAGATGACTGCTTAGCCATGTCATGCCCCTTCACGTTATGCCGATGGCCGTGAATGACCCCGGCGCGCAATGCATATCTGACTCGCGGCTCGCTAGCCAGCGAAGCAATGATATGATTCTCTCAGCTTAAATTTTGGTTGCGATCGGCACACGATCGCACTCATCATCGCAAAAACGCGGCGTCATCTTTGGATATCGCCCGCGATTTGACACCGGCATTCTCGATGCGCTGCGGGACCAAGCCCGCCGTGAACCTTCGAAGATAGCGAATAGTTTCGCGCATTGATCTTCGATCACGAACATCATGAGCTGCAGCCTTATCGAGGCGATCTTCTTTTACAGCTGGACGATCGATGCAGCTCACGAACGCAATGCGACGACCGATCTGGAGATCACCTTGTCAAGCGCCGTTTCATTGCCGGTTGGAAAATTGACAGATAACTCTGTACAATGGAGTATTCTGTCGAAAACTAAGAGCTTCGATGTCGGTCCCACAACCGCTGCTGCCCGAGATCGCCGAGCCACGTGGGAAAGCTCAAAGCCTTGCTGTATTGGAGCCCATAGATGAGCGCCGACGACATCATCCACCAGAGTACACGGCTCAGGATCATGACTGTTCTGAATAGGCTCGAAAGGCGCGAGGCGCTGGAATTCACGCGGCTGAAGGCGATGATCGAAACCACCGACGGGAATCTCGGCGCGCACCTCGATACGCTGGCGAGGGCAGGCTATGTCGAGATTGAAAAGCTCTTCGTCGGGCGGCGGCCGCAGACCCGAGTCAAGGCAACGACGATTGGGCGGCGGGCCTTTCGCGGTCACATGGCCTTTCTTCGCAAGATCATCGACCAGGCCCAGGCGACGCAACGCAGGAAATAGCTCTACGGCCGAGCGGACGCTCCCATCGTGCAACGACCACGGCAACGCCGGCGCCGATCATGACCTGCCGAGCGATTGACCCGGCGCGTGCGATCGCACCTTCGGTCAACGCAGGACGCAAAAACGCCTGCGACCCCTTCAGGTCGCAGGCGCGAAAATCATCCGAGGAAGAGACGCGTTCAGCGCAGAACGCGGCAGCGGCCGTTGTAGACCATCCAGCGGTCAAAGCCCGAGACGCAGAATTCGACGTTGTCGCCGATCGAGGCAAAGCCCTGGCCTTCCTCGATCAGATAGAAGATCGACCGGTCACGGCCGTCCGACAGACTGACGGTTGCCCGGCAATAGTGACGGCCGATCGGCCATTGCTCGCTCGCCAGCTGATATCGGTGCTGGTGAATGTTGTGAAAATCGGTGATCGCGACGTCGGGCAGATGCGGCACGTGATGCACCTGGTAGGCGAAGCGATGGGTGATCTTGTTCAGCACCCATGACTCACCACAGATGCTGCCGTCGTCCTCGGAATAGATGCCTATGACATCGGCGGCGTGAACGGCCTGCGTTACGCCGAGAGGCGCGGTAAAGGGGGTGCAGAGCGAAATCAGGGCAGCAAGTGCGGATTTGGCGAAGCGAGTCATGGCAGCCTCTCAAGGTCGATTGCGCGCACTGTGCGGATTCGCTTGGCGGCGGTCAAGCGGTTGCCGAAACAATGGTTTCCAGAAATCGGCGCTTGCAATTGCCAACAATAGCGAAGTTCACCAGGACAACGCACCGCAAAACGGCCGTTCCAAATCAAGCCTGCTCGCCGACCAGCCATTCCAGCGACCAGTGCGCCGGCTTTTCCACGGCGAGCAATCTGTGCAATGCCGGCAGCACGGTTCGCAATTCGCCTTCCAGCGTGAAGGGCGGATTGACCACTACCATGCCGCTGCCGTCGAGGCTGGGTTCCGACGAAGCCGGCCTGATCTCGAATTCTATGTCGAGGATTTTCGGGATGCCGGATTGCTTCAGCGCTTTCCTGAAGGCGATGATCGCCTTGCGGTCCTTGATCGGATACCACAGCGCATAGATGCCGCCAGGCCAGCGCCTGTGCGCCTTGACCAGCCCGTCGACGAGGCGGCCGAACTCGCCCTCTTCTTCGAAGGGCGGATCGACGAGCACCAGCCCGCGTTTCTCCTTTGGCGGCAGATGCGCGCCCAGCGTCAGCCAGCCATCGAGTTCCATCACCCGGGTCTGGAAATCGTCGGCGAATTCCGCCTTCAGCTTCACCGCGTCTTTCGGGTGCAGCTCGATCGCCGACAATCGATCCTGCTTGCGCAGGAGATTGCGTGCGAGCAGCGGCGAACCCGGATACTTCTTCACACCGCCCTCGGGATTGAGCGACCGCACCGTGCCGAGATAAGGCGCCAACAGCGCCGCCACCTTGGCATCGAACGAGGCGTCGATCAGCCGGCCGATGCCGCCCTGCCACTCGCCTGTCTTTTGCGCTTCGGGTGATGACAGGTCGTAGCGGCCGATGCCGGCATGGGTGTCGATGACGCGAAACGCCTTGTCCTTCTGCTTCAGATATTCGAGCAGACGCGTCAGCACGACATGCTTGACGACGTCAGCGAAATTGCCGGCGTGATAGGCGTGGCGGTAGTTCATGAAGCTCCCCTGCCCCAGCGCGGCGGCGGTTGCGAGTTTGGACTTTTCGGCCGGCCGCCACCGAAATGCAAGGACAGGAAACCGATCAAGCCAACCGCCATCAGGGATAAGCCGATCGGCCGCGCGCGGCTTCGGCTTCGCCCGCCCCGGAGCGCAAGACAAGATCGACCGCCCGCATCGGTATATCGTCGGCATCGCATTCAGACAGTCACTTGGTCAGATCTCGCCGGACAACCGGCTTGCCTTGGCGCCGTCGCGCAAGCGTTCCATTTCATCCAGCAGCATATCGAGCCCAAGCTCGAACGTCTTGTCGAACTCCGCCTTGCCAAAGTAACGGCCGGCAGCGGCGACATTGGGAAAATTACGCCCAAGCTCCTCGTTGCTGACGGGGGTGGCGGCCGATGGGCCCTTGGCGTACCCGGCTGTTTCGTCGAGCACCGCGCCGGTCAGATAATAGCCAACCGCGCGGAACAGCCTCGCAGTCGCCTCCTGGTCGAAGCCGCCGTCCTTGAACAGCCCGATGATGCCGTCCAGATAGGCAAGGCAAATGGGCGAATTCATGCGGTAGGTCAGGAAATACGTCGCGAAGGCCGGATGCTCGCGACCGATCCGGCGATAATCCAATATGGCCATGCGCATCCGTTGACGCCATGGCAAGCCGGGATCCGGCATCTCCAGCGGGCCGACCAGCCTGTCGACCATCGCCTCGAACAGATGCGTCATGGACGGAAAGTGGTGGTAGATGCTCATCGCCTCGCAGCCGAGCACCGCCGCCAGTTTGCGCGTCGAAAAGCCGGCGAAACCCTCCCGCTCGATCACCTCGAAGGCGGCGTCCTCGATCATCTCGCGGGACAGCCGACCGCGGGTTCGCTTTTTTTTGATCTCTGAGTCCATGGCGTCGCTTGACAGCTTACACTGTAAGGTTCATCTTCCGCGCACCTTACATCGTAAGGCTAGAAAAGACCAGAGGAGAAAACCATGTCGAACCGTCGCATCGCCGAATCCGTGCAATCTTCCATCCGCCGTGCGTTCCTTTTCACCACCGCAGCCTGCGTCCTGTCGCTCGGAGCAGCGCCGGCCCATGCCGATGAATATGATGCAACCATCAAGGACATCCAGTCGACCATGGGCGGTGTGCCAAGCTTTGTGAAACAGTTTCCCAAAGCCGGTCTGCCCGGTGCCTGGGCCGAGGTCAAGGCCATCGAACTTAGCGACAAGACGGCACTGCCGCCAAAGGTCAAGTCGCTGATTTCGCTGGCGGTGGCGGCGCAAATTCCGTGTAACTATTGCATCTGGTCGGACACGCAGGATGCCAAGCGCGCCGGCGCCACCGATGAGGAAATCCAGGAAGCCGTGGCGATGGCGGCGCTGACCCGCCACTGGAGCACCATCTTCAATGGCATGCAGATCGATTTCGACACATTCAAGAAGGAAATGGCTGGGCAGTAAGTCCACCGGCGACATGCAGAGGCCGGCCATCGGCGGGCCTCTGCATCATCACGTGACCTGCCTAGGCCTTGCGCTCCCAGCGGCGATCGGGCGTCTGCTGCCAGTAGGTCACGGCATGGCCGGCGTCCTTCATCGCCTTCCAGTGCCCCCGGGCCGCCTCGACCTGGGCGGCATCATGGCCGTCGAACAGGAACACGGCGCGCTCGTAGCCGCCGAGATCCGGCGGCGTGGCCCCGTCGACCAAGAAACGTATCTGCGCCGCGTTCGGGTTGGCTTCGCCGGTGGTCAACAGGATCGGCTGCTCAGCGGGATAGACTTCGCGGTCGCTGGCATGGGCGAGGAAGGAATCATCGCGAAATGTCCACAGATGCTGGTCTAGCGCGTCGCGCCGTTCCTCGGTGCCGGTCTGCACCACGGCGCGCCAGCCACGATCGATGCTGCGCTCCAGCAGACCAGGCAGCGCATCCTCCAGTGTCGATTCGGTCAGATGATAGAACAGCACCTCGGCCATGGATCGAGGTCAGCTCTCGTAATGGTCACGCACCAGCCGATCGAGCAGCCGCACGCCGAAGCCTGACCCCCAGGACTGGTTGATCTCGTTTGATGGCGAGCCCATCGCCGTGCCGGCGATGTCGAGATGCGCCCAGGCCGTGTCCTTGACGAAGCGCTGCAGGAACTGCGCGGCGATGATGGCACCGCCGTAGCGGCCGCCGATATTCTTCATGTCGGCGTTCTTGGAATCGATCAGCTTGTCGTATTCGGCGCCGAGCGGCATGCGCCACAGGCGCTCCTGCGTCGACTGTCCCGCTGCCACCAGCCTCTCCGACAGTTCGTCATTGTTGGAGAACAGGCCGGCATAATTCTGACCGAGCGCGACCATGATGGCACCGGTCAGCGTCGCCAGATTGACCATGAACTTCGGCTGGAAGCGGTCGTTGCAGTACCAGAGCGCATCGGCCAGCACGAGGCGCCCTTCGGCGTCGGTGTTGAGCACCTCGATGGTCTGTCCCGACATCGAGGTGACGATGTCGCCAGGACGCTGCGCGTGGCCGTCGACGGCATTTTCCACCAGCCCGATAATGCCGACGACATTGGCCTTTGCCTTGCGCGCGGCCAAGGCATGCATCAGCCCTGTTACGGCCGCGGCACCACCCATGTCGCCCTTCATGTCCTCCATGCCCGACGCCGGTTTCATCGAATTGCCGCCGGTGTCGAAGGTGACGCCCTTGCCGACGAAGGCGACGGGGTTGTCCTTGGGTTTGCCGCCGTTCCACTGCATGACGGCCATTCGGGCGCCGCGGGGGGAGCCCTGCGCGACACCGAGCAGCGAGCCCATGCCGAGCTTCTTCATCTCCTTCTCGGTCAGGATCTCGACCTTGACGCCGATCGCCTCGAGTTCCTTGGCGCGGGCGGCGAACTCGACGGGCCCCAGCACGTTGGCCGGTTCGTTGACAAGGTCGCGCGCCAGAAGCACGCCATCCATCACGGCCTCGGCATCCGTGAATGCCTTCCTGGCGCCCGCCGGGTCGGCGGTGTGGATTGTGACCTTGATCGGCTTCTTCGGATCGGACTTTGCGTCGTCCTTGTCCTTTCTGGTCTTGTACTTGTCGAAGGAATAGCTGCGCAGGAGAATACCCGCCCCGAGGGCGGCGGCGTCCTTGCCATTGGGCGAGGCCCCGACGAGGTCCAGCACCACCGCCACATCGGTTGCCTTGCGCAGCGACGCCGCAATGGTGCCGCCGAGCTTCAACCATGCATATTCGTCGAGCCCCGACGTCTTGCCGGCGCCGATCGCGACTAGCCTGTCGAGCGATGTTCCTTCCGGCGCCAGCATTTCGACGACGCCGGCGAACTTCCCGTTAAACTCGGCGACCGGGAAAGCGCGTTCCAGCGTCTTGCCGGGATCGTAAGCCTTGGCCGCATCACTCAGGCCACCGTCATCCGCCGACAGCACGAAGACCGTGCCCTTCCTGTTCGCCGACGCCTGAGGCGCGGCGAATTTTGCAAAGGCGATCGACGGTCTCTGGTTCATCATGTCCTGCTTTCGGGGATTGCGTGAAATTGCGCGAAGCGGTTTGAAGCGATCCGCGACATTTGGTCGTTTTCCGGCATTTGGCAAGACTTTGCCAAAATGGCTACCCATATGACACACGGAATCGATGGCGATTCGTCGCGGCACGGCGCCGCTTTTAGCCGCAACTTGTTGTTAACCATCGATGTTCGCCCTTTCTTATCCATTGCCGCCGACACTCCGGTCCACTGCGGCCCGCGACGTGGGTCGGGAACCGGATCGCCTGCCTGATGTGGCCCAATGGAGCCAGTTGTGCGGGCGTCGCCGGACAGCTACCCTTAGCGTGGTGGCATGATGCCGTTCGAGAAAATCGAGTAAAGCCTTCATGAAGGTCATTGAACGCTACATCATGCGCCGCGCTTTCGTGGTCTTCCTGGCGGCGCTGGTCTGGACGCTGGCCATCGTGTGGACGACGCAGGTGCTGGCCAAAATCGATCTGGTCACCGACAGCGGCCAGTCGTCACTGACCTTCTTCGAGGTCGCGGCCCTCATCCTTCCCTCGATCATCCCGATCGTCGTGCCTTTCGCGCTGGTGGTGGCGGTCGCCCAGACACTCAGCGTCATGAATTCGGATTCCGAGCTCGCCGTCGTCAACGCCGCGGGCGCCTCACGCTGGACGATCGTGCGGCCAATCATGCTTCTCGCCCTTGCGGCCAGCGTTTTTTCCTTTGCGGTCGACAATGGCATAGACCCCTATGCGCGGCAGAAAAATCGCGCCCTGGTGGCGGAGTCGCGCGCGGACCTGTTGTCGCTGATCATACAGGAAGGCACATTCCGAAAGATCGAGGACGGGCTGTTCCTGCAGATCGGCGAGCGGCTTCCCAACAATCGCCTGGGCGGAATCTTCGTCGCCGATTCGCGTGAGGAAGGTGTCAATCTCGTCTATTACGCCAAGACCGGCAGCATCGTCGAACGCGGCGGCGAAAAGGTGCTGATGATGAATGACGGCGTCATCCACCGCAAAACGCTAACCGGCGACCTGTCGGTTATCCGATTCACCTCCTATGCCTTCGACATGTCGGCCTTCATGTCGGCGGCCGGCCAGGTGACGCTCCTGCCGAAGGACCAGACCACCCAGTACCTGCTCAATCCAAGCCCAAACGACAAGAATTTTCAACAAATCCCCAACGAATACCGTGCCGAAATCAACCAGCGGTTTTCGGAATGGACCTATTCGATGGTCTTTGCCCTGATCGCGCTCGCGGTCGCGGGGGACGCGCGCTCGCATCGCGAGGCGCGCGTCAATCCGTTGATCACGGCCATCGCGATATCCCTGTTCGTACGCTGGCTTGGCTTCTTTGCCGCCAGCAAGGCCGACGAGATTCCGCAATATGCCTATATGGTCTATGGCGTGCCCATCGTGGCTTCCGCCGTGGCGATCTGGTTCATCGTGTCCAACCGGACCATGGAACTGCCGGTGGCCTGGGCCGATTGGATGACGAACCTGGCCAGCCGTCTCGGTGATGGCTGGAACGCCCTCAAATTGCGTTGGTCCAGGCGCGACACTTCAGGTCAAGGGGTCGGCTGATGGGCTGGACGCTTGGCCGTTATTTCTTCTTCCGCTACGTGGCGATCACGATCTGGTTCTTCATCGGCCTGCTGGCGCTGGTGTTCCTGATTGACTTCACCGAGCTGTCCGGTCGCACCACCGGTCTGCCCGGCTTCACCTATGGGACGGCGATGGCCATTTCGGGCCTTCGGATGCCGATGATCATGCTGCAGACGGTACCGTTTGTCGGCCTGTTCTCGGCCATGGCGACGCTGGTTTCGCTCAACCGGCGCTACGAGCTGGTCATCGCGCGGTCCGCCGGCGTTTCCGCCTGGCAGTTTCTTTTGCCATGCTGCATCGGGGCTTTACTGTTCGGCTTCGTGTCGGTGGGGCTCATCAACCCGCTGGCCGCGCATGCCTTCTCCTGGTCCGAGCAGATCGAGACCCAGCTGCGCTCCGGCAAATCAAATACGGTTTCGGCCGATGCCGCCCCCTGGATCCGCCAGAAAACCAGTTCCGGTGACACCATCATCGGCGCGCGGGCCATCCTCAACCAAGGCCTGGAGATGGCCGACGCCGTCTTTTTCATCCTCGACCCGCAAGGCAATATCGTCGAGCGCAAGGACGCCGCGCGTGCTTACCTGCGCGACGGCTATTGGGATTTGCAGGATGTGAAGACCTTCAGGAACGGCACCATCCAGCCCACGGCGAGCGATCGTGTGCCGACCAATCTGAAACCAGAATTCGTACAGGAACGGCTGGCGCGCCCGGAAACCATTCCCTTCTACGACCTACCCGGAAAAATCGAGGTTGCCCGTTCCTTCGGCCTCAAGGCAAATGCCTTTGCCATGCAGTTTGATTCGCTGGTGGCGTTGCCGTTCCTCCTCGTCGCCATGACGCTGATTGCGGCAACAGTTTCAATGAGATTTGCGAGGATGGGGCAATCGGCGACGATGATTCTGGGTGGCGTCGTTGCCGGGTTTCTGCTTTATGTCGTTTCGGTGCTGGTGAAGGCATTCGGCGTGGCGGGGTTCGTGCCGACTGCGATAGCCGCCTGGGTGCCGGTTGTAGTAGCTATGTTCTTCGGGGTGACTTTCCTGCTATACAAGGAAGACGGCTAGTGAGGGAGGCGTTTTTGCCCAGCAACAGGCAGGCCAATTTGGCGCGCCTCTATGCGGCGAGCGCCTTGGCGTGCCTGCTTGCCTGCGGCGTGCCGTTGCCTTCGTTCGCGCAAGATGTCGGTAACATGGCGACCAAGGTTCCGTCCGGCTCGCAGATGCTGCTGGCGGCCGACACGCTGGAGTACAACAACGACAACCAGACCGTGACCGCTATCGGCGGCGTGCAGATCGACTATGGCGGCAACCGCCTCGTCGCCCAGAAGGTGGTCTACAACCGCAACACCAAGCGGATGGTTGCCAGCGGTAATGTTGAAATCGTCAACAGCGACGGCACCAAGATCAATTCACAGCATATCGACATTACTGACGATTTCGCCGACGGTTTCGTCAACGCGCTTCGCGTTGAAACCGTCGACAAGGCCTATTTCGCCGCCGAGAGCGCCGAGCGCATGGGTGGCGTGCTGACCACCTTCCACAATGGCGTCTACACCGCCTGCGAACCGTGCGAGGACAAGCCCGACAAGGCGCCGACCTGGCGCGTGAAGGCCAGGAAGATCATCTGGAACGGCGAGAAGAAGACGGTTCGCTTCGAGAACGCGAATTTCGAATTCTTCGGCTTTCCGCTCGCCTACCTGCCGGCGTTCGAGATCGCCGACCCGACGGTGAAGCGCAAGAGCGGCTTCCTGATCCCGAGCGTCAACTACAACAGCCACCTGGGGTATAGCGTCAAGATCCCCTATTATTTCGCCCTTTCGCCGACTTATGACCTGACGGTGACGGGAAGCGGCTACACCAAGCAGGGCTTCCTTGGAGAGGCCGAGTGGCGGCAGCGCTTCAACAATGGCGAATACAGTTTGAAGATCGCCGGCATTCAGCAGCGGAATCCCGACGCCTTCATCGACAGCGCCGGCCGCAATGTCAGTTCGGGTGCAGCTGGCGATCCGAACAAGTTTCGCGGCATGATGGGCACGCAGGGGCAATTCGCGATCAACGAGCGCTGGGATTTCGGCTGGGATGTGCTGCTGCAGACCGACAAGAACTTCGCCAGCACCTACAATATCGGCAAATACAACGCCGCCGTTCACCAGTCGTCGGTTTACCTGACGGGCCTCAATGGCCGCAACTATTTCGACGTGCGCGCCATGCATTTCGACGTCCAGGAAAATACTCTAAACAGCAATCCCGCTGCGCGCAGCGGCCAGCAGCCTTGGGTGCTGCCGTCGCTCGACTATGCCTACATTCCCGATGTTTCGGTCGCGGGTGGCCAGCTGTCGCTCAATGTCAATACGCGGATTATCCGTCGCGACGATCTCGATGAGGCATTCAATGTACCATACAACTCCGCTACGCCTGTACAGCGTGTGCGCGGCATCGAAGGCGAATCCGGCCGTCTGACCGCCGAGACCGAGTGGAAGCGGTCATTCGTCACTGACGGGGGACTGGTGCTGACGCCGTTGCTGGCGCTGCAGGGCGACGTCGATTATCTCAACGCCTCATCGGGTTCGCTCGACGCGATCAATCACATGGCGACGAATTTGGGCGAGCAGGACGATATGCGCTCGTCCTTTGCCCGCTTTATGGCAACCGCCGGCCTCGAAATGCGCTGGCCGGTGCTGTTTTCCATGGCCGGCGGATCCAGCCATGTCTTCGAGCCGATGGCGCAGGTCTTCATGCGGCCGAACGAACAATATGTCGGCGGCCTCTCCGTCCCGAACGAAGACGCCCAGAGCATGGTGTTCGACGCGACCACCCTGTTCGAACGCGACAAGTTCTCTGGTTACGACCGTGTGGAAGGCGGTTCGCGCGCCAATGTCGGCCTGCGCTATTCCGGCTCCTATATCAATGGCTGGGGCACCAACGCGATTTTCGGCCAATCCTATCAGCTTGGCGGCGAGAATTCCTTCGCAGCGCCTGATCTGGTCAATGTCGGCGCCTATTCAGGCCTTCAGAACACCACGTCCGACTATGTCGGCCTCTTTGGCATCAACAGCCCGAACGGCTTCGCGGCCTCGGTCAGCGGCCGCTTCGACGAACAGTCCTTCGAGATTCGCCGCGCCGAGTTCAAGGCTGCCTATTCGGGCCTGCCGGTGTCATTGAGCGCCAAATATGCCTTCATCCAGGCCCAGCCGCTCTATGGCTTCACCACCGACCGTCACGAGGTCACACTCGGAGCGTCGACACATCTCGCCCAGAACTGGCGTGTGTTCGGCACGGGAACCTACGACCTGCAGGAAGGCCTGCTGGTCAAGGACGGGGTCGGTTTCGCCTACAACGATTCCTGCTTCACCTACCTGATGACGTACTCGCAGTCGCGCGACCTCAACACCAGGGAGGTGACGCAGAGCATCGGCTTCAATCTGTCGTTCCGCACCCTCGGCGATTTCGGCTCGTCGACCAACGCAGTCAACACCATCCAGTAGTCGGCGACATCGTTTTGCCGCATAGGGCTGGCACGGATTCGCGCACCCGGAAGAGGACGAAATTGGGCGGGACCGGGATAGAATTGGGATGCTAACGATGAGGAAATACCTCTTTTCAGCAGGGTTCGCGCTGCTTGTGGCGGCGACATCCGTGTCAATGACCGTCATGACGCCGCCGGCTTTCGCCAGCGAGATCAAATACGTCGTCAACGACATACCAGTCACTAGCGGCGATATCGCGCATCGTGCCGCGTTCCTGAAGCTGCAGCACAAGAAGGGCGACGCCGCCCAGGAAATGATCGACCAGACGCTGCGCTTGGCCGAGGCCAGGCGGCTTGGTATCCGCATCAGCGATGCCCAGGTGCAGGCTGCCTATCAGCGCTTCGCCACCAACAACAAGATGCAGATCAGCCAGCTTGACGGTGTCATGGAAAAGTCCGGTGTCGGCAAGGACCATTTCAAGGAATTCATCCGCGCCCAGATGGCTTGGAGCCAGGCCTTGAGCGCGCGTTACCGTTCCGGCGAAGGCGGCAGCGTGACCGAGCAAGATGCGGTCAGGCGCATGCTCGACAAGGGCGGAGCCAAACCAAGCGCCACCGAGTACATGCTGCAGCAGGTCATCTTCGTCGTGCCGCCCGCCGAACGCAGCGCAACGCTGGCCAAGCGCAAGCGCGAGGCCGACGCCATGCGTGCCCGCTTCAATGGCTGCAACACGACGCGCGAGTTTGCCAAGGGCCTGATCGACGTCACCGTTCGCGACCTGGGCCGGGTGCTGGCACCGCAGCTGCCGGCCGACTGGGCCGAGCAGATCAAGGCGACGAAGGTCGGCGGCGCCACCACCACGCGAGAGACCGAACGCGGCGTCGAGTTCATTGGCATTTGCTCCTCGCGCGAAGTGTCCGACGACAAGGCTGCCCAGATGGTGTTCCAGAGCGAAGGCTCCAACGACAAGGCCGCCGAGGATCTCAGCAAGAAGTATGTCGACGAGCTGAAGGCGAAAGCCCGCATCGTCAAGCGCTGACGTGAGCAGCGCGATGACCGCGCTGGCGTTGAGCGTCGGCGATCCATCCGGCATCGGCCCTGAAATCGCCGTCGCGGCCTTCCTGGCGCGCGAGGCTGTTGCCTTGCCGGCCTTTTATCTGCTGGCCGATCCGGCGCTGATCGCCTCGCGGGCAAGTCACCTCGGCGTGTCGGTGCCGATCGTCGAGACAACTCCCGCGCAAGCGGCGCAGATCTTCGCCCATGCCTTGCCGATCGTTCCACTGACGGCCCACTTTATCGACAGCCCCGGCCTGCCGGATCCCGCCAACGCAGCCGGCACCATCGAGGCTATCGACCGCGCTGTCGCTGCCTGCCTTGCCGGCGAGGCCGCGGCTGTGGTCACCTGCCCTATCGCCAAGAAGCCGCTCTACGATGCCGGGTTCCGCTTCCCCGGCCACACCGAATATCTGGCCTATCTGGCGGTCGGGCACAGCGGCGTCGAGGTGATGCCGGTGATGATGCTGGCTGGCCCCGACCTGCGCACGGTTCCTGTCACCATACACATCGCTCTGGCCGAGGTGCCGAAGGTTTTGACCAGCGAGTTGATCGTCGCGACCGCGCGCATCACCGCCGCTGACCTCGCCAGCCGCTTCGGCATCGCCAAGCCGAGGCTCGCCATTGCCGGCCTCAACCCGCATGCGGGTGAAGGCGGCTCCATGGGGTTGGAGGATGAGCGTATCGTGCGCCCGGCGGTCGATATCCTGCGCGCCGAAGGCATCGATGCTTTCGGCCCCCTGCCGGCGGACACGCTGTTCCATATCCGGGCGCGAGCAGGTTACGACGCGGCGCTGTGCATGTATCACGATCAGGCATTGATCCCCGCCAAGGCGCTGGCCTTCGACGAGGCGGTCAACGTGACGCTCGGCCTGCCTTTCATCCGCACATCGCCCGACCACGGCACCGCCTTCGACATCGCCGGCAAGGGCATTGCACGGCCCTACAGCCTGATTGCGGCGCTGAAGCTTGCCAGAAGACTCGCCGACACCGACAAAGAGGCTGCGGCCGTATGAGCGCTCCAGCTTCGGATCTTCGGGCATGAGCATCGACGGGCTGCCGCCCCTGCGCGACGTTATCGAGCGCCACGGGCTGCAGGCAAAAAAGGCGTTCGGCCAGAACTTCCTGCTCGACCTCAACTTGACCGGCAAGATCGCGCGCAGCGCCGGCGATCTGACAAATGCCACGGTGATCGAAGTTGGGCCGGGACCTGGAGGACTGACAAGAGCGCTGCTTTCCAACGGCGCCCGCAGGGTCGTCGCCATCGAGCGCGACGAACGCTGCCTGGCCGCCCTTGCGGAAGTCTCCGCCCATTATCCCGGCCGGCTGGAGGTGATCTCCGGCGACGCGTTGAAGACTGACTTCGCCGCGCTTGCTTCCGCGACCGACGGACATGGCGGCCCGGTGCGGATCGTGGCAAACCTGCCCTACAATATCGGCACGGAACTGCTGATCCGATGGTTGACGGTCCCGGACTGGCCGCCCTTCTACGCCTCGATGACGCTGATGTTCCAGCGCGAGGTGGCCCAGCGCATCGTCGCCGCGCCTGGCAGCGATGCCTATGGCAGGCTTGGCGTGCTGGCCGGCTGGCGCACGCAGGCCAGGATCGCTTTCGACGTGCCGCCCCAGGCATTCACGCCGCCACCCAAGGTCACCTCTTCGGTGGTGCATCTGGGGCCACGCGCGACACCCCTGCCCGCCGATGTGAAAAAACTTGGCCGCGTCACCGAAGCCGCCTTCGGCCAACGCCGCAAGATGCTGCGGCAGAGCGTGAAAAGCCTCGGCGGCGAGGCCCTGCTGAAACGCGCCGGCATCGATCCGACCCGACGCGCCGAAACACTCAGCGTGGAGGAATTCGTGCGGCTGACCAATGCTGCGTAGCTTCCCTCTGCCCGTTACGGGGAGAAGGAGGAGGCGTTCACGCCGTCTTCTCGTCCAGCAGGCCGGAGACGAAATCGAACAGACCGGGCCGGCGGTCCCGCCGCAGCCGCTCGGCGACAACGATGCCGCGCACTTCGGCGAAGGCACGGTCGAGATCGTCATTGACGATGACGAAATCATATTCCTTCCAGTGCTCGATCTCCGTACGGGCGTTCTTCAGCCGTGTCTCGATCACCGCTTCCTGGTCCTCGGCGCGGCGTTTCAGCCGCGACTTCAACTCCTTCATCGATGGCGGCAGGATGAAGATCGAGACGATATCGGCGCGCATCTTTTCCTTGAGTTGCTGGGCGCCTTGCCAGTCGATGTCGAACAGCATGTCGCGTCCCTGCGCCAGCGCCAGTTCGGCCGGCTCACGCGGCGTCGCATAGCAATTGCCGTGCACTTCGGCCCATTCGAGCAGCGCGTCGGAATCGCGCAGCCGCTCGAACTCGCGCATCGTCCGGAAATGGTAATGAACGCCCTCGATCTCGCTGCCGCGGCGCGGCCTTGTGGTGACCGAGACCGACAGTTCGAGGCTGGAATCGCTTTCCAGAAGATTGCGCGCGATTGTCGACTTGCCGGCACCTGACGGCGACGACAGGACGAGCATCAGCCCCCGGCGGCGAATGCGGGACCCCAAATCCCTGGGAACCATCGGTTCCTTGGCAACCATCGGCTACTCCAGATTCTGGACCTGTTCACGAAACTGGTCGACCACGGCCTTCAGTTCCAGCCCGATCGCGGTGACGGCGGCGGCGTTCGACTTCGAGCACAGCGTATTCGATTCACGGTTAAATTCCTGTGCCAGAAAATCGAGCTTGCGACCGACCGCGCCGCCTCCCGTGAGCAGCGCTCGGCCAGACGCGACATGCGTTTTCAACCGGTCGATCTCTTCGCGAATATCGGCCTTGGTGGCGAGGAATGCCGCCTCCATGTGCAGCCGGCTGGCGTCCAGATTGGCGGACGCGTCCATCAACAGCCTGACCTGTTCGCCGATGCGTTCGCGGATCGCCGCCGGATCGCGCGACGGGTCCGCTTCCGCGCGCAGCGTCAATATCTCGATGACGTCGATATGGCCGGACAGTAGCAGAGCCAGTGCAGCGCCCTCACCGTGCCGTGCCTGTTCCAGGCCCTTCAGCGCCACGTCGAGCGCAGCCATGATGGCGGTGTCAAGCGCGGTGCGCGCCTCTTCAGTCTCGACGGTTTCAGGAATGTCGAGCACGCCACGGAGCGACAGCAACCCGTCGGCGGTCGCGGGGGCAACGCCGAACTGCTCCTGCAATCGCTTGGCAAGACCCGCAAGGTCTTTCAGAAACGCTTCGTTGACGACGGGTTGTGCCTGCGCGCCGGCAGCGCGGCCGATGGTCAGCGTCGCCTGGAAATTGCCGCGGGCGAAACGCTTCTGCAGTGTTTGCCTGACCGCCGGCTCCAGCCGTTCGAAACCTTGCGGCAGCCGCAGCCGCACCTCGACGCTCTTGCCGTTGACGGACTTGACCTCCCAAGCGATGGAGGTGCCGTCATGCTCGGCGACGGCGCGGGCAAATCCGGTCATGCTCTGCAAATTCATGTCGCCTGCATATCCTTGGCGCATCACCCCGAAACCGGTTTTCCGGACAAGGGCAAGTGCTGCGTAAAAACGATCACGCCCGCGTGCATCGAAATCCGACGCTTGGCGTTCCTTCAAATGTCAGGCCGTCGCCTTGCGGGCAACGCCTTTCTTCCTCTTACTGGGCAGCGCCCGCATCGCCGCCGGCGTCGCCATTGTCGCCACCGCTGGTGTCGCTTCCGCTGCCGTCGGCAGGCTTGTCCGCATTGTTGCCGCTGGTACCAGCGGCCGAGGCGGCCTTGGCCGCCTCATCGGCCTGCTTCTTCTGCAACGCGCGATAGCGGGCAACGTTCTCATTGTGCTCATCAAGCGTCGCGGCAAAAACGTGACCGCCTGTGCCGTCGGCGACGAAATAGAGATCGTCGGTCTTGGATGGATTGGCAACGGCCTCAAGTGCCGCACGGCCCGGATTGGCGATCGGTGTCGGCGGCAGGCCGCTGATCGCATAAGTATTGTAGGGCGTCAGCTTCTGGATGTCGGACTGGTAGATCGGGCGGTCGGCGGGCTTTCCCTTGCCGCCAAACAGACCATAGATGATGGTCGGATCGGATTGCAGGCGCATCCCCTTGGCCAGCCGGTTCAGGAAGACGGCAGCAACGCGCGAACGCTCGTCACCCCTGCCGGTTTCCTTCTCGACGATCGAGGCCAGGGTGACGAATTCCTGGACATTGGCCAGCGGCAGGTCCGGCGCACGCCGCTGCCATACCTCATCGACCAGTTTCTTCTGATCGGCCAGCAGCTTGTCGATCATCTGCTGGCGCGTCGCGCCACGCGTGAAGCGCAGCGTGTCGGTGGCAAGGCTGCCCTCCGGCGGCATGGCCGCGGGCATGACGCCGCTCAAGGCGGGTTCGTCGGCGATGCGCTCCAGTGCCTGCTCGACGGTCAGCCCCTCCGGAATGGTCAGCGAATACATCACCGACTTGCCGCTCTTCAGCAACTCCATGATGTCGCGCATGGATGCCCGGGGCTTGATCGCATATTCGCCGGCCTTGAGTGCGGAATCATTGCCAAAGGCGCGCACACCAAGACGGAATACGCGGGCGTCAGTGATCAGGCCGCGGCGCTCAAGCTGGTCGGCGATGTCCTGGACGCCCGTGTTCGGCTTGACGAGGAAGGTGTCGCCATTGGCCGAGGGGCCGGGCTCGGTGAATTCCTGTTTGCCGAAATAGAGCGCCGCGCCTGCCGCCAGAACCGTCAGGATCACCAAAGAGATGACGAAGTTCATGAACACGACGACCTGGCTGCGCGAAGCACGCGAGCGCTTCGGCGGCGGCGTTCCAGCTTCCGGTCGCAAGGCCTCGCTGGCCGTCTTCGGTACGATCGGCCCGGTGTTAGCGGGCCGCTGCCCCGATTCTCCGTTGCCCGCCGGATTTGTGTTCATTTCGCCCTACCGTTTGATCTCTCAACGAATCCCCTGCGGCAGAGTAGAGGCGAATATGGCAAAATTGACGGCACGCCAAAGCGGCGTCCGGCAGCCGGACGATCAGCCATTGTAGCGCTGGAACACGAGCGAAGCGTTTGTGCCGCCGAAGCCGAAGGAGTTGGACAATGCTACGTCGATCTGGCGGGAGCGAGGCTTGTTGGGCACCAGGTCGATCGCCGTTTCGCGCTCAGGGTTGTCGAGATTGATGGTCGCCGGCGCGATATTGTCCCTGATAGCGAGGATCGAAAATATCGCCTCAGCGGCACCCGCCGCCCCTAGGAGATGGCCGATCGACGACTTGGTCGACGACATCGAAATCTTTGAGGCGGCATTACCGGCCAGCCGCTCGACAGCGCCGAGTTCGATCGTGTCGGCCATGGTCGAAGTGCCATGCGCGTTGATGTAGTCGACATCGGCGGGCGTAAGCTTGGCCCTGTTCAACGCCGCGGCCATGCACCGGAAAGCGCCGTCGCCGTCCTCGGCCGGTGCGGTGATATGATAGGCATCGCCAGTGAGACCGTAGCCGGTCACCTCAGCGTAAATCTTGGCGCCGCGGGCCTTGGCGTGCTCGAGATCTTCCAGCACGACAACACCGGCACCCTCGCCCATGACGAAGCCGTCGCGGTCACGATCGTACGGGCGCGACGCCGTCTGCGGGGCATCATTGCGCTCGGTCGACAGTGCCCGGCATGCGGCGAAGCCGGCGATCGACAGCCGCGTCACCGGCGCTTCGGCGCCGCCCGCGACCATGATGTCGGCATCGCCCCACATGATCAGCCGGGCCGCATCGCCAATGGCGTGCGCGCCGGTCGAACAGGCCGTGACGACGGAATGGTTCGGGCCCTTCAGCCCGTGCCGGATCGAAACCTGGCCGGAGACGAGATTGATGATCTGACCCGGGATGAAGAACGGGCTGATGCGGCGCGGACCGCGCTCCTTCAGGATTATCGCATTCTCGGCGATACCCTCGATGCCGCCGATGCCCGAGCCGATCAGGACGCCGGTGGCGCACTGTTCGGCATGGGTTTTCGGTTGCCAGCCGGAATCCTTCAGCGCCTCGTCGGCGGCGGCAATCCCGTACAGGATGAAGTCGCCGATCTTGCGCAGTTCCTTCGGCTCGAGCACGGCCTCGGGATTGAAGGTGGCATTGCTGCCGTCACCACGCGGAATGACGTGAGCGATCTTGCAGGCAAGATCTTCCACCTCGAACTCGGTGATGCGCCTGGCGGCGCTGCGGCCGGTCAGAAGTTCCTTCCAGCTGTGCTCGAAGCCCATGCCAAAAGGCGACAACAATCCAAGGCCCGTGACGACGACACGCCTCATCGCAGGTCCTCCCCGGTGATGACTGCAGAATGCGTCAGGCCGAAGCCTTGTCGATATACTTGACAGCGTCGCCAACGGTCAGAATGGTCTCGGCTGCGTCGTCGGGAATCTCGACGCCGAATTCTTCTTCGAACGCCATGACGAGTTCAACCGTGTCGAGGCTGTCAGCGCCCAGATCATCGATGAAGCTCGCCTGCTCCGTCACTTTGTCGGCATCGACGCCAAGGTGCTCGATGACGATCTTCTTGACGCGCTCTGCGGTGTCACTCATTTGGGCATCCTCGTCTTTTGTTTGTCTGTCTTCGTTAGCGGGCAGAATGCCGCTAATCAAGTTGAAAGATGGTCCTGCCGGAAACGCAACGGCTACGGACCGGTTTTTGCCCGAACCGCCGGGTTGCGGGCCGCATTACACGAAAAATGGCCAAGGTCCAAGCCGAAATGGTCTGTTTTCACAGCGTGCTGGCCTTGCCTGTCATTGCCCCAAAACCGCTGCGCGCTTCTGGATGGCATTCGTCAGATCATCGCCATGCCGCCATTCACGTGAATGGTCTGGCCGGTGACGTAAGCGGCTTCATTGGAAGCGAGATAGGCGACAGCGGAGGCCACTTCGGCGCTGGTGCCCATACGGCGCGTCGGGATCGCCGCCATGATCGCTTCCTTCTGCTTGTCGTTGAGCTTGTCGGTCATCGCCGATTCGATGAAGCCCGGAGCGACGCAGTTGACGGTGATGTTGCGGGTGGCGATCTCCTGCGCCAGTGATTTGGAGAAGCCGATCATGCCGGCCTTGGAGGCACAGTAATTGGTCTGGCCGGGATTGCCGGTGACGCCGACGACAGAAGTGATGTTGATGATGCGGCCGTGGCGGCGGCGCATCATCGGGTGGGTGAGTTCGCGGGTAAGCCTGAACACGGCCGTCAGGTTGACTTCGAGCACCGTGTCCCAGTCGGCGTCCGACATGCGCACGAACAGCCCATCCTTGGTGATACCGGCATTGTTGACCAGGATATCGACGCCTTCGAGGTCGGCTTCCGCTTTCTGGCCAAGCGCCTTGACCTCGTCACGGTTGGACAGGTTGGCCGGAAACAGCTTGACCCGGTCACCCAGTTCGGCGGCCAGCGCCTCCAGCCTCTCGACGCGCGTGCCGTGCAGGCCGACGATGGCGCCTTGTGTATGAAGCACCCTGGCGATCGCCTCGCCGATCCCCCCCGAAGCACCGGTGACGAGCGCCTTGCGGCCGGTCAATTCGAACATTTTTGTCTCCAGGTTGAGAAGAGCACAACCCCTATAGGGATGGGATCAAATGGCGCTTTATGCAAGCGCGGCCAATGCCGCCTCGACTTCAGCCGCCGAACCGACCGATGCGGTGGCGATGTCGCGGTTGATACGCCGCGCCAGGCCCGAAAGCACCTTGCCTGCACCAATCTCGTAGAGCGTGGCGACGCCGTTGGCGCCAAGCCAATCCACCGTCTCGCGCCAGCGAACGCGGCCGGTCACCTGCTCGACGAGGCGCCGCGCGATCTCGTCCGGATCGCTCGACGGTGTCACCGACACATTGGAGACGACAGGAACCAAAGGTGCATTCTTCGTCACGCCGGCCAGCGCGTCTCGCATGATCTCTGCCGCCGGCGCCATCAGCGCCGAATGGAAGGGAGCCGAGACCTGCAGCATCAGCGCCCGCTTGGCGCCCTTTTCGGTGCACAGTTTCGCCGCCAGTTCGACCGCCGCCTTGGCACCGGAAATCACCAACTGGCCGCCGCCATTGTCATTGGCGATCTGGCAGACCTTGCCGGCCCCTTGCACGGCCTCGGTGCAGGCGGCTTCGACATCGGCCTGCTCCAGCCCAATGATCGCCGCCATGGCGCCCTCACCGGCTGGCACTGACGCCTGCATGGCATTGCCGCGGATGCGCAGCAGCCGGGCGGCATCGGCGACGGAAACGAAGCCGGCGGCGGCAAGCGCCGAATATTCGCCCAGCGAATGGCCGGCGACATAGGCGACCTTGTCTTTCAACGAGAAACCGCGCGATTCCAGTGCCCTGATCGCAGCCAGCGATACCGCCATCAAAGCCGGCTGCGCGTTGGCCGTCAGCGTCAAGGTCTCTTCCGGACCTTCCCAGATCAGCTTCGACAGGTTTTCGCCAAGCGCGTCATCGACCTCCTGGAAGATCCTGCGCGCCTCGGGAAAGGCATCAGCGATATCCTTGCCCATGCCGACAGCCTGGCTGCCTTGTCCCGGAAAGGTGAATGCAACGGCCATGCGAGGGCTCCCGAAGACTTGTTCTGCTTGCCTGATAACACGAATTTTCCTTGCCTGTGACGCAAGGCAGCCGGTCAAGTCAAGCCCGCTTCGAACAAGCCTCAGGTCGGAACCTTCTGCCGAGTGCCTGTTCCAAAAGGACTTTTGGCGATCACTCCTGATGAAAACTGCTCACGATTCGTTTGCTGGCTCTTCTTATTTCCGATACAGGCGCTAGCTTGGCGTGACAGTTTCATGACAATCGAGTGACGCGTTTGTCGCTGGGTGGGGAAGTTAAGGTGGCCAAGAATTCGAAACGCGCCGGCGAGGCCGCGCCGCAGTTCCTGGAAGACGATCCGTCCACCGGTTATTTGCCGGGTCGGAGATGGCCGGTCGTCCGTTACGGATTGGTCAGCCTGCTGATCTCCGCCGTCCTGGTGTTCGCCATCGAACTGATCGTGCGTGGCGATGTTGCCGGCACTGTTTCCTTCTTTCTTCAACCGCTCAAGCCGGGTTGGACGACCATCGTCGTGTTCGCCCTGATCCTGATCGGCCTCGACGCCTTGCTCGGCCGCAGTCACCAGAGCCTGATGATTGTCGCGCCGTTGACCCTGGGGCTGGCCTTTGTCGGCCATCAGAAATCGCACTATCTTGGCGATCCGCTCTATCCGACGGATTTCCTCTACGCTCGCCAGATTTTCGCCCTGCTGCCGCTGCTGGTGCGCGAACGGCCGATGACCGCGCTGGCCATGGTCGTGGGCATCGTCGTCGGACTGTCGCTGCTCGTCCACGGCTGGCGGCTGTGGCACCGCAAGGTTCCGGTCCTCAGCCGCAAAGGCCGCCTTGCACGGCTGACGCTGGCAGTGCCTCTGCTCGCCTTCTTCGTCTCGATCATGGACTACGCCACCTTCTCGTGGACCCGGGACCGGCTGCAGATCATCCCGATCATGTGGGACCAGAAGGAAAACTATGCCTCCAACGGCTTTGCGCTCGCCTTCGCGCTCAACGTGCCGATGGCCCATGTCTCGGCACCCTCAGGCTATTCCGACAAGGCAATCGCGGCGATCGACCGGCCGCGGACAACAGCATCGGTGCCCGATGACAAGCCCGACATCATCGTCGTCATGAGCGAATCCTTCTGGGATCCAACCAAGCTGCCTGGCGTCGCCATCACGCCGGATCCCATTCCCACAGTGCGGCGACTGCGTTCGGGTTCGATGTTCTCGCCTGAATTCGGCGGCATGACCGCCAACATCGAATTCGAGGCGCTGACCGGCTTTTCCAATGCTTTCCTGCCGGCCGGCAGCATCCCCTACCAGCAATATGTGCGCACGCCGACGCCTTCGATGGCGACCTTCCTGAAGAGTGAAGGTTACAGGGCGCGTGCCATCCATCCAGGCACCAACTGGTTCTGGAACCGTGGCGCGGTGTATGCCGATTTCGGTTTCAACGATTTCAAGTCGGAAGAGACATTGCCGCCCATGGAAAAGCGCGGACCGCTGGCATCGGATGCGGCAATGACGGATGAGATCATTCGCGAAGCCGACGCCAGCGACGATCCGGTGTTCTTCTTCGCCGTCAGCCTGCAGAACCACGGCCCCTATGAGCCGAACCGCTATAACAACCCGACCCACTCGGTACAGGCGCCGATCAGCCAGTGGGCGCGCGATTCGCTGCTGAGCTATGCGGAGGGTTCGGCCGATGCGGACCGCGGCCTTGACCGACTGATCGAATGGGCCAAGAAGCGCGAGCGGCCAACGATCATCGCCTTTTTCGGCGACCATCTGCCGCCGTTGGGGCCGGTCTATGTCGAGACCGGGTTCCTCAAGGACAACGTCGCGCCACGCAAGGAGCCGACGCCGGAAGCGGCCCTTGAACATCACGAGACACCGCTGGTCGTCTGGTCGAACCGCTCCGGTCCAATCAAGGACCTCGGCACGGTGAGCCCGGCATTCCTGCCCTATCATATCCTGACGGCCGCGGGCATCACCCATCCCTACTACACCGGTTTCCTGGGCGAGATGCGGGAGCGCTACCGCGTGGTCGACCGCAACCTGCTGCTGACACCGACTGGCCAAGCCACGCCCGATTGGTCGCGTCAGAAGGAGATCGACCCGGCGATCCGCGATTTCCAGTTGATCCAGTACGATATGATGTTCGGCAAGCGCCACGCAGCGCCGGACTTCTTCCCCGAGACGGTCAACAAGGTCGTCGCCCATACGAGCTGAGCCGGCGCCATCGTTCAGCAGCGAGATCGAGCGTTCAATTGGTCAGTTGCAGCTTCGAGAACTTGCTGGCGATCTGCTCGAATACGTTTGGCAGTTTGTTCGGATCATTGACTGCGTAGTAGTCGCTAGGATCCGAGGCACAGGCACTGTAAAGCGTGCGGTTGGCCGCGGTGTCGGACTGCAGCACCATGGTGTAGATCTCTGCGCCCTGATTTTTCAACTGCGTGCAGACGCTCTTGGTCCATCCGTCCACATTGCGCGCGGCGGTCGTCTGATTGTCCGATCCAAGCCGACCGGCAGCGCCATAGCCTGAACCCGCGAGATAACCATAGGAGGTATAGTCCGACTTGGTCGTCTCTTTGCTGGCGCCATAGACCACGTTCTCACCGTCAGTGAGCAGCATGACGATTTTGCTTACCCCAGGCGTCTTCCACGGCGTTCCCTCAGTGTATGGCGCCGACGGCGACAACACCCGCTGGCCCCAAGCGAGGCCCTCGGCAACATTGGTGCCCGACCCGGCCCAGGCAAGCATCTTGGCGGCCTCCTTGCGGAGCTTCGTAAAATCTTCCGTCAACGGAACGACCGGCGAGGGACAGGACCGGTTTGGCCCCACCGTCAATTGCAAGGCATTCGGATCGGTGGTGGCAGCGGTGGCGATGGCGGTGTTCTGCGGTGCGACATACTTGGCGATTGTTTCGAGATCCTTCTTCGACGCGCTGGCGTCGCTTCCAAGCAAGCCGCTCAGATCTATTCCAAGAATGTTCAATCCCCCATTCTGAGCAAGCTTGGTCTGGTCGGGGACGTCGTCGACAAAAGAGTTGTTGTAGTAATTGGCGTCGTTTGAATAGCTGCCGGAAGGCTTCGTGCCGTTCCCTGGACTGTCCGGCGCGAAGTACGGCACGAACAGAGTGTCGGGGTAAGACGGGTCAGGCGACGTATCGGAAATGTTAAAGGAGCCGGGCCGCGCCTCGACGCAGCCTTTCCAACCCGTGTCGATCCCTTTGTCATCCTTCCATCCGGTCAACCTGGCGGCCGAGGCCGGGTCTTTCATCAATTGTCTGAACAGCGCCATATGATTGGGACGCTTGCCATTGATGACGGGAAAATTGATCCCATTGGTGGATGATTTGCCGTCCATGTCGATCCAGGATGGGTCGAAGCCGTCGCCATTGACATTGACGGCCGTGACGAACGGAACCAGTGCCGCGCGGACCTTGCGTGTTGGTGATTGTGCCGTTTCCAGATATCTGAGCAGATTGTCCGTCGCTGTCTTCAGGGCAGCAATTTTGGCGCCGGCCATCGAGCCGGTATTGTCCAGCACCAGCACAACCTCGAGCTGGTTGTTCGATTCGACGGCCGAGGCATCGACCACGATGTGCTTGTTCCGGCCAAACAGGAAAGCGAAGTTCAGATTGACGTCCGCCGAGGCGACAGCCTTTGTCTTGATGAAATTGACGCCTCTGTCGACGGTCAGCGTCGCCTGTGCGTTGGTGAGTTCGCCATGTCCGGCAATATTGGCCTGGAAGTAACGGTCGAAGGCGTCGGTCCGGGTAATGTCCAGATCGCCCAGATGCGAGGACGCAAGATTTGCCGCGTCGAGCGCATTCTGCAGGTTGCTTTTGGCCCGCATGATGGTGGACACGTCGACCGCGAAGGCCACGGCTGACAAGATGGCCGGCAGGCCCAGGGCGAGCAATAGCGTGAAATTGCCGCTCGTGGAGCGCCAGAACCTGTTGAGAAGCATTCTTACCCCCGGAAATGCTTGCCGCTTGTTATGCGGGTTGTCCGAGTTTTTGCCCCTTCCATGATGAACCGACCGTTGACGGCGAGGCTCAACCCTGCACAACCTGACATTGTGGTTAAGGGCTGGTTGCCGTAAAACCGCCGGGCCGTACCGGCGCCGCGGCTTGATTTTCCAGCGCCCTGCGACATTGGGGACGCCGCTTGCCCTTGCTTTGTCAGTGGATTGCTGTATAGACGCCGCCAATCTGCCGGTCCCAGCTGGGGGCTGAACGGAGGGCCGGAGGTTTTATCAAAAGCCTTCGTGTGAAGCCAGAAGCGCTTCCGCCTCCCGTGTCTCCGCTCTCGACCGTCTCGTCATGCTCCTTTCTTCCCCGCGCCTTGTTGGGCTCCACGGGTCAGAGAAGTTGCAGAGGCTTTTGCCGCCGGGAACCGGGAGAGAAACGAAGAAAGGCACGAAAGACATAATGGCTCTTTACGAACATGTGTTTCTTGCCCGGCAAGACCTCTCGCAGCAGCAGGTCGATGCGCTTGTCGAACAGTACAAGGGCGTCATCGCAGCGAATGGCGGGTCTGTCGGCCGGGTCGAGAACTGGGGACTGAAGTCCCTCACCTACCGGGTCAACAAGAACCGGAAGGCCTACTACACACTCATGGATTTGAACTGCCCGCCAGCCGCGCTCAACGAGATGGAGCGCCAGATGGGTCTGTCCGAGGACGTCTTGCGTTTCCTGACCATCAAGGTCGAGGCGCATGAGGAAGGTCCCTCGGCCATGATGCAGAAGCGCGAAGAGCGCTCCGAGCGCGGCAGCTTCGGCGACCGCGACCGTGGCGATCGTGGCCCACGTTCGTTCGGCGACCGCGATCGCGGCGACCGTGGCGATCGTCCGCCGCGCAGCTTCGGTGATGCCGGTGGCGAGCGTGGTCCGCGCCGTCCGCGCGAAGGCTTTGAAGGGGGTGCAGAATAATGGTCGACATCAATCAGATCCCGACCCGGCGCCCGTTCCATCGTCGCCGCAAGACCTGCCCGTTCTCCGGTGCCAACGCGCCCAAGATCGACTACAAGGACGTGCGTCTCCTGCAGCGCTACATCTCCGAGCGCGGCAAGATCGTGCCGTCGCGCATCACCGCCGTCAGCCAGAAGAAGCAGCGCGAGCTCGCCAAGGCGATCAAGCGCGCCCGTTTCCTTGGCCTGCTGCCCTACGTGGTCCGTTAAATACGATCCAAGCGGGCGGTTTTACCGCCCGCTTTTCCTGCCGATCGCGACGGGCGCGACCGGTTCCGAACCAAAAATCCCGAGTTGGATTTCGAAAGATATCCTAACTGCCTGAACAGGCAGGACAGCGACACCGGCGCCACGTCGTGCCCAGAGCTTCCTGACCTGTTCCACAGACATTCGGCGTCGATCCCGGGGATTGGCGTCCAACCAAAGGAACAAAACCATGGAAGTCATTCTTCTCGAACGCGTTTCCCGCCTCGGCCAGATGGGCGATACCGTCAAGGTCAAGGACGGCTTTGCCCGTAATTTCCTGTTGTCGCAGGGCAAGGCGCTGCGCGCCAACGAAGCCAACAAGAAGAAGTTCGAAGGCCAGCGCGCCCAGCTCGAAGCCCGCAATCTCGAGCGCAAGTCGGAAGCCAGCCAGATTGCTGAAAAGCTCGACGGCAAGAGCTTCATCGCGGTCCGTTCGGCCGGCGAGACCGGTCAGCTCTACGGTTCGGTGTCGACGCGCGACATCGCCGATCTGCTGACGGCGGAAGGCTTCACGGTCAACCGCAACCAGATCCAACTCAACCAGCCGATCAAGACAATCGGTCTCACCAATGTGGCGATCGCGCTGCATCCGGAAGTCGAAGTCACGATCACGCTCAACATCGCCCGCACGGCCGACGAGGCCGAGCGCCAGGCCAAGGGCGAGACGCTGACCACCGCCGAAGCCATCTATGGCGACGACATCAACGACAATGCGCGACCGGAAAACTTCTTCGATCCGAACGCCGAGTTCGAAGGCGGCGAAGACAACGCCTGACGGGACAGTCTGGGCGCCGGACCGGCACTCAGACCACCCTGCCGCTTTCCAGTCAATTCTGGACTAATGCCCGGGCCTCTCGCCCGGGCATTTTTGTGCCAAAAGGAACTTTTCGAAACCCTACATATTGATGCAGAATAGGACAGCCTGTCTGACCGTGAGGGGACATCTGAGCATGAATATTCTGTTGAAGCGCATTCTCGACCGCCTGGTGCGCTCGGGCAATCTCAAGGTAACCGGGCCCAAAGGCGCGACGTTCACCTTCGGCGACGGCAGCGGCGAGCCGGTGCACATGCACATCAAGACCAGGCATGCCGAACGCGCCATCACTTTCGATCCGATGCTGGCGGTGCCTGAATCCTACATGGACGGCGAGCTCGACATTCTCGAGGGCGGTGTACTTGGATTGATGCGCATTGCCTTCCAGAACATGGGCAGCGGCGGCATCGACGCGACCTGGTCGAAAGCCATCGAGGGCCTGCGCCACGCCTTCCGCCGGCTGCAGCAGATCAACACCACCTCGCGCTCGCGCCGCAACGTGCAGCGCCACTACGATCTTTCGGGCGAGCTCTATCGGCTTTTCCTCGACGAGGACATGCAGTATTCCTGCGCCTATTTCGAGCAGCCGGACATGACGCTGGACGAGGCCCAGGCGGCCAAGAAACGGCATATCGCCGCCAAGCTCAGACTGAAGGCCGGCCAGACCGTGCTCGACATCGGCTCCGGCTGGGGCGGGCTCGGCCTCTATCTCGCCAAGGCGTTCGACGTCGACGTGCAGGGCGTGACGCTGTCGACGGAACAGCATGGCGTCGCCACCGACCGTGCGCACGCGCAAGGCCTGGAAAACCACGTCCATTTCGAGCTGAAGGATTATCGCGAGCTCAACGAACGCTTCGACCGCATCGTCTCGGTCGGCATGTTCGAGCATGTCGGCGTCAACCACTTCCGGACCTTCTTCGACAAGGCGGCAACGTTGCTGAAGCCCGATGGCGTGATGCTTCTGCACACGATCGGCCGCTCCGGCGTGCCGTGGGCGACCAGCGCCTTCATCCGGAAGTATATTTTCCCGGGCGGCTACATACCGGCAATGTCGGAAGTGCTGCCGGCAATCGAGAAGTCCGGCCTCGTGGTCACGGACATCGAGATCCTGCGGCTCCACTATGCCGATACGCTGAAGCATTGGGGCGAGCGCTTCGCCGCCAACCGCGACAAGGCCAGGGCGATCTATGACGAACGCTTCTGCCGCATGTGGGAATTTTATCTCGCCGCTTCGGAAGCCGCGTTCCGCTGGCAGGACCTGGTCATTTTCCAGTTCCAGATCGCCAAGAAGAACGACACGCTGCCGATGACCCGTGACTACATGGCCAAATGTGAAAAGGCGCTGGAAATGCGCGACATGGGCCACCGCGAAGCGGCTCCCGTCGAGAAACCCGCCAAGCCCGCCCGCCGCCGCAAGGTGGCGGAGTAGGCACACCATCGGCACGCCGTTCGCCATTGGCGCTTGCCATTCCCGGCCCCTGCCCTGAGAAAGGCCTCGTGAATCGTCGCGAGGCCTTTTTCATGACCTACATCCTCTATGCCGTCGCAGCACTGGCCGAGATCGCCGGCTGTTTTTCGGTGTGGGCCTGGTGGCGGCTGGAACGGTCGCCGCTGTGGCTGGCGCCAGGCTTCGTGTCGCTGCTTCTGTTCGCCTGGCTTCTGGCGCTGGTCGACAGCAATGCCGCGGGCCGCGCCTATGCCGCTTATGGCGGGATCTACATCGTTGCCTCGTTGGCCTGGCTGTGGCTGGTGGAAGACGTACGGCCCGACCGCTGGGATTTTGCCGGTGCCGCGCTTTGCATCGTCGGAGCTTCGGTTATCCTGCTCGCACCGCGAGGGGCATAGCGTGGAATTGCCAGCATCTCTTCGACAAGCTGTCGATCGTATCCTGGAAAGGGTTCCGCTGCCGGAGCTGAAGCAGGCGGCGAAAACCCTGTCAGACCGCTACCGGGCCGAACTTCGCGACGGCCGTCTGCACATGGCTCAGGACATGGCGGTCAAGGCTTATCTGGCGGCGCGGCTGCCGGCGACTTATGCCGCGGTCCGCGCCAGCCTTGGCGCTTTGAATGAGGCCCGGCCGGATTTCATGCCGAAAACCTTGATCGATGTTGGCGCTGGCCCTGGTACGGTGCTTTGGGCCACCAGCGATCTCTGGCCTGATCTCGAACAGGCCGTGCTGCTGGAAGCAAGTGCCGCGGTGCGCAAGGTCGGCGAGATGCTCGCCGCCGATGCGATTGCCGCCCGAACCATCTGGCAGGCCGGTGACGTCACGATCGACCTTGGTGACGTTGAGTCGGCAGACCTCGTTACATGCGCCTATGTGCTGGACGAGATCGTGCCGGCATCCCTGCCCAAAATGGTCGACCGGCTATGGCAGCTCACGAAAGACACATTGCTGATCGTCGAACCGGGCACGCCGGCGGGCTGGCAGCGAATTCTGACAGTGCGCACGCAATTGATCGCGGACGGCGCGCATCTGCTGGCGCCTTGTCCGCACCAGGCACCCTGCCCGCTCAGCCCGCCCGACTGGTGCCACTTTTCCCGCCGCGTCGCCCGCTCGCGCCTGCACCGGCTGGCCAAGGACGCCGAGGTGCCGTGGGAAGACGAGAAATTCATTTTTGTCGCCGCGTCGCGTCAGCCGGCCGCCTATCGAGCGGCGCGTGTGATTGCGCCGCCGAAATCCGGCTCCGGCAAGGTGTCGCTGAAACTTTGCGAGCCGGACGGAGGCGCGGGCGAAAAGCTGTTTACGAAGCGGGATGGGGACGTGTTCAGGCTGGCCAGGCGCCTGGACTGGGGCGATGCCATGGAACCCGGCACCACTTAAGTGGCCGATTGTTCTTGCTTCGTTCCATGGCCTCGCATAAGAATCGAAGCCCGCCGAGTCAACCGGAATCGGGGCACAGGAACACTGTCCTGTGGACGGTTTGCCGTCCCTGTGAACAAACGGGGCATCGGGGCCGTTTGGTCGTACGGTGATGCAGAAAGGTCAGCATGGTTTCGCCTCGTTCTGATATCGAAAGGCCGGGATCGAAATCGGGGGTATCATGGCAGAGGCAGCGCGAAAATTCGGCGTGGCGGAGCAACCGCTTTATCGCGAGGCGCCGAACAACATTGAGGCGGAGCAGGCGCTGCTCGGCGCGATTCTCGTCAATAACGATGCCTTCTACCGTGTCTCCGACTTCCTGAAACCGAGCCATTTCTACGAGCCCCTGCACCGCAGGATCTTTGAAGTCGCGGCTGAGCTCATCCGCATGGGCAAGGTGGCGACGCCGATTACCTTGAAGACCTTTCTGCCGGCCGACGAGAAGGTCGGCGACATGACGGTGGCGCAATATGTCGTGCGGCTGGCGGTGGAAGCCGTCACCGTCGTCAACGCCACCGACTATGGCCGCGCCATCTATGATCTGGCGACGCGCCGCGCGCTGATCACCGTCGGCGAGGATATGGTCAACATCGCTTATGACGCGCCGGTCGACATGTCGCCTTCCGAGCAGATCGAGGACGCCGAACGCCGCCTGTTCGAACTGGCCGAAACCGGACGCTATGATGGCGGCTTCGAGAGCTTCACCGACGCGGTCAAGACCGCCGTCGACATGGCGAACGCAGCCTATATGCGCGACGGCGGTCTGTCGGGCCTGGCCACCGGCATGCGCGACCTCGACCGCCGCATGGGCGGCCTGCAACCCTCCGACCTGATCGTCCTTGCCGGCCGTCCGGGCATGGGTAAGACGTCGCTCGCCACCAACATCGCCTTCAATGTCGCCGAGGCCTATGTGCCGGCACAACAGGCCGACGGCTCGTTCAAGGCGGCCAATGGCGGCGTCGTCGGGTTCTTCTCGCTCGAAATGTCGTCCGAACAGCTCGCAACACGTATCATTTCCGAACAGACGGAAATCTCTTCGTCGAAGATCCGCCGCGGCGAAATCAGTGAAATGGACTTCGAAAAGCTGGTCGCCTGTTCGCAGACCATGCAGAAGATTCCCCTTTTCATCGACCAGACCGGCGGCATCTCGATCGCGCAATTGTCTGCCCGCGCGCGCCGCCTGAAGCGCCAGCGCGGCCTCGACCTCATCGTCATCGACTATATCCAGCTGATGCAAGGGTCCAGCGCCAAGGCATCGCAGAACCGCGTCCAGGAAATCACCGAGATCACCACGGGCCTGAAGGCCTTGGCAAAAGAGCTGACCGTGCCGATCATCGCGCTCTCACAGCTGTCGCGTCAGGTCGAAAGCCGCGACGACAAGCGCCCGCAGCTCTCGGACTTGCGCGAATCCGGTTCGATCGAGCAGGACGCCGACGTCGTGATCTTCGTGTACCGCGAAGAATACTATCTCAAGAACCGCGAGCCGAAGCTTGGCACCGAGGAATACGTCAAGTGGGAAAACGAGATGAACGAGATGCGCGGCAAGGCCGAGGTCATCGTCGCCAAGCAGCGCCACGGGCCGACGGGCACGGTCACGCTGGCCTTCCACGGTGAATTCACACGCTTCTCCGACCTCGCCGAGGAGCATCATATTGCGGAGAGGTTCGAGTAGCTTCTTGAGAAAGGTCTCATTCCTTCGCGCCCCCCTCTGTCCTGCCGGACATCTCCCCCTCAAGGGGGGAGATCGGCAATTTCGATTCTGTCGCTCACCTTGCAACGATGACGATAGGCGAAAGCCGTCGCGACATCCGATCTCCCCCCTTGAGGGGAAGATTGCCGGCTGGCCAGAGGAGAGCGCTGTCCCGCCAAGCTATCCAGCGATGTTCGAATCGGACCGCGCCTGATGGCCAAATCCCGCGTTCAATTCATCTGCCAGAATTGCGGATCGGTGCATCAGCGCTGGGCCGGCAAATGCGATGCCTGCGGCGAGTGGAACACGCTGGTCGAGGAGGGCACGTCCGGCGGTATCGGCTCGGGGCCAGCCAACACCCGCAACGCCCGCAAGGGCCGTGCGGTGGTGTTGACCACGCTTTCCGGCGATATCGAGGATGCGCCGCGCATCGTCTCGGGCATTGGCGAACTCGACCGCGCCACCGGCGGCGGTTTCGTGCGCGGTTCGGCGCTGCTGGTCGGCGGTGATCCCGGCATCGGCAAGTCGACGCTGCTCACCCAGGCCGCCGCCGCTCTTGCCTCGAGAGGCCACCGCATCGTCTATGTCTCAGGCGAAGAAGCCGTCGCGCAGATCAGGCTTCGCGCGCAGCGCCTCGGCGTCGCGTCCACCCCGGTCGAGTTGGCGGCGGAAACCAATGTCGAGGACATCCTCGCCACCATCGCGGACGGCAAGCGCCCGGACCTCGTCATTCTCGATTCGATCCAGACGCTTTGGACCGATCTTGCCGATTCGGCGCCAGGCACCGTTACCCAGGTGCGTGCCGCCGCCCAGGCGATGATCCGTTACGCCAAATCCACAGGTGCGGCGATCGTTCTCGTCGGCCATGTCACCAAGGAAGGCCAGATCGCGGGCCCGCGCGTGGTCGAGCACATGGTTGACGGCGTGCTCTATTTCGAGGGCGAAGGCGGCCACCACTACCGCATCCTGCGCACGGTGAAGAACCGCTTCGGACCGACCGACGAGATCGGCGTCTTCGAAATGTCGGACAAGGGCTTGCGCGAAGTCTCCAACCCATCGGAGCTGTTCCTTGGCGAGCGGCATGCGAAATCGCCCGGTGCGGCCGTTTTCGCCGGCATGGAGGGCACAAGGCCCGTTCTGGTCGAGATCCAGGCGCTGGTCGCGCCGTCCTCGCTCGGCACGCCGCGCCGGGCGGTGGTCGGCTGGGACGGGGCGCGGCTGTCGATGGTGCTGGCGGTGCTGGAGGCGCATTGCGGCGTTCGCTTCGGCCAGCACGACGTCTATCTCAACGTCGCCGGCGGCTATCGCATCAGCGAGCCGGCGGCCGATCTCGCGGTCGCCGCAGCACTGGTTTCCTCGCTCACCGGTCTTGCCCTTCCCGCCGATTGCGTCTATTTCGGCGAAATCAGCCTATCGGGCGCGGTGAGGCCGGTTGCGCATGCGCAACAGCGCCTCAAGGAAGCCGAAAAGCTGGGTTTTGGTAGCGCGGTTCTGCCCTTGGGCAGCGAGGAACTTGCTGGAGGGATCGGGGCCGGCGCTTTCCAGCCCACCGAGCTTACCGACCTCGTGGCGCGCATAGCCGGCTCGCGGCGCAGCCGCGCCGACGATGAAGAGTGACGCGGCTCGTCGAGCCGTGAAAAAGAGATCGGAGTGGGGCGAAAGACATGCCGATTACGCTGCTTGACGGAATTCTCGTCGGCTTCACCCTGGTCTCGGCGATGCTCGCCATGGTTCGCGGCTTCTCGCGCGAGGTCCTGTCGGTCGTCTCGTGGGCGGCGGCAGCAGCGGCGGCTTTCTTCTTCTACAAACCGGTCCTGCCCTATCTGAAGCCTTACATCGAAAATGAGAAGATCGCGATGGCGGCCTCCGCCGGCGTCGTCTTCATCATCGCGCTGATCGTCGTCTCGGTCATCACCATGAAGCTCGCCGACTGGATCATCGATTCCCGCATCGGCGCGCTCGACCGGACACTTGGCTTCCTCTATGGCGCCGCGCGCGGCATCCTGGTGGTGGCGGTGGCACTTTTGTTCTTCAACTGGCTGGCCGGCGCCAAGGCTCCGGCCTGGGTCACGGATGCCAAATCGCGGCCGTTGCTGGAATCGATAGGCGCCAAGATCGAGAACCTGCTGCCAGCCGACACCGAAAACGCAATTCTCAAGAAGTTCAGCCCGAAAACAGGCGCCGAGACCCCGGCTGCGCCCGATGCACCGGCGGCGGATGCGCCAGCGGCGGATGCGCCGACAACAGGTGACGACGCCAATGCGCCGGCTCCTGACGATAATGACGCCGGCCCGGCGGACAACACGGCCAAGCCGGCGCCGGCAGCACCTGCTAACTGACGCCCCAAACGGGGCGCCAGAACGTGCGACCATGTGAAGGACTGCAGGCAGTGCGTTGCTTTCGACGCGCGAGCGCCTTATATGGCGATTTTAGCGGAGCTTAAGATGGCAGACGCAGACGACGTGCTTTCCGCCGAGGCCGACGACCATTTCCATGACGAATGCGGCGTGTTCGGCATTTTCGGCCGGCAAGACGCGGCAGCCATCGTCACGCTAGGCCTGCACGCGCTGCAGCATCGCGGCCAGGAGGCGGCCGGTATCGTTTCCTATGACGGCACGCAGTTCCATGTCGAACGCCATGTTGGCCTGATCGGCGACACATTCACCAAACAACGGGTCATCGACAGCCTGCAGGGCAACCGGGCCATTGGTCACACACGCTACGCCACGACCGGCGGCGCCGGCATGCGCAACATTCAGCCCTTCTTCGCCGAACTCGCCGATGGCGGCTTTGCCGTCGCCCATAACGGCAATTTGACCAATGCCATGACAGTGCAGCGTGCATTGCAGAAGCAAGGCGCGATCTTCTCTTCCACTTCCGACACCGAGACGCTCCTGCATCTGGTGGCGACCAGCAAGGAACGGGATCTCAACTCGCGCTTCATTGATGCGGTACGGCAGGTCGAGGGCGCTTTTTCGCTGGTGGCGATGACAGCCAAGAAGATGATCGGCTGCCGCGATCCACTCGGTATCCGCCCGCTGGTGCTGGGCGATCTCGACGGCGCATGGATCCTTGCCTCCGAAACCTGCGCTCTCGACATTATCGGCGCGCGCTTCGTGCGCGACCTGAAACCCGGCGAGATGGTCGTCATCACCTCCAAGGGCATTGAAAGCCTGTTTCCGTTCGAGCCGCAGAAGACCCGCTTCTGCATCTTCGAATATGTCTATTTCGCCCGGCCGGACTCTTCGGTCGAAGGCCGCAACGTTTACGAGGTGCGCAAGCGCATCGGCGCCGAACTGGCGCAGGAAAACCCTGTCGAGGCCGACATTGTCGTGCCGGTGCCGGATTCCGGCACACCGGCGGCAATCGGCTTCAGCCAGGCGGCGGGCATACCCTTCGAACTCGGCATCATCCGCAACCATTATGTCGGCCGCACCTTCATCCAGCCCGGCGATTCGATCCGCCACATGGGCGTCAAGCTGAAGCATAATGCCAACCGCCGCATGATCGAGGGCAAGCGCGTGGTTCTGGTCGACGATTCGATCGTGCGCGGCACCACCAGCCAGAAGATCGTGCAGATGGTTCGTGACGCCGGCGCCAAGGAGGTGCATATGCGCATCGCCTCGCCGCCGACCAGCGCCTCCTGCTTCTACGGCGTCGACACGCCGGAGAAGTCGAAGCTTCTGGCTTCGCGCATGTCCGTGCAGGAAATGGCTGAATTCATCCGCGTCGATTCACTCGGCTTCCTGTCGATCGACGGCCTCTACCGCGCCGTCGGCGAGGCCGGCCGCGACAGTGAGCAGCCGCAATTCTGCGATGCCTGCTTCACCGGCCAGTATCCGACCCGCCTGCTCGACTTCGAAGGCCACGACAATGTGCGCACCCTGTCACTGCTGGCGACGAGCGGGTCGTAGGATTGCCGGACCATCATCAGCCCAGGCAGACTTCCGGAATCCATCGCATGACCCTCGACCTTACCGGCCGCGTCGCGGTCGTCACCGGCGCCTCGCGCGGCATAGGCTATTTCATCGCCAGGGAACTGGCGGCCGCCGGTGCCCATGTGATTGCGGTTGCGCGCACTGTTGGCGGACTGGAAGAGCTCGACGATCAGATCAAGGCAGGCGGCGGCCAGGCAACGCTGGTGCCGCTCGACCTCGCCGACATGGCCGGCATCGACCGGCTGGGCGGCGCCATCCACGAGCGCTGGGGCAAGCTCGACATCCTCGTCGCCAATGCCGGCGTGCTCGGCGTCATCTCGCCGATCGGCCATGTCGAGGCCAAGACCTTCGAAAAGGTGATAACCATCAACGTGACCTCGACCTGGCGGCTGATCCGCTCGGTCGACCCTCTGCTGCGGCTCTCGGATGCCGGCAGGGCCATCATTCTTTCTTCCAATACCGCGCATTCGGCGCGCGCCTTCTGGGCGCCTTACGCAGCGTCGAAGGCGGCGGTCGAAACCATGATGCGCTCCTGGGCGCATGAGACGCAAAGCCTGCCGTTGCGAGTCAACGCCGCCGATCCAGGCGCCACCCGCACCGCGATGCGAGCCCAGGCCGTCCCCGGTGAGGATCCGGAGACGCTGCCGCATCCTTCAGAGATCGCCAAGCGCATCGTGCCGCTGGCCAGCCCCGAGTTGAAGGAAACCGGGCTGATCTTCCAAGCCAAGCACAACCGCTTCGTCGCTTATAAGCAGCCGGAATAACCAAGGGCTGCAAGACGCTGGTTTCAGAAATCCGCCGGATCATCACGCGGCTGTGGTTTAAGGTGGAAAGGCCGCGCCGCGGTCATGCTTTCGTCATTTCCGCGGAGTTGGTAGAATCGTAGCGACTCCCACAACAAGCGCCCGAGCTGGGCAGAACAAGGAAATTCCCATGGCTTCGACCGCAGCGTTGGTCTGGTATCTGGTAATCGCCGGCCCGCAGGGTGGCATGGTGGTGCTGCCCAGCACCTTCGACAAGCGTGAACAATGCACCGCCGCCATCACCGAATATCAGAAGCAGCCGACACCGACCGGCTGGTCTATCCAATGCGTGCCGAGTGCCTCGCCCTTCACCGACGAGGGCGATGCCGAACAGCCGTCAGCCCAGTAAAGCTTAATCTCCCCCTTAAGGTGGAGACGGCCGGCAGCCAGAGGAGGTCGCCGCGCATGAAGCGCCGGCCTCCTTTATTCATCAGGAAGTCGCGTCAGGACGTACCGGCCCCTCTATCGCCCTTGGCGACATCTCCCCCTCGATGGGGGTTCATCAGCGCTGGGCCGTCACCATCAGTTCCGGCTTCTGATTGATGGTTTGGAACACCACGCAATAGCGCTCGGTCAGTTTCAGCAGTGAGTCGATACGCTCCTGCGTTTCATTCGTGTCGAGATTGAAATTGAGCCGGATGGCACGAAAACCGACCGGTGCGTCCTTGGCGACACCGAGCGTGCCGCGAAAATCAAGATCCCCTTCGGCTTCCACCGTGGCGGTGCCGAGCTTGAACTCGAGCGCCGTCGCCACCGCCTTCAGCGTTACCCCGGCGCAGGCCACCAGGGCTTCGAGCAGCATGTCGCCGGAGCAGAGCTCAAGCCCTGAGCCTCCCGTTGCCGGATGCAGGCCGGCGATTGCCAGCGCCCTGCCCGTCTCCACCTTGCAGGCGATCGACTGGTCGTCGAGGCTGCCCCGGGCCTTCAGCGTGATCAACGCACGCGAAGCATCGTCGCGGTAGACCTCCTTGAGCGGTGCCTGCATGGCTTTGAGTGCGGTGGCGTCCATTTTCCATTCCTTTCGGGGTCTTTTCGCGTTGATAGCATTGTCTTGCGAGGCATGTGCAAATCCTGGGACATGCTGGCGAAGGAACGCGGCGGTAATTGTGCCGAACCACTGACTCGACGTTTCCTTTGACTTCGACCGCCCCAGCCATACCTATGCGGCAGTCGTTCTCGCGGAGGCACCATGCCGCTCAAACTGAAACCGGTCCCTCTCATCGTTTTGATGCTTGCCGCCATTGCGCAGCCCGTGCTTGCCGAGACCACCGAGCGGCCGGTACCCACAGGCGGGGTGCTGTCGCTGCTGCCGCAGCCGCAGACTACCAATCATTCGATCACGCTAGCCGGACGCAAGCTCGACTATCAGGCAAAGGCCGGCACGCTTGTCGCTGCGTTCCGGCAAGGGCGACGTCACGGCGGAGATGTTCTATGTCGCCTATGTGTTGCAGCCGCCGGCGACCCCGGTAAAGGAGCCAAGACGCCCCATCACTTTCGTGTTCAATGGCGGCCCGGGAGCAGCTTCCGCTTATCTGCATATCGGCGCGCTCGGCCCGCGCATAATCGCAACCGGCGCCGGTGGCGAATTCCTGCCCCCGCCGCAAAAGCTGATCGACAATCCGGACAGTTGGCTCGACATGACCGACCTCGTCTTCGTCGATCCGGTCGGAACCGGCTACAGCCGTGAAGCACCGGGCCAGGACACGCATGATTTCTGGGGTGTCAATCAGGATGCCAGTTCGATGGGCGCTTTCATCCGGCTGTATCTCGCGCAGAACGGCCGCACGGGATCGCCGCTGTTCCTCGCCGGGGAAAGTTATGGCGGGTTCCGGGCGGCACTGCTGGCACGGACCCTGCAGGAAGACATCGGTGTCGGCCCGAGCGGCATCGTGCTGATCTCGCCGGCGCTGGAATTCATGCTGGTGCTGCCCGACCAGTTCGAGCCGCTGCATTGGGCGCTCGAACTGCCTTCGCTGGCGGCGGCACGGCTGAGTGCCGACGGCGTTGCCGGCGAGGCGCTGCGGGCCAAGCTCGCCGAGATCGAGCGATATGCATTGGGCGACTATCTCACCGCGATTGCGAGCGGACTGGAGGAAGGCGGGCGAGTTGCGAGCAAGCGTGTGGCGGAAATCACCGGGCTGCCGCTCGATGTCGTGCAGCGGAATTTTGCGCGCATCCCGACCGACCTGTTCGCAAGGGAGTTTGCCCGCGCCAGAGGTAAAGTGCTCAGTCCCTATGACGCCATGATCGGCACGGCCGACATCGCGCCCGAGAATGCTCGCATTGCTGGCCCCGATCCGGTGCTCGACCGCAGCGTGCCGGCGCTGACTTCGGCTTTCGTCGGCTATGTCCGCGACGAGCTGAATTTCCGCACCGACGTCAGCTATCGGCTGCTCAACGGGGAGATCACCCGCAGTTGGGATTACGGCACCTCGCGGCAGGGGTATGCCGGTGTGATGACCGATCTGCAGCGAGCGCGGGCGCTCAACCCATCGCTGGGCATCGTGATCGTCAACGGCTATACCGACCTGGTCACACCCTATCTGGCCTCACGCTATCTGGTAAGCCAGCTGCCCTCACTTGCCGATACCAAGCCCATTCGCCTCGATGTTGTCGAAGGTGGGCACATGATGTACTTGCGCCCGGACGGCCGGCGGGCGCTGAAGGATGCGGCCTCGGAACTCTATCAAGCCACGCAGTGAGCGCGTTGGCGCTGCCCCAACGCATGCCTGGCGCTGGAATAGCGCCGCGCAGGCTTTCCCCCGTATAGCTGATGGCAGCGGAGCCGACGGGGCAGGAACCGCCATCACGCAAGCAGTCCGACGCCGCATGGCCGATATCGCTATTCTCGAAACACGCGAAAGGGTTCTCGGCGGAATCCTTTTGACCGGCGCCGCCTACTTGCTGTTTTCGACGCAGGACGCCTCGATCAAGCTGCTGGTCACCGGCCTGACGGTCTGGCAGATCATGTTCTTCCGCAGCATCACCGTTCTCGGCGCTTGCGCGGTGATCGGCGGGCGGGCGCTGTTTGCCGACACGGTGCGCTCGCCGATCGTACGGCCAATGCTGGTGCGCAGTGCCTTCACGCTCGCCGCCTGGCTTTGTTATTATAATGCCGCCCGCAGCCTGCAGCTCGCCGAACTGACCACTGTCTACTACACGGCCCCGATCATCGTCACCGTGCTTTCGGTGTTCTTGCTCGGCGAAATGGTGCCGTTGCTGCGCTGGCTGGCGGTATTGATCGGCTTTGCCGGCGTCTTCGTCGCTTGCGACCCCACCCATCTCGGTCTGTCCGTTCCGGTGCTGCTGGTACTGGCGGCGGCTCTCCTATGGGCCATCGCCATCGTACTCCTGCGCAAGACGGCGCTTGCCGAACGCTCGATGGTCCAGCTCCTTCTCAACAATTTCTATTTCCTGGTGTTTTCGGCGGCGCCGGCTCTGTTGTGGTGGCATGCGCCGGACCTGCCTCAGTTGCTGCTTCTTGCCAGCGTCGGCGCGCTCGGCGGCCTGGCGCAATATCTTCTCTTCGAAGGCATGAAACGCACGCCGGCATCGATCCTCGCCCCACTCGAATATAGTTCGCTGTTGTGGGCGTTCGCGCTCGGCTTCGCGATCTGGGGCGACGTGCCGCGCCGCGAGGTTTTCCTGGGCGCCGCCCTTATCGTCGCCGCCGGCCTGCTGATCGTGGGCGGCGAGCATTTCCGCAAGCGGTTGTGATGTGGATGGCCTTCACTGCTGACATGACGATGGCAGGACATGGCGAGATAGGCTGGCGGCATGACTGACATGGCGGCTACGACCGAGACCACCGAACGCACGCTTGGCATCATATTGGTGTCGTCATCGGCTGCCGTGTTCGGTCTGACCGGTGTGCTGACCAAGTCGATCCATGCCGATCCGCTGACGATCACCTGCTGGCGCGGCTTTGTCGGCTCGATCCTGATCAGCCTCTATGTGCTGTGGCGCCGCAACCGCTCGGGCAGCCGTGAAACACTGCGGCTTGGCTGGCGCGGCTGGCTGCTGGCGGTGGAAGGCGCGCTCGCCAGCATCGCCTTCATTTCCGCCTTCAAGTTCACTTTCGTCGCCAATGTCGCGGTCATCTATGCGACGTCGCCCTTCATTGCCGCCCTGCTGGCCTGGGTGCTGGTACGCGAACCTTTCCGCCTGCAGACGATGGTCGCGGCCGCCGTCTCGCTATGCGGCGTGGCTATCATGGTCTGGTCGGGATTCGGCACCGGGAAGCTGTTCGGCGACGGGCTGGCGCTGCTGATGACGATCGGCAGCGCGCTCTACATGATCATGGTGCGCGCCTTCCGCGACACGCCCGTGGTGTGGGCCGGCGCGGTTTCGGCCTTCCTGTTGTTCATGCTCGGCTGGTTTGTCACTGATCCCCTGGCCGTCTCTGCAAGGGACGCCGTTCTGCTTGTAACGTTCGGCGCTTCCTTCGCATTGGCTTCCATCCTGTGGACGGAGGGCGCACGGCTTATCCCGGCGCCTGAATCCGGCCTGCTCGGCTCGGCGGAAGTGCCGTTCGCGATCCTGTTTGCCTTCCTGTTCCTGGCCGAGATCCCACCGATGGCCAGCATGATCGGCGGTGCCATCGTGCTCTGCGCGGTGTTCGCCCATGCTGGCCGCGACTGGCTGGCGGCCCGCTCCCAACAGGTCGCGTCAAATATTTCTTAAAAAAGTGACACGGGCACGGAACCATTACCGGACTCGGACATTATTGGTGCGACGGGCCACCCCCCCAAGTC
>NZ_VFUX01000003.1:0-215560 GCF_006441275.1 Mesorhizobium sp. B2-4-17 | reverse complement strand
GCGCATTATGATCCGGACGGCAATGCGCTTCGGTTTCTAGAAGTCGGACCAGATCGATTGATTTTCATGGCTGTCGGACCGAGTGGACGCAGGGCGTACATCGATCTGGACGGCAATGGACGCATGATCCCCTACTCGGGCATCGTCTGACTGGACAATATTCCCCGCAGTTCTCCGGGACTATCGTCTGCCGCAGAATTCTTGCCTGCTCAGCCTAGCATAAACCGATTGGATTGCGACGCTTGGCTTTTCGCACCACAGACACTATCGTGATCGAGGGGATTATGGTGGGCGCAATGGGGGAAAAAGGTGCAAACTCAGCGCACTCGGCGGGGAGAGTTCCGCAGCAAGAACCGGTTCGCCCTAAGCGACACAAGCGATCAGGGCTTCACTATAAACCCATGGCCTTAAGCTGCATCGGCGGGCTTCTCACTAGTTTCTGTCTCGTAAGTGTCGGGGTTCTGAATCCACCACCAACTGAAGCAGTTTCGTCGTCAACCCAAGAGAGGGGGGGCAGGCTAAGCCTTACGCTGAGAGAAGTCGCACCGGTCGACCACGCAGCGGCGGTCGAAACTTTTAACCCGTATTTCAGATCGTTGCTTGGCGATGCGGGCGATCACTGTCCTGCGCCACTGGCCGAAGTGACCGTGCTCGTGCCGGCCGGGGCTTCGACTGGGTTAATTCAAATTCGATCTGGATCGTACGTATCCCCCCCATTCCAGGTCACCCACACGCCTCAGCGAATCGCGATACCGTTCCCGGCCGAATACAGTGTGGGACGAGGAGCAATATCTGTACTCGGAACCACGGACGCCGTCTCCCTCGCTCTCGATCCCGTTTGGTACGTTACCCCTCTGGTCGGCACCGCTGAGAGGCAGGTCGTCTGGACACCACGAAAGGCTTGCTAAAAGATGGGCATGAGCAGGGCCGTTTCATTTGGATCAATGATCGCATTCTTGATCGTGCTCGTGGCTGCGACCGTCATCAGTTCTTGGATCCTCAATCCAGATACCGGCCCGATTAACTGGATTAAACAGCTTTCGGGTTCGGAATTGATCTGGAGAGCGCTGGGCGCCCTTGCGGTGATCGTGGCTGGCGCGTCAATAACCTATGTGGCTGCCCGGCTTGCAAACAAATCAGCCAGCAGTCAGTCGACGGCCCGAATGCCGTTTCTAAAGGTCGAGCGTCCGCCGACTTCCAAAGGAACAACAGCCATTGAAGAGCTAGACGATATGGTCGGGCTGTCGGCGGTGAAGGATGAGGTAAACAAGCTCATAGCCCGCCTCAAAGTTGAAGCGATGCGCAAAGAGGCTGGGCTGCCGGTTCCATCAATCAGTTTGCATATGGTTTTTACTGGCCCCCCGGGGGTCGGAAAAACTCAGATTGCCAAGGCCCTGGGCGAAATACTGAAGTCACTGAAAATGCTTCGAAAGGGGCACTTGGTAGAGGTTGACCGGTCGGAACTAGTGGCTGGATATGTAGGCCAAACAGCATTGAAGACCATGGAAAAATGCAGGTCTGCTCTCGATGGTGTCCTGTTCGTCGACGAAGCGTACTCGCTTGCGGGCGCCGGCACGGATTTCGGACGAGAAGCAGTCGAGACAATACTGAAATTCATGGAAGACAATCGCGATCGTGTCGTGGTGATCGTTGCGGGATATCCTAACGAGATGCGTCGATTTTTGTCATCGAACCCCGGGTTGGCGAGTCGATTTAGCAAGACAATTGAATTCCCTTCTTATTCAGCTGAAGAGCTTCTTCAGATATTCCAGAGAATGGCCCAACAGGAACACTACGATATGCCAACGGGCTTTGACCGGGTCTTCCTTTCTTGGGTGCGGACAGCGTTAAGTAGCGAGGATTGGGGAAACGCTCGTGAAATGCGATCACTGCTGGAAAGGATGAGGGAAGTGCAATCTCTGAGGATTGCCGCAACGCCGACAAGTAGTCTTACCAAGTTCGAGATTTCCGATCTGGAACAGGCGACTGCCTGACCGATGATACAGGTGCTCTCCCGCCACGCACTGCTTTGGTCCGATGATAAATGGTATCGCTTGGCCTGGGTGGCGGGGCCTCAAGCCGTAGCTTTGTTGCTGGCGGGATGGTTAATCGCTGTCGCTGCTCATCATACCGACAAACAGGGCTCAGCTTGGGGCGTACCTTTGACATTCGATCAGCTCGACGCAGAAATGCGCGCCGTAAGAGATCAAGCCGTCACAGACAAATCTTCTCTGCAAAAGTTGCTCCAGCTCGCCAAAGACGGACGACCAGTAGCGCAGTTTTATGCTGGAACTCTTTATGACCCCTACTCTCCTTACATCGCGTTTACAAAGGATGTCGAGCAAGCCCAGCGGTATTACGAACAGGCTGCCGAGAAGGCACTTCCCGCGGCCGAATACAATCTGGCCTTCATGCTGATGGCTGGAACATGGAATCCGATCGATCTGGCAAAAGGGTGTCAGTGGGCGAGGCGGTCAGCGGAACATGGCTGGGTAGGAGGACAGCGTCTACTTGGGATCTGCTATCGCGACGGCTCTGGAGGCACCGTCGATAAAGGGCTCGCTTTTGCCTGGTTTATGAGGGCAGCCCAGCAAGGTGACAATGTGGCACAGGCTGAGATCATGTCGGCCTACGCTCGTGGGGAGGGCATACCCAGAGACGAGGCACTCGCCTTCCAGTGGGGCCTCAAGGCCGGTGACGCCGGAAATGCCTTTGCCCAAGAATATTTAGGCGAGGCGTATCTTTCCGGAAAGGGAACCAGAAAAGACGAGCAACTCGCCAAGATTTATTTAAAGCAGGCCGCTAACAAGGGGAACGAGCGTGCGCAAGCACTATTGGCTTCTATGCCAAAGGACGCGGCGGACTAATTTTTAGCCGGATCCGGGTCGTTGAAAGTGTCGCATGCGCTCAAGTTACCGGTATCGAACCCTCGCTGAAACCAGATCCGGCGCTGCTTGGAAGTCCCATGTAGAGAGTCGGGCTGCGGAGAGCCGAGCATCTTAAGTTGCATCGTGTCGTCACCAAGCTCGTGAAATGCAAAAAGCGCCTCTTCGAGGTCGCCGGGGTCTAAGATTCCTTTCTGTTCCATGTAATGTCCCCAGATGCCAGCGAAGCAGTCGGCCTGCAACTCCACGCGTACCGACAACCGGCTCGCGTCGGCCTCGTTCATCTGTCTCCGCATTTGGTGGAACTTGGGCAAGATGCCGGTAAGGTTCTGGACATGGTGGCCGACTTCACGTGCAAGCAGAAAAGCATATCCGATTTCGCTTTTGACACCGATTTCGCTAACCTTTTGAAAGCGAATGACGTCGAGGTAAATTTTATGGTCTTCAGGGCAATAAAAGATGCCATTGGGTGCGGATACGTCCTCACAGGTAGACCTAACGCTGCCGCTGAATAGTACAAGCTTCGGATCTTCATATGTCAGGCCGTTGGCCTTGAAGATGCCCGCCCACGTGTCTTCGGTTTCGGCCAGTACTGTCGCGAGGAACTGTTTCATCGGATCGTCGCCAGGACTCGAACTGGCTCTGATCAACGGCGGGACGCCTGGAAAGACTCGTTTAGATGAATTGGTCGCTACCAAGAGCTCCTCAAGGCCCGACGCGTGGCGATCTACGTCCGGTGCAGTCTCCCTGAATTCGAGTGGCCATGCATTGGCTGCAATACCCACGCAGACAGCAGGAGAGAGACACCAAGTAACCCATCGCATTGCGGAGGCACCCCCGGACAAGCTCCCAACGTACTGTTGGCGAAGCACACTTTGCAAGTCGCCAGACTCGGTCCGTTCCAACAGACGAACGCCACAACGGCAAGCCGGTCTGGCAAGGTGTAGTCCATGTGTTCGACCTGGCGAGCCACCTAAAGTCCACGCGCGCCTTTGCCTGGTCGTCACCAATCGAGGGAAGACGTGCAATAGACGGCGTGAAGGTGCTGCTGGCGCAGGAAGCGCTCGCTGCAAGCGCGGAGCGCGGAAACACCGATCTGCGAGCGAAGCTGACGCATGCTGAGATCCGCGAGGCCGAGCTGGAATACGCCTTGGCTGATGGTGGAGTCCCGCGGCCTTGACCGCCGATCCAATTTGGCAAGAACCGGAAGTCACTCTCGAACGGTGGGCTTTCGTCCGCCATCCGGCGAGTACGATCCATATTGCGGGCTGCGCGATGGAACGGATAGGCTGTCGCGCATGCGCATGTCGACAAACATCGTAGCGTTTGACGCCGGCACTTTGACGGCGGAGACGGCCAGCGGGTGGCTGTATCGTCTCATCGAGGGCGGCTTCACTCCTGGAGTGGCAAGCTCCTCGCGATCATCTTCTTCGGTCGCACTGCTGCAGCGGAAGCGCGGCACCTATCGCCGGATGATCTCGAACTCGCCCTTTCAGAGCCTTCGTCGCCGTCGAGACACTGATCTATGTTGCGAAGATGTTGTTTGGCGGTGATCGAATGAATGCTAATTTAGAATATTCGAATATATAGCAAATAGTAACCGTAACTTGTAGCCACGAAACAAAACCCAATTTCGCTCGAGGACTGACGAACAAAATTCACGCCCGGTTAGTATTTGGGCGTTGAAAGTGTCCCTGTCAAAAAGACGGGGGTTACAGAGTGGAATTTACGAAAATAGAGCGCGACGATGTTGAGGCACGCCAGGATGAACCTGCTGCCGTCATCGAGGCCGAGCCCGCTCAAGTGCGGCCGATCCAGCCGCTGCTCGATCTGAACGTGTCGTTGCATTCGGTGAAGACCGCGGTACGCGCGCAGAACCGGAGGATGGCGGAAGGCTACACCCGCATCGCCACCGAGATCGAGCGGGTACGCCGGCATCTTCCGGTGTCCAAGCTGAAAACCTTCCTCACTTCGGAATGCGGCCTCAATCGCAGCGACATAGGTATGTACCTGAAGTTCATGGAAGTGCTGGGACCACACATGGATTTGGTCACCGAGCGTGGACTGCCCATGACGGTCGCCAAGTCGCTCATCGCCGCTCCTCACTCTGTCCGCAACGAAGCACTTGAGCGCATCGAGGCGGGCAGCTTCATTCATTCCAGCGAAGTGTCCGCCATCAAGCGACGCCAGCGCGAGCAGGCTGCCGATCCGAAAGTGGAAGTCGAGCGCCGCCGGGTCAAGGCATTGCAGCAGTCAGCGCAGCGCAGGGCGCGGATCGAACTAGAAACGTTCTCGACTCGATTTATCTTCTTTGCACAGTCGCTGATCGACTTTTTCAACGACGCGCAGGAAGAGGACGTGGATGACACAAAGATGGAGACACGCCGCGCGCGCCTACAAGACGAGGCCGGCCGCTGCCTGCGGGAATTCGAAAGCGTGTTCGACACGACAAGCCTTCCGCCAGCACAAGAGCGTGGTTTCCATCTTCATGATGAACAGCTCGTCCGGCTGGCCAGGGCATATGACAGTCTTCGCGATCTTGCGGAGGGGACATTCAAGGCGGTCGACGAGGAAGACGGCAATCCCTTTGATAAGGATCATGAGTACATCGATTTCGTCCTGGTCGAGAGCGTGATCTGGCTGTTCAATGACAACGGCGTGTCGGCAAAGGATCTGAAGAGGCGCAAGCTGCCGGCGGAGCCCGCCGCGCCGCAAAAAATCCACCCGCCGTATCGCCTGACGTCGATCGAGATCTGCGCCGGCGCTGGCGGACAGGCACTCGGGCTTCACGCAGCCGGTTTTGACGCCCTGGCCCTGTACGAGCGCAATCCCGCCGCCGCTGAAACCCTGATGGCCAATCGTTGGTTCGGCCCGGTCCATTGCGCCGACGTCACGGAGGTCGACTTCCGCCGTCACTGTGGCGATGTCGATCTCGTGGCGGGAGGAGTACCTTGCCAACCGCATTCCAGCTTGGGCAAGCGGCAGGGCAGGGACGACGAGCGTGACCTCTTCATGGAAGCGGTCAGAATGGTCGATGAAGTCCAGCCAAGAGCCTTCTTCTTTGAAAATGTCAGGGGCTTCGGCTTCCAGGCCAATGCGAACTATCGTGCGGATCTCTACCGAAAGTTCGCCGACCTCGGATATGAGAGCCAGATATTCTCGCTCAACGGCAGCGACTATGGTCTGGCGCAGTTGCGCCCGCGTGTCGCCTTCGTCGGCTTCCGCGACGTTCCTATCAAGAGATTCCAGATGCCGCCGAAGTTCCCGCAATGGAATCGGACCGTTGGCGAGGTGCTATACGACCTTGTCGTGGCCAACGGTTGGGAAGGAGCGGAAGAATGGGCTAGGAATCACGCAAACCGTCGGGGGTCGACCATCGTCGGCGGTTCCGAACAGTCAGGCAGGCTGGCGTTCTCGTCGAACCTTCGCAAGGACGACTGGATTGACATGAAGATCGATCCGTTCGGCATCGCCGACGAGGCTCCCGAACCGGGCCACAAGCTGGACGACTTGTTTCCTCTGACGCTTGAGATGGGTGCCCGACTGCAGGGTTTCCCGGATGGATGGGAGTTTATCGGCTCCGGCGACGAAGGGTCGGACAAGGACCGCAAGACCAAAACCCGCCAGATCGCGAATGCGCTTCCGCCCATCATGGCGCAAGCGGTCGGCCTGGCGATCTACACGGCCCTGACCGGCGTCGAATTTGACTACGCCGAGGCGCTGAAGTCGCCAGAGCTGCCGCCGCAGCGCGACAGAAGCCGACTGAAGCTTTCCGAGAGGCGTGACCTCGAAAAGTATCATCGCGGCAAGTAGCAACACGGCGCAACAATAAATCTCCCGAAGGTCGTGCAACCTTCGGGAGATTTATTCGGCACCTCGGCTCGGAATACGCGCGAAGCGCCGCGCCTTGTCCTCGCCTTACAGCGCAGCCTGGTGATGAAATGCGCCAATCCTGACGATGGGCGTGACCGGCGGTCCGTCGCGCGGACCGCGCTCATGCTGCGCGATCCACCTGAGCCGGCGCTGGCTGCGCTTCGGCCCGAACGGCTGGAGCCGATAATGGCCTGACACCCTGACCCGGTGTCCCAGCTTCCAACCGCCGGTCCCGCTGTTCCGCTCTCCGCGATCGAGATGCCGGGCGCTCACGCGCCAGACACGGAACAGGCTGAACTTCTTGGCGGCGGCGCTGGACTTGCGTCCATGCCTGCATTCGTGGTTTGCCGGGCGATAGGGAAGCATCTCCCAAGGCTGCCGCTCAGCGTGCTCCATCTCTGTCAAGGTGTAGGTCGTCGCAAGGTAGGCGAAGTTCTCAAGCCCTTCCAGAACCTCGCGCAACTCGATGCCCGCGTCGCGCGCGATATCGGTCAGCGGCCGTAGCGCGGGGACTGCCATTCCGGTGTGGGCGTGGAATTTCCGAATGTTCTCGTCGTGATGCTGATCCGTCAGAATCCAGTCACCGCCCTCCAGCCACGTAAGCCGGCGGACGGCTTTGTGTCCCACCTCTCCGAACACTGCGGTGAAACGGAGCCCACTTTCGACCTCCGCGACGAAAAGCGCGCCCACATGGAGGGCGTCGCCGAACAGGAGTGCCCGATCGGCGATGTCGAGATAAACGGTCCGGTGACGCGCCACTGCCTCGCGCGCGTATCGACGCACTTCAGGCGACAATCGCGTGCCCGTGAGTTCGCGTACGACGTCACGATCCAACGCCGCTGCGAGCGGCGCTTGGCCGGTCTGCAGACAGAAGGGCGCGAGGCTCTCGCCCCACACTACAATCTCCGATGCCATTTTTTTCGCGCCAGGATAGCCGGCATACGTCGATGCCGCTGCGGACAACGCATAACGGGACCGCTCAACAATCAGACGAAAGGCAAACGCATCGTCGGTCAAAGCCCGCTGATGCAATTTGGCGTCGAGCGTCTCAATGGTTCCCGGAAACTGTTCGCACATCCGCCGAAGGGTTTTGCTCGAACCACTTACGTACCAATCCAGCCATGTCTGCATCTGTTTTCGCCCTCCTGATCAGCGATGACCAAGCATGACGCGCTCTGCGTAGGTTCCGCAGCGTCCAAACTGCAACAGTCGGGAAGTATCTCCGCGATTTCGGCGGAAGAGGAGGGAGGATCAAGCACATTGTGGCCGGCCAGGTCCGGGCGCGCGGTGCGCAGGACGTCAGGGCTAAGCCCCAGCCGCGTCAGTTGCTTCGGTCGGAAGTTCTCGATGACCGCATCGCACCCGGCCCGCCAGCTTCAGCACGATCTCCCGCGCTTCCGGAGCCTTCGGATTGAGGGCGACGCTGTGCTTTGCGCGCCCGTGCTAGGCGATCGGCCCTCAATCTGGGTCCCCAACCGCCGGACGGGGTCGCCATCGAGCGGCTCGACCTTGATGACCTCGGCGGCCAGGTCCCTAGCAGGCGCGTGTAAAGGGCACGGCGACGTAGTGCAAGAGTTCTAGTATGCGCAGTCCGCCCAGCACTCTGGTCATTGTGCTTCACCATCGTTCCAACAGTCGCGGGCTTCTTTGTACTGTGAGAGATCGCGCTCGCAGGCCCTTAGGCATGGTCGGCTTTCGCGGTGGACATTGGTTACGGACGACTCGTCCGCGTCCTTGCCGACTGTGCCAGCCGTTTCCTAGCTATCATCTCTATTACGAGCGGCCGTCAGCCGGCGCCGGCATTCGCCTGTGTGTCGATAATCGGCCCTCTCAATCCGTCAATGCCAAGCGAAGCTAATCGAAGTTAAGCCTTTGCACACGCTTCAAAATATGCGTGCTTTACGAAAGGAACTTGCTAGTGAGGCGCTTGCGTTGGCGATCCCGCTATTCTGGAAGCTAACCAAAGCGAGCGCCAGCCAGGCAAACGTTTGCATCCCCCTCCGCCTATCACTTGATGGCGGCGTTGAGCGCGTCCCAGTCTTTGGCAACTGGAAGCAAGGCGCTCTTGAGCCAGTTGCAGGCGCTCATTATTACGGCTGCTGCGCCGCCGCCGGAGGTCTAGGCTTCTGGCCATCACCCAGCTACAGCGTGCCCTATGGCGATTGCCGAAGGCGCTATGGGCTTATCAGAATCGAACATCTAGATCGGGATCAACCTTGCTTCGCTGGTATAGGCGGAGACGAAATGATGGCGCTTTCACGCGAGTTGCTCGGCATCTGCGTGCTGGTCACCGGCTGACCTGAGAAAACCGGCAACACGGTACCGCGCGATAGTCGTTCAGAATTGTGGTATGATTCGCTGTATGGGCAAAAGGGCGAAGCACAAAGCAAGGCAGGCGATTATTGCACTACCGTTGGATGACGAGATTCAAACGGAAGCCGCCTATTATGCCCGCAAGTGTGGCATTACCACAGAAGAAGCCTTGCAGATCATGGAAGCGGCCAACCGTGCGCAGGGGGCAAACGGCGCTTTGGCTGGACAGTCCAGTCCGTAGACCACATTTCATTGGCGGCCGCTATGGCTGGTCCTGGCGCACTTTTTATACGCTGCTGGCGCGCAGCATTCCATTGGCCTTGGCGGCAGCAAGGAAGGCCTTGCGCGCATCGTCGGCTGTGCCAGTGCCTTCCTTCGCAGCAAGGCAGGCTTCGACCGCGGCGCGCCACTTCGGGCCACGGCCGTCCCATATCAGCAACTCTTCGGCCGCCGCGTCGACATTGCTGACCATGTGGGTCATGCCGATCTGTTTCGACTTAACCGCGACTGGAGGTGAAAACCAGAGCATCGCCGGGAATATGCGGCAATGCTAATATTCGTCAAGCCTGAAGCACTTGCGCGGCGAGGAGGACTTGCGGCACGCTTCTCCCTCAGGATTTCCGGGAGGACGATGGTGCCAATTCGAAGAAGGGCGACTGAAGTCGGTATCTTCGATGCTTCTGAACTTGCCTTGTTTGGTCGCGTCTTCGATCGTTTGTTGCTGGACAACAAATCTGCAGATGAGCGCGACGCCGTCGCCTCACGGATTATCGCTAATTACATGGCGGGCATCAAAGATGAGGCTGAACTAGTGTCGCTCTCCAAGCAGCCCTTGGGCCGGTAGCGACGGCAGGGGAAAGCGTGGCGGTTGCGAATGGCACGCAAGCGCGCAAGCAGGGCAAGGAACGGCAGGTTCCGGACTTCTGGCACGAATACGCCGAAGCTTGGCTTCAGGGCTTGACGGTCAGGCAATAGTTGCGTTCGATGAGAATGGCCCGGAATCCATATGTGAGAATAGTAGCTACGAGCGACTAGTTACCTTTTGGCAGTCGGAATGGCCGCCTCATAGCCCGCGCGAATTGCCGCTGGGTCAGCGCCAGATTGACGTGACTATGTTCGCCGTTGTTGTCGAAACCATGTCCGTGTCGACACTTCCCGGGTCGGAAACAGAGTGATGCCGACAAAGCATCGCCTCATCACGGTCACCGGAAAGATATCTGCTGCTTGAGCCAAAGCCACATATAGGCGGCCAGACCTCGGTCGAGGTGAAGCCGCAGTCGTTCGCGACTTTCATGGAAATAGAGGCATGAAGTGATGCCTGCAAATTGCACCGCCGCGCATGGGCCCGGATTTCGCGGATCGATTGTGGTGGCACGCGCAACAAGCTGGAGAACCTGTGGCCCGGAGAACTCGAAGATGTGGAGCGCAGCGCTCATCTGCGTGACAGCATAGCCATCTTGATGCCAGCCCGCGCCCATCTCCTCCTCCGAAAGCCCGAAAGCTGACAGTCGGTCGCGCGCCATGCGTACAGCATATCGGTCTCCACGCACGACACCGAGCGCTCCCACTCCCAGATCGAGACCGTGTTTGTTCGAAAATGCGCCGAGATCACCACTGACCAGGCATTGTGTTAGCCCGTGTAGCGTTCGGATGCTGAAGCCATCACCCTCGAGACTTGCTGTTGTCCAGTCCGGTGTCGGTGACCACTTTTGGGGATTGTCAAGCATTGAGCCTTGCTCCTTCCTCGTCAAGGGCACATGGCTGGACGATGCGCGCCCGACGGGAGTTGCCCAGATGTTGGAGTTCGATGATTTCCCCGTGGCGAGAGAGGCCGCCCTCTATCAGGCCTAGCGCGACCGGCCGGTTGAGAGTGGGGCTCATATAGCTCGACGTCACATAGCCGATGCTTCTGGTTCGACCCGAGGACTTGTCAATTCCATGGGCTCCAGTTGGTAACACACCGAATTCATCGATCACTTCAAGCCCGACAAACTGATTCCGGCCGACCCGTTGCGCCTCTTCCATCAGCAGCGAGCGCTTGCCGATGAATTCGGATTTCTTCTTTTGAAGGGGCGCTGTCTGTCCGAAATCCATCGGACGGCTCATTCCGTCTGTATCCTTGCCAACCACAACGTAGCCTTTTTCGGCCCGCAGAATCATAAGCGCCTCCACGCCCAGCAGCGTCGCATCAAGCGCTTTGCCGATGTCACGTAGCCTGGTCCAGAGCACCGCAGCCTTGTCGGAACGGACGGATATTTCGTAGCTACGATCACCCGTGAAGCTGACCCGGGTAACCCGAACGGGAAGACCTCCGTAAGAACCCCAGCCGGTGGCCATGTGGGGCAGGCTGTCGTCGTCGAGCGGAAGTCCGAGGTCGGCTTGCATCAAAAGGGCTTTCGACCTTGGCCCGGAAACAGTCAGTGTCGCCGTCTCTGCGGTTGCGTTGTGGATGAATACCCGCCTTTTATCGAATTGGTCCTGCCTCCATTCCTCCAAAAGGGCATGAACGCCTGCGACGTGGGAAGACGAGCACGAGACCACAAAGCGTTGCTCTTCAAGCCTTACCAACACCCCGTCGTCGTAGATGATCCCGGACTCGCCCAGGATGAAACCATAGCGACAGCGGCCAGGCTTGAGCGTGGACATCGTGTTGTAATACACGAAATCCATGAATACGGCGGCGTCAGGTCCAATCACCTCGATCTTGCCGAGCGGTGTTCCGTCGAACAGGGCAACGGTCTCGCGCGCTTGCTTCGCCTCGAGTGCAATGACGGCCTCGCGCTTACCCGCCCCATAGTAAGCCGGACGCAACCAGCCGCCATACTCCTGGAAGACCGCGCCATCCCGACGATGCTCGTCCTCGAGCGGAAGCCTCCGAACCGGGTTCATCAACACGCCACCGCGTGAACCTGCCAAGGACGTGAACGGCACCGGAGTGAAAGGCGGACGGTATGTTGTTGTTCCGACTTCCGGAATGCGGCGGCTGGTTAGTTCCGCGACGAGCGCGAGCCCATTGATGTTTGAGGTCTTGCCCTGGTCGGTCGCCATGCCAAGGGTCGTGTAACGTTTCAGATGTTCCACCGAGACGAAGTTCTCGCGCACCGCGAGTTCCACGTCTTTGGCGGTGACATCATTTTGCAGATCGATCCAGACGCGCCCCTTGAACTTCGGCTTGGGCCAACTTGCGACGATCCCGAGTTCATGGTCGTGGTCACTTGTCAGGGGGACCGCAGAGCCGTCATGGACAGCGTGAGTGCCGCTGGCCAATACAGCTGAAAGTGAAAAATGTTCGGCAGCCGAACCGACCACGTCAAGCCCGGCAATAGTTGCTCTGGGCACGAAAGCCAGGATGTCCTCTCGCCAAGCGAGCTTCCCACGCGCTTGGCAATAGAGATGGACCGTGGGAGTGAATCCTCCCGAGACCAATACCGAATCTACCTTCAACGTGGTGCCGTCAGAAAGTTCAATGCCTTCGACCGCATTGCGTCCCAAGGCTCTGCGAACGGTCTTGCCCGAAACAATTCTCACACCGTCTGGCTTTGCCGTCGTATTATTCCGATAGTCGATCAAGGTGACGTTGCTACCTGCAGCCGCGAGCGCCGACGCCGTTTCCGACGCCAAGCTATTGTTCGATATGACGGCTACATCCCGCCCCACAGCCAGGGAAAAGCGCCGAAGGTAGACCAATGCGGCCTCCGCCGACATAATGCCGGGTAGGTCATTGTTGGCGAAAGGCAGGGGGCGTTCGATCGCACCCGTCGCAAGGATCGTTCTATTTGCGCGAACCCTCCATAGACGGTCCAGCTGACCGTCGGTCCGGCGCTCGTTCAAACCTGCCATACCGTGGTCGTACATACCGAAGGCGGTGGTGTTCAAGAGCAGGAGGACACCGCGCCTCGTGAGAGTTGCCAGCGAACTCGCGATCCACTCGGCGCCAGACTTTCCTTCGATCGACGCGTCGCGAAACAAAAGGGCCCCGCCCGCGCCCGCGTTCTCGTCGCAGATCAGGACTTTGAGCCCCTTCTCAGAAGCCGCCAACGCAGCTGAGATGCCTGAAGGGCCAGAGCCGACGACGAGCAAATCGCAGAAGTGGTTTACTTGTTCCGCTGGCGCAGGGCCGTCATTCGATGGGTCAATTCGTCCCAATCCGGCCATCTCACGAATCCGCGGTTCAAAGAGACGCCAGTTCGGAAACATGAACGTCTTATAGTAGAAGGCTGCAGGGATAAATCTTGAGAAGATATCGATGAAAGCCTTGCGATCTGTTGCGGCGGACGGATAGGTGTTCACGCTGTGCACGGTGAGGCCGTCGGCCGCCAATGTCGTGGTGGCGCGGGAATTGGGGTTCCCACCGGTTCCCCGGATGTCCACCAGCGCGTTGGGTTCTTCGGCACCGGCGCCCCAGATGCCACGCGGTCTATGATATTTGAAGCTCCGGCCGACAATAGAGATGTTGTTGGCAAGCAGCGCCGAGGCGATGGTGTCGCCCTCGAAAGCATCTACCGACACTCCGTCGAATTTGAAACGGATCGGTTTCTTGCGATCGATGGAAGACTGCTGCTGCGTTCTCCAAGATGTCATTCCGTCCCCTCCGAACTCAGTTCATGCGATGCCAGAACACCGTGATGGATAGTGTCTCGCTCCATGCGAAACGCCTCGCCGCAAGTCAGATGGATCCATATTTCGTTAGCGGCGCCGCGCAAATTGCTGCGGTTGTGGAGATAGTCGGACCAGCGATCGGCCGTCACAGGTTCGGAACCCCCAGGACGATGATTTCCGGCGTCGCCGGCGAAGTGGAACTCGCTCTCAGTTCTCGGACCGCAGAAAGGGCATGGAAATATCTGCATGGTTTCCCTCAGTGTGCGATGCCCGACCCGGCCGCCTCATCGATCAAACGGCCGCGGGCGAAGCGACTCAGATCGAATGGTCGGCTAATGTCGTGATGTTTTCCGGTGGCGAGCAGGTGGGCGAACAACAATCCCCCTGCGGGTATGCCTTTGAAGCCGCCGGTCCCCCAGCCGCAATCGATGAACAGGTTCGATAGCGGGCTTTCGCCGATGATCGGCGACGAGTCCGGGGTAACATCAACGATACCCGCCCACTGACGCATGAGCCGCAGTTGCCGGAAGCTGGGAAACATCTCCAGAAGACCGGAGATTACGTGCTCGAGCACTGGCAGGTTGCCACGCTGCCCATAGGACGGGACGCGGTCAAGACCGCCGCCGATCACCATCTCGCCCTTGTCCGACTGGCTCGCATAGGTCCCGGTACCCGGAGACAGGACAACGTTGTCGAGAACAGGCTTGACGGGTTCGGACACACAAGCCTGCAAAGCGTACGACGTAATCGGCAGCCGAAAGCCGGCCCTCTGGGCCATATGCGAGGAATGCCCCGCGACGGCCATTCCCACTCTGTCCGTGCGTACGTCGCCGCGCGAAGTCCGCACGCCTCTGCAGCGGCCGTCCTCAATGATGAATTCCTCAACGTCGCAGGTCTGGATAATGTCGACACCAAGGCGGTCGGCGGCCCGAGCGTATCCCCAGGCGACGGCGTCGTGCCGGGCGGTCCCGGCACGCCCCTGCCAGACACCGCCGAAAACGGGATAGCGCGCGCCTTCAGAAAAATTGAGAATCGGCAGGATTTCCCGGACCGCTGCCTTGTCGAGCAGGTCGGCATCGGTCCCGTTGATCTGCATTGCATTGACGATTCTGGCCGACATCTCCATCTCCGCCTCGCTATGTGCAAGCGACAACAGGCCACGTTGGGACAGCATGATGTTGTAGTTCAGTTCCCTTCCCAGCGTTTCGTACATGCCAAGCGACATCTCGTAGAGCGCTGCACTTTCGGGAAAGAAATAGTTTGACCGGATGACTGTGGTGTTCCGACCCGTATTGCCGCCGCCGAGCCAACCCTTTTCGATTATGGCGACGTTGCGGATGTTGTGGTGCTTGGCAAGATAGTAGCCGGTTGCGAGCCCGTGCCCACCGCCGCCGATGATAACGATGTCGTATCGTGGTTTGATGGCTGGCGACCGCCAGGCTTTCTGCCATCCCATCTGGCCGTTCAAGCCCTCCTTGAAGAGGGTGAGTGCAGAGTAGTTTCGGGTCATAAGATCTCCGGAAATCAGGCCAAAATAAAGGTCTTGCGCCTGTTCATCATCACGCCGTGCTCAAGGTGAAGGTTCACGCCGCGCGCTGCCACACACGCCTCGTCTGGCGGGCGGCCGCAATATAATGTTCCGCCGCCGTAGCCTGACCCTCTCATTCCGTTTCATGCTCAACCTTCGAATAGCCGTATTTCCGACCTGCGCCGCCACAATATCGCTCACGGTCGGCTCAAGAGGGCCGCCTGAAAGGAGAAGCAGGCTTGCACCGCCAAGTGTCGCCAGCGGGCCGTCGACCTGCGTTGCTCAAGCCTAGGCTTCAAGTGTGGCGTAGGCAGCTTGAGGGCCGGAGGTTCCAGGGGCTGGAGGACTGATCAGAGACCACGGACTCGCTTCAGATCCAGTCTCAATCGGCACCTCGATCAGCACTGGGACCTCAAGCGAAAAGGCGCGTTCCAGAACCTTACGAAGCTCGGATGGCCAGCGCGCCCTAAACGCTTTTACGCCAAAGCTCTCAGCAAGCTTGACGAAATCCGGATTGTTGAGTTCCGAACCGATGTAGCGCCCGTCGTATGATATTCGTTGATCGCGCAGGACATTGCCATAAGCGGAATTGTTGAAAACAATCACGACCACAGCAATTCCATGCTGCGCAGCCGTGGCCAATTCCTGCACTCCGAACATGAAACCGCCGTCACCACAAACTGAGACAACCGCTTTGTCCGGGTTGGCAATCTTCACGCCAAGCGCTGTGTTGAATCCAAAGCCCAGATTCTCCTGAAATCCACATGTCACGTACTGGCGTGGCGCGTAAACGGGAAACGCAAAGCGCCCCGCAAAGCCCATTTGGCTTACTTCCTCCACAAAGAAACCGTCGCGGGGAAGGGCCTCACGGATCGCCCTTAGGTAATCGACCTGGGGCTGAATTGCGTCGACGTCCTTTTCCACCTTGGCCCTTATCTCGAGCAACTCGGCACTTCGATCTGAGCGAATACCTCCATCCAGCGCCTCGATAAGCGCTCTTGTCCCCACAGCTGCATCCGCCACGATGCCGACAGTCGGTTTGAGCCGAACCATTTCCACGGGATCGATGTCGATCCGGATCGTCTTTAATTCCGGCGGGCGCCAGCGCCATGTCATGAACGGCAGCCGCAGGCTGGCTCCGATTCCGATCAGAAGATCAACGCTCTTCCAGTATTCGAATGCTGATGCGGCATCGAGCCAGGCCGCCTCGTCCGCGGCAAGAACACCCTTTCCCGAGCGATAGGATGTCACGGCGGCCTGCAAGCGGTTCGCCAGCTCCCTTACTTCTTCTGACGCCTCGACGGCCCCAGTGCCAACGATGATCAGCGGATTCCGCGCCTGGGCAATTAGCGCTGCGGCAGCTTTTACCTTGTCCGGGTCAACTTCCGGGGAGGAAAGTGGCTCACCTACGAGCGGTTGTTCGACAGGGGCTGTTTGACCGAAAACATCCCATGGCGTCTCCACAGCGACAGGACCGCGCCGCCCCGAGAGCATCTTAGTGAATAAGCCAGCAACGGTCGAATAGGCCGAGCTTGGATGATCGATTCGTTCTGCCCCCTTGGTGATACCTCGCAATGTCGACAGCTGGTCTGGTAGTTCATGCAACTGGCCGCGGCCACGTCCTATTAGGTGCGACATGATATTGCCAGTTACGCACATAACCGGTGTGTCTGCGCCAAGGGCCGTACATAGCGCGGCGCCGGAATTTAGCACACCAGGACCGGGGACGACCGAGTAAACGCCAGGACGTCCCGACGACTTGGCGTAGCCGAAGGCCATGTATCCAGCACCTTGCTCATGCCGGGTATGAATAAATCGCAACTGATTTCGTTCTGCGTAGAACCCGTCCATCAGATCGTATGTATGTGCACCGGGAATGCCGAATACCGTGTCAACACCATTGGCGATCAGGCCGCGTGCAATCTTCCGACCGGCGGTCTCCATTTCCTTTTTATCGTTCGACACGGATAGTCCCTTCATATGTTGTTTCTCTGTATGCCATCACGAGGCCGAAATTCGGCAACCGGAAACCTAGGCTTGCTCTGGCGCAAGCCATCCCTGGATTGAGAAGGTCAGCCCCGGACGGAAACCGCGTGTTAGATTGCCGTCACATCACGTGAAAGCGACGCCGGCCAAGGTGGCCGGTAGCCGGCGTCGACCAATCATGCGAACACGGCTTGGGCAGTCGTGAATTCCTTCAAGCCATCGATCCCGAACTCGACGCCCATTCCAGATTGTTTGATGCCGCCGAACGGAACATTCGGTTGAATCGCGCCATGCTTGTTGATCCAAACGGAACCGCATTCGAGAGCCGATGCTATGCGTTTTGCCTCAGCGAGATCGGCACCCCAAACAGATCCACCAAGTCCCGAAGGATTGTCATTTGCTCTTCGAATCACCTCGCCAATGTCCGAATAGCGGATGATCGGCAGAGCCGGTCCGAACTGCTCCAAGTCAACGAGCTTGCAGCCGTGGTCGACATCGGCGACCAGGGTTATCGGATAGAAGTGGCCTGGCCCGTTCGACGGATTTCCGCCGATGAGTATGCGGCCGCCCTTTTGCCGAGCCTCCTCAACGAAGGAAGCAACGATTTCAAACTGCGCACGGTTCTGAAGTGGTCCCAGAATCGAGTTCTCATCCGAACCGTCTCCGACCGGAATGTTCGAGGCGAAAGCAACAAGTGCGTCGCAAACGGCATCGTACAGCCTGTCATGGACGTAAAGCCGCTTCAGTGCAGCGCAGGTCTGACCGCTGTTGCTGAATGCTCCCCAGAAAAGGCCCTCGGCGATCGCTTTCGGGTCCGCGTCCGGCAGGACGATCCCAACGTCATTGCCGCCAAGCTCAAGGGTCAACCTCTTGAGCGTCGATGCGGCGCTTGACATCACCTTCTTGCCTGTTGCCGTCGAGCCGGTGAACGTCAATTTGTCGATCCCCGGATGAGACGACATCAGCGCACCGATGTCATTTTCTCCCGAAATGACGTTGACGACTCCTGGCGGAACGACCTCGTTGATGAGTTCGACAAGGCGGATCGTCGAGAGTGGAGTCTGCGGGGAGGGCTTGATCACGACCGTGTTCCCCGCGCGGATGGCCGGGATCACGTGCCAGCAGGCGATCATGACCGGCCAGTTCCACGGGGTGATCGAACCAACGACTCCAATCGGTTTGCGGTGAAGCTCGATGCGTCCACCGGGTCCATCCTGGAGCACTTCGATGGGCAGGTCGAGACTTGCGGCATGCCGTGTCCACGCGATCGCGCCGCCTATTTCGAAGCGTGACCCAGCACCATTCAACGGTTTGCCTTGTTCAAGTGTCAGCAGCCGGGCAAGCTCTTCCAGATGGGCCTCAAGCTTTGCCGCAATTGCCTCACAGGCTGCTGCTCTCTGCTCGGATGATGTTTCCTGCCAGCCGCTGAACGCGTCGCGCGCTGCGGCCACCGCTTCGTCCAAATTGGCCGAAGTCGCGACTGGCATATAGCCCACAACATCGCCGTTCGCTGGATTTAGTACCGGGTCGTGCCGTTTAGTAGCGACTTTCTGACCGTTTATTATAAGTGAATACTTTTCCATACCGTCCTCCTTGATGTTTTGTTGGATTGGTTCCGTTGGAAAGGCGCACCGTCTGGCTCCATGACCGGCGCTACGCATTCGTGCAGCCTTGGCCTGATCCCCGCGTCAAGGCTATCTGCTTGAGCTGCGATGCTGACGCCGCGATATCAGCGCGGGTGTGTCGAATGGTGGCCTGAAAAGGCCTTTGGGTCGCGCCTGGTGCATACATACTCCGTCATGAAGGCCGTCACGGTGTGACAAATCCTTGCATGGCACGACAATATCGCAGTCCACATGCGAAAGGCGCGCATTTGCAACTGGATTTCAATTGCCCGGCGGTATATTATCGCGTGAATAGAGAAATTGATGCGGATATATCGCAAATGTCACTGGATGAAATCGACCGTAAGATATTGAAGTTTGTCCAGGTCAACGGAAGTGCGACCCACGCTGAAATCGCACACGCGGTCCCGTTGTCGGCATCGCAGATCCAGCGTCGAGTGAAGCGTCTCGAAGATGAGAAAATCATTTCCGGCTATGTCGCAATCGTGGATCGGGCCAAGCTCGGTTACCGCGTTTCAGCGTTTACCAGCGTCAGTCTCCGCAACCAGAAGGGAGATGACGCTGAAAAATTTCACGCCGAAATTGCCAAGATTTCCTCTGTCACCGAATGCGTTATCGTCAGCGGAGCGTCGGACTACATGCTCAGGATCATCGCACCAGACTTAGAAAGTCTGTCCCACGTGATCCGATCCGAATTGCTCGCTCTTCCGATGGTCGAGCACGTCAGCTCGCAGATTATTTTTGAGACCGTAAAATCAGAGACTGCGGTGCCAGTTTAATCACGCACTGCAAGTGAGCGTTGACGAACCCGATTAGCAACGAGGCTTTCAACGGGTGGTTTGGACGCTGCCTTGGTCATCGAGTGCAATGTCTCGAACGCGTAAAAATGCACAATTGCCCATCGCCTTCGGCAAATGAGTCTCCGAGGCGGGGCAGGTCAGCTTGCGATCCCGCGACCTGGCTCGTGTAAAAATTTCGCGCTCGGTATCACCAGATACAGTTTCCCATGCGCTTGAAACCGTAGTCTCGCCCCCAAGCCAAAAATAATGAAGGCACCAGGGAGGGAATTATGCCGGTTTCGAGTTGGAAGAGTTGTATCCGTAGTTTCGCATTGGCGGCCTCGCTCACCGCGGTGAGCGCCGCTGCTCATGCTGCCGACAAAGTGACTGTGGCAGTGACTGCAATCGTCGAGCATCCCGCCCTTGATGCCGTTCGAGATGGTGTCCACGAAAGATTGAAGGAAGCTGGCTACTCAGACGATAATCTGCAGTTCATATATGAAAGCGCGCAGGGCCAGCCGGCAACGGCGGCACAGATTGCGCGGAAATTCGTAGGAATGTCGCCGAACGTCATTGTAGCGGTCTCCACACCTTCGGCGCAGGCCGCTGCGGCAGCCACGAAAGACATTCCCATCGTCTTCAGCGCTGTTACCGATCCGGTGGTCGCCGGCCTTGTAAAATCGTTCAAGGCGGATGGGTCGGGCAACATAACAGGTGTATCTGACTTGTCGCCGATCGCAGCGCAGGTCGACCTGTTCAAAAAAATTCAGCCAGCCCTGAAGCGTATCGGCACCGTGTACAATCCTGGCGAAAGCAACTCGTTGGTTTCGCTGGAACTCCTCAAGCAGGTTGCCAAGGCGCAGGGCATGGAGGTGGTGGCCGCTCCTGCCAACCGAACAGCCGATGTGCGCAACGCCGCTCAAACGCTTATCGGACAGGTCGATGCAATCTATCTCCCTCCTGACAACACCGTCACCGCTGCTTTGGAGACCGTTGTCAACGTCGCTCGCGAGGCCAAGCTTCCTGTCTACGCGAATGACAGTGCCAGTGTTGAGAAGGGCGCCATAGCAACTGTAGGGTTCAGCTATTTGGATATCGGACGGCAGACCGGTGATATCGTGGTCCGCATCCTAAAAGGCGAAAAGCCTGGAGCTATCGATTCCCAATACGCGAAAGGCACCGAAATCGTTCTGAATAAGTCGGCTGCCGCGAGTTACGGAATAACGATCCCTGAGAGCGTGCTCAGCAAAGCCACCAAGGTGCTGAACTGAGCCCCTCCTGAAAGAGTCCGGACATGAGTTGGATTTCGTTTGCTGGGGCAATTGAGCTCGGCCTGATCTACGCTTGCGTTTCGCTCGGTGTGTTTATCGCCTTTCGGGTGCTGAATTTTCCCGATCTCACAGCGGACGGAAGCTTTCCTCTCGGCGCATCGGTCACGGCGATCTTGATCGTCCACGGCCATTCCCCCTGGGCAGCGACAATCGTCGCTGTCCTGGCGGGTGGACTTGCCGGTCTCGTTACGGCTGTGCTGACCATCCGTTTCGGCATTCTCAATCTGCTTGCCGGTATTCTCACCATGACAGCGCTTTTCTCGGTCAACCTCCGCTTGATGGGGGCGCCGAACATAGCTCTCCTCAACGAAGAAACGATCCTCAGCCCTGCGCGGGCATGGGGTTTGCCGATGTGGATTGCTACACCGATGGCCATGGCCATCGGTGTGGTTGTCATCGGCGCGCTGCTCACCTGGTTCCTCAAGAGCGAATTCGGTCTCGCCATGCGAGCGACTGGCGCCAATCCCCGCATGTCCCGCGCGCAAGGAGTCTCGACCGATCTCCATACCTATGTCGGTCTTGCGTTGACAAATGCCCTCATCGCCCTGGGTGGCGCACTGTTCGCACAAAGCAACGGCTTTGCTGACGTGACGCTTGGCACTGGTACGATCATCATCGGCTTGGCCGCGGTGATCCTCGGAGAAACAATCTTTCGAACGCGAAGCGTCGCTTTCATGGTTATCGGCGCGGTTGTTGGTGCGATCGTGTACAGGCTTGCCGTCTCTGTTGCCTTGAACTCCGATTGGCTTGGTTTAACGGCTTCGGATCTCAATCTTGTCACGGCCGTGCTGGTTGCTCTCGCACTCATGCTTCCAAAGGCGCGCCTTGGTCGTCTCGCAAAATCTCTCCGCACGGGCTCGTCCAGACCGACCGTAGCGCAGAAGCAAGAAAAGGCGGCGGAATGATTAGCGTCAAGAATGTCCATTGCGTCTTCAATTCCGGCACCGTCCTCGAGAATCGTGCTCTGCGGGGCATTTCACTCGATATCGATGAAGGCGAGTTTCTAACCGTTATCGGGAGCAACGGTGCGGGCAAGTCCACATTGTTGAACGTCCTGTCGGGGGAGGCGCCAGTGACATCGGGCAGTGTCAGCATTGCCGGCAATGACGTGACGCGCTGGGCGACTCATAAACGTGCGAACCTCACCGCACGGGTGTTTCAAGATCCCCTGGTCGGCACCTGCGAAGCTCTTTCCATAGAAGAGAACATGGCACTCGCCGCCAAGCGAGGCCAGAAGCGCGGAATGCGTCTGGCCTCCAGCGCCGCAATGCGAGTTCAATTCAAGGCAGAATTATCCCGCCTTGGCCTGGGCGTCGAAAGCAGGCTCGGCGAACTCATGGGCCTGTTGTCGGGCGGGCAGCGTCAGTCGGTAAGCCTGATCATGGCCTCGCTTGCGGGTTCCGACATTCTCCTTCTTGACGAACATACGTCCGCCCTTGACCCCGCCAGCGCCGATTTCGTCCTCGGCCTTACGGACCGCATTGTGCGGGAGAAGCGCCTCACGACATTGATGGTCACACACTCGATGCGTCTTGCGCTGAGTCATGGAACCAGAACCATTATGCTCGATGGTGGAAAAATAATATTGGACATCAAAGGTGAAGAAAGAAAATCGGCGACGGTGGACGATCTTCTGACCCTGTTCAGCAAGAACCGTGGAAAGGCTATCGATCACGACGCTCTGTTGCTGGCCTGATATTCTCTATTCAAAAGTGTCTGGGGATACAGACGGGCGCAAGATCATTCAGCACTATGGGCTTCACCATTCAAATGGAGCAGCTCGTGATGGACAAGGAAAAGCTCTCGTACCGCCGATTGATCGGCCGGTTCGCAACCGGGGTCGCAGTCATCGTCGGTGAGTCGGACGGCGACGTGATCGGAATGACGGTCAACTCGCTGACCTCTGTCAGTCTCGACCCGCTGCTGCTGCTTTTTTGCGCCAAGAACGAAAGCAGGACGGCCGATAGAATTCTCTCATCCACTCGCTTCTCGGTGAATATTCTGCGACGTGACCAGCAGAATGTCTCCCGCAGATTCGCCGGCAAGGCCGATGTCGAGATGAAAGCCTGCGCCCGGGAAGATGGCTTCGCCTGGGTTGACGGGGCCAATGCGGTTTTTCTCTGCGAAGTTGAGCATGTGTATCCCGGTGGCGATCACAAGATCATCGTGGGCCGGGTCGTCAGCATGAATGGACCTGACGATGTCGATGAACCTCTCGTGTTCTTCGACGGGCGATACACTGCGCTGCAGACTTTGAACCTAGAATACTCGGTCGCCTAAGGCGCAATCTACCGTACCACAGAAACTGATCAGCCTCAGGATCACAATGTTTGAGTCATTTAGCCCAGCCGAGCCGGACAGCATTCTTGAATTGATGGGGCTATACCGTGACGATCCCCGGTCCGCGAAGGTGGATCTAGGCGTTGGTGTGTACAAGGACGAGCAAGGCCGCACGCCGATCATGTCAGCCGTGCGAAGGGCGCAGGCACGCCTTTTGGTTGAGCAGACGACGAAAACCTATCTCGGCTCTGCCGGCGATACCGTATTCAATTCAAGAATGATCGAACTGTTGTTCGGACACGAGACGGACGGCGCACGGTTGTGCTCATGCCAGACGCCCGGTGGATCGGGTGCGTTGCGGACTCTGATCGAACTTCTCGCATCATCCCGGTCGGGCGCCACGGTCTGGATTCCGGATCCGAGCTGGCCAAATCATGCTGCCGTCGTAGCGGCAGCCCGCGCGAACTTGCGCACCTATCCGTACGTTGATCCCGCCACGAACGAGTTACGCTTCGAAGAAATGATCGAAGCCCTCAAGGCGGCCAATCCAGGCGATGTCGTCCTTCTGCACGGCTGTTGCCACAACCCTACTGGGGTCGATCTCGATCTCTCGCAATGGACGCTCCTGACTGAGCTTCTTGCTGGGCGTGAGCTCTTTCCGCTCGTCGACATGGCCTATCAGGGCTTTGGCGATGGTTTGGAGGAAGATGCTGCAGGCCTGCGGAAGTTGGCGGCAATTGTGCCCGAACTCGGTGTCGCCGCGAGTTGCTCGAAGAATTTTGGCGTTTATCGTGATCGTGTCGGGGTTGCGGCTCTTCTTGGCCGGAATGCCGAGGAAACCGAAAAGGCTTTTGGTCAACTTCTTGGCAAAGTGCGAACGATGTACTCCATGCCGCCCGATCACGGTGCGGCTGTCGTGAGGATCGTGCTTGAAGACCCGTCGTTGCGCGGCGATTGGACAGACGAACTCGAAGAAATGCGCAGGCGCATCGTCAATCTGCGTTCAGGATTCGCAGCGGCGCTTCGGCATCAGACAAACACGGACCGCTACGACTTTATCGCTCACCAGCGGGGAATGTTTTCGCGGATCGGCGCCACGCGGGAGCAGGTCGATCGACTCCGGTCGGACTACGCAGTCTACATAGGCCGGGACGGCCGTATCAATATGGCAGGTCTTCCGGAGCATCGGCTCGATGAGTTATCCATAGCGTTCGCATCGGTGCTCGACAGATCTTAGGAATCCCGAGGCCGTACTCCACTTGTCGCCTGCGACTTGATCAGGATATGGCCATCCACCATGTCGATAATGTTCTGTTCTCGCATGCGCTGGAAGGTGCGCGTCACGGTCACACGTGATGTTCCCGTCATGGCCGCTATCTCTTCGTGGGTGAGCTTGGTCACCAGGATGCGTCCATTTGGATGCTCTGTTCCGAACATGCTTATGAGCCGCTGTAGCAACTCCAAGATGCGTTCGGCCGGCTCTCGCGAGACAAGATGCTCCAATCGTATAGCCAATATGCGCTGCTTGATGCTTGTGACCCGAAGGAGCGCCGACGCAAACTCCGGACGGTCCCGAAACACCTCCGTTAGACGTTCAGCGTCGAACTCAACCGCCTGGGTATCCTCGACGGCAAAAGCACAGGAAAACCGGGGCAAGTAGTCGAACGCGGCGCCTTCGCCAATGATCGTATGGGGCCCCATGAATTCGAGCAGCATTTCGGTTCCATCGAAACGGATGATGGAAACCTGCGCCAGTCCCTTTTCAATGTAGAAGAACTTTGAAGACAGCTCTCCCTGCTCGTAAATCGCCTCGTTCTTCCTGAAATGACGTCGGCGGCCAGCATCAAGGTGTCCGCATATTACGGTCATCAATTCCGGCTCGAGCCGCCAGGTATGAAGTTGTCGTTTTGACATACTATGTTCCGTTTCCAACGTCGCGATAACGCAATTCTCACGCATGCATAGGCAGCCCGGCGATGGTGTCTCCTACCACCGCACGGCAACTATCAGGGGCGACGGCAAGCAGGGCAACTGGTATCTGGCCTCGGATCCAGCGTTAGGTCGCCGCAAGCCCGCCGTCCATGCGGCGCGGCAATCAGCCGACCCTACCCAGCTTACAACCACATAATCCAACCGTCCGTATCACCAGATACAGAGCCGGGCGTGCGGGCTGGGTAAGTATTTCCGGATACCTGCAAATGATGACCGTCGGCCGTGTCTAGGTCGGCGCGGAAGGGAGAAGACCAGAATGGCGGCGACCTTGCAGAATGGCCAACATCGTTCTACGTCGCAGCTCGCCGAACTGCCAACTGCGAAGGCGGCGCAACTGGTTCCGTGGTTGAGAGATCAGGCGGCGCGTGTTGAAACGAGCAATCGAATTCCCGACGATGTCGCTGCACGCCTTGTCGAGGCCGACTTGTTCCGTATGACGCAACCAAAACGTTTTGGTGGCCTGAGCCTTGCCCCCTCCGAAGCCTGGGCGGCTGTCTTCGAAGTTGCAAGGGGATGTTCTTCCTGCGCGTGGGTCGTCGGCCTCGTCGCCGCCAATATTCTGATGATCGGCAAGTTTTCCGCGCAGGCGCAGCAGGATGTCTTTTTGTGCGGCAAGCCAGCAATCGTGCCGATGCTCACGGGCGGCGTCGGGCGCAACATCGCCGCCGAGCCGGTCGAGGGCGGGGTAAGGCTTTCTGGCGATTGGCGGTATGCATCGGGTATCGACATCGCCTCCTGGGTCGGCTTGTTGGTTCCGTTGCCGGTAGCAGGTGCGGAGGCACCCGAACTGCATATTGTGTTGGTAGAAAAGGATGCGTTCCAGATTGATCACGCGAGTTGGAACGTTCTGGGAATGCGAGGCACCGGCAGCAAAAACATTTCGCTGGCTCCGACATTCGTGCCTGAGCACCGTTGGATGAAATGGAGCTTGCTCCAAGCCGGACAGAAGCATCCCGACTGTCCCAACAGTGACGCTATCTACGACTACCCTCTCAATCCGGCCAACGCGATGTCGGTCGCTGCCCCGACGCTCGGCGTGGCTTCCGTCGTTGCGGAAGAGTTCAGGGCTCTGGTCAAGGCCCGGATCAATGCAGGATCGCAACAGCATCAGGCGCACGACCGGGTCGCTCAGATCCAGATCGCGTCGGGTGAAGCGACAATGGCCATCCTGCGACGTAGCCTGCTGGATGACGCCAAGCTCCTGATTGAACTCGTTGAGGCCAGCACACTGCCGAGCCTCGAGGATCGCGGCGCCGCTCGGATGCGAATTGCTGTCGCAACTCGGCTGGCTCTGGCCGAGGCGCAGCGAATGTTTGCCGCGCTTGGTGGAAGCATCCTTCCCACCGGCACGCGCGTCGAGCGCCTCTTTCGCGACATCCACGCCATGAGCTCTCATCTCCTGCTGCAGCCCGAACCCGTCGGAGAAGCCTACGGCCGCCTTCTCCTTGGTCTTGAGTTGCCCGCAGGAGCCCGCCTCTAATATCAAAAATGAAAGAACGGACTATGAGCAAGCAAGCAATCGCCGTGGACAGCCCCATCTTCAGGGGCGCGGACGGCAAAAGCATTTTTGAAAAATTCGGGTATTCCGCCGCTGTGCGGGCGGGTGACTTCATTTACGTCGCCGGTCAGATCGGACTCAATCCAGACGGCTCGCTGCCTGATAGTGATGAGACCCAGTTCCGCAACGCGTTCGACCGCCTGGATCTGATCCTCAAGGAAGCTGGATCCTCGCTCGACGATACGGTCGAGCTGGTATCCTACCACGTCGGCCTTCAGAAGGAGGGCCATCTTGCGGGTTTCGTGAAGGTCAAGACCGACTACATTGCCGCTCCCCATCCCACCTGGACGATACTCGGCATCGACAGTCTCGCCCGACCCGGCCTTGTTATCGAGATCAAGGCTGTCGCTTACGCGCCCGCCAGGTAGATGCCGGTGCTTAACGTGCGCCAGCAACGGCCGGCGCACAAAAGCAGCCACCCCAAATTCATCGTCAGATTTGTGAACTCATCACAGAGTGGTTGACAGCGAGTACAGGTCGACACGCCCGAGAAAATGCCAGACGCGTTTGGCCAACCCGGGTCTGCGCCTCTGGATTGAAACATGGAAGGAGAACAACAGTGACTACAAAGATGTTCATGCGGTGTATTGCTGTTGTTGTTACCACATTGATCGGCGAGCAGCCTGGGGTCGGTTTGGCCCAGGACAAGCCAGAGCTAAGAATTGCCGCCATCATCTCAGACACCGGCGCGGCATCACTGTGCTGCTCGTCGAGCAGAACGCGCGCCTCGCGCTGGAACTGGCCGACCCGGGCTACGTGCTGGAGGTGGGCCGAATCGTCCTCGAAGGGACGAGCGACGTACTCATGAAGGATCTGCGCCTCGAGCAGGCCTATCACGGCGGTACGAGCGACTACAAGGCGCTGAGGTCGCAAGTAGATGCCGGCTGAAAGTCGTATCCTTCTGCTTGCCAAACTCTTTCGCAGTGGGGCTCTGTCACCGAGCGAGGTTGCACGGGCCCAGTTGAAGGCAATCGCCGAGAGGGGCTCGCAGGTCAATGCCTTCTGCTGCGTTGACCCCCAAATGACTATCCGCATGGCTCAAGAGGCGGAGGCACGACACCTTCGGGGGGAGGCGATCGGCCCACTCGATGGCGTCCCAACAACAGTGAAAGACACGATAAACGTATCTGGATGGCCGACGCGTCGTGGGTCAACGACATCGCTCACCGGACCGGTCCGTGACGACGCTACTGTGATACGCCGCCTGCGTGAGGCAGGAGCTGTTTTTATCGGGAAGACCACGACGCCGGAGTTTGCGTGGAAAGGGGTGACCGACAGTCCTTTGTCCGGCACAACGCGAAATCCTCTAGATCTATCCCGTACTTCCGGAGGAAGCAGCGGCGGCGCCGCCGCCGCCATTGCGCTCGGCATCGGCGCGATGGCGGTTGCTACCGATGCAGCAGGCTCGGTCAGGATTCCTGCCGCTTTCTGTGGTACGGTTGGGTTCAAGCCGACATTCGGCCTGATTCCGCTCGACCCCTATCCTGCGGCGTTCTCCCAGCTCCCTCACATTGGGCCAATCACCGCCAGCGTGGTTGACGCTGCAATCAGTGCGTCCGTCATGTCAGGACCGACGGCGGTTGATTGGACGTCGCTTCGGCAACACCCGCTCTGGTTCGATGATATCGAACACGACACTGATCTCGCGGGGCTTCGTATTGGTGTCCCGAGCGATCTGACCGTTCAGCTCGACGGGGACGACATCCTTAAGCCGTGGCGGGATTTTCTAGCGACATTGCACACCCATTTTGCAAGCCTCCAGGAAGTCGATCTGTCGTTCGTTCGGGCCCGGGATATTGCTGGCGTTCTCTATCGCATCGGATGCGCGGACGCAGTCCACCGTGTGCCCGTCGCCCGTCGCAACGAGCTTGATCCTGAACTTATGCAATTCATCGCGCCGCTGCATGACCTTTGCGCGTCGGATGTCATCCAGCTCTATCGGGATCGTGAAGAGATCGCCAACCACGCGGCCAGCGTACTCGGCGGCCAGGTCGACGTTGTCCTGACCCCAACCATGGCAATCGCTGCGCCGACAATCGACGCCTTGCAGCAGCCAGGTCGCTCCGCAGGATGGCTTGACTGGAACGTTTTCACACCCTTGTTCAATCTGGCGCACGGACCCGCGATTTCCATTCCATGGCCCAGCCAGGGCGGATTGCCGATCGGGATCCAGGTTGCCGCAGCGCCGGGCGCCGACCGGCGCGTATTGCGCGTCGCACGCTTTCTGGAACGCCTCTCGTCCTTCGCCCCAACACCGCTCGTTTTCGATTCTGCGCTGTCCGGATCAAGCGTCGCAACGCGCGGGCGTGCCTTTGAGAACAATCCACTTCCCCCACGAGAAAGTCAGGAGTAAAGAATGAGCACCACACAGTTTGCCTCGAAAGGCGATCTTTCCGACAAAACCATCTCCTTCTCCGAGATCGGTCCAGGCCTGTTTGCCTATACGGCCGAAGGTGATCCTAATACTGGCATCATCGTCGGCGATGACTCATGCATGGTGATCGATGCCCAGGCGACTCCCGCCATGGCACACGATGTCATTTCACGGGTCCGAACGGTCACGGACAAACCTATCAAGTACGTCCTGCTCTCCCACTATCACGCCGTGCGCGTGCTGGGCGCGTCCGCGTATGGCGCCTCCGAAGTTGTCGCGCACGAAGCAACACGCAAGCTGATTGTCGAGCGCGGGGAGGAAGACATGGCTTCGGAGATCGCGCGATTTCCCCGGCTCTTCCGGGGCAAGGAGTCTATCCCCGGCCTCACCTGGCCAAGTCTGACATTCGAAGGGGCGCTCACATTGTGGCTCGGCAAGCGGCGCGTCGAGATACTTCATCCCGGACGCGGACACACCGCAGGCGACACGATCGCGTGGGTTCCCGACGCCGGCGTTCTCTTCTCCGGCGATCTGATCGAATACAAATCCGCCTGCTATTGCGGCGATGCGTTCCTTCGCGAGTGGCCAGCGACGCTGCGACGCCTCGCCGCTTATCACCCCGTCGCGGTCGTCCCAGGCAGAGGTGACGCGCTTGTCGGCGAAGACAAGGTTTCGGCCGCCATTGCAGGAACGACCGACTTCGTTACCGCCCTTTACGGGGCGGCGGAGAGGGCAGTCGCCAAGGGCTACTCGCTGAAAGAGACGTTCTCGGACGTGCGTAAGGCTCTCGACGAGCCGTTTGGTGATTACGCCATCTACGAACATTGCCTGCCCTTCAACGTAAGCCGTGCATACGACGAAGCACAGGGCATCGACTGGCCACGGATCTGGACTGACGAACGCGACCTCGCGATGTGGCAGAGCCTACAGGCATAGAATGGCGATCTAAGAGACGATTGCTCACACCTTGCGGGCGGGGCGCGGTTGACCGCCGCGCCACTAATCATAGCCAACAGATGTCTCGCAGGTATGCGCGCTCTCGATGCTCGGCTGATAAACCATCGCGCCTCCGATCAACGGGAACTGGGTTGGGGGTGGCAGCTTCCGAAGGTGTTTGACGGCAGGGCATACGCCACGGCCAATTTCTGAAGTGATGTATCGCCAGATACATTCCCATGATCCGTCCCTCGCTATGGTGAACCACACAAAAAATTAGGGAGGAAGGCCGCGTTGAATCATCAGTTTGATGCAATCATCGTAGGCGCTGGTCACAACGGCCTCATAACACAAGCCTATCTCAGTCGAAGTGGCCTCCGGACACTATCTCTGGATGCCGCCCCTGTAGCTGGCGGGGGGTTATCGACCGTAGAGGATCCGAGCCAGCCAGGTTTCTTCCACAATCTCCACGCGTTTTTCCATCGAGGCATCACCGAGATGCCTTGGTTCAAGGACCTCAACCTGGCGAGCCATGGCGTCGATTACATCGGCGCGGATTTGTACGCCTCGATAATATCATCGACCGGAACGGTGCTACAATGGTGGACGGATTTCGAAAAGACGTTCGAATCCTTTTCCGCCCTTGATCGTGATGACGCGAACACACTGCGAAAATGGCGCGACGCCTTTATCCCGATCTTAAAGAATATTCTGACGGATGAAGCACGCTCGACACCAATACCTGCTGAGAAGCGTAGAGAATTGTTGGAAAAGACAGCCGACGGCCGCCTGCTTCTGGAAGTGAGTCAGAATTCACCCCTCGAGTTCGTGACAAGTGAATTCAGGCATCCGGGTATCCAGGCGGCATTGCTTTTCATCAATGGAATGCGCGAAGTCGATCTCCGCGCCAAGGGATTTGGCCATCACATAGCGTCATTGTTCGCCTCTCCAGCACGGGTTCAGACATGTCGTGGGGGTGCCGCGACACTCGCGAGGGCCTTGGTACGCGCGGTAGAAAGTGCAGGCGGCGTGGTCCGCACAAACGCCCCTGTCAAACGAATCCTGATTGAAGATAATCGAGCGGTCGGTGTTGAGCTTCACAACGGTGAAAAAATACTTGCGAACAAAATTGTTGCATCAGCCCTCAATCCACATCTCACGTTCTTGGAACTAATTGGCGAAGATAGGCTGAATGGTGATCTGACTGCCAAAGTCAAAAACTTCAAGTATAATGTTCTGGGGCCGATATTCTCGCTTCACCTGAATCTGAAAGAGCCGCCGATCTATCGAGTGGCGGATACCCATCCCGATGTGCAGCGCTCGCTAACAGTCATCATGGGAATCGATAGCGTAACTACGTTTCTCGATATTGTTAGAGCACATGACAAGGGGGAGCCGGGCCCACGTGTGCTCTGGGGAGGAACGCCGACGGCCTTTGATCCGTCGCAAGCTCCGCCAGGCCAACACACCGCGTTTATGTGGCAGAAGAGTCCTTACGCGCTTCACGGGGATCCAAACAACTGGGTACGGGAAAAGGAAAGCCACGCGCAACAGATGTTGGAAATGTGGACGTCCTACGCGCCCAATCTGCGGGCCGCCACGATAGGCACCTTTTCGCAAAGCCCCAGAGATGTTGCGCTGAACCAGCCCAACATGCGCGAAGCCGACGTGCTTATGGGGGCATTTACAAACGGCCAGGTCGGGTTTGCGCGCCCATTTGAGGGGGCGGGTGACTACCGGACTGCGTTCAGTGGACTTTATCTGTGCGGGTCGGCGTCGCACCCCGGCGGAAACATCACAGGTCTCCCAGGATTTAATGCTGCCCGGGAAATGATCAGGGATCAAAGCCTCCAAAAGTAGGAAGGAGATATCAAATGAGCAAGTTGGTCCGATTTAACATAGGGGACGTTACTCCAAAGCTGAATCCGCCGTTCTTCCCGGAGGTTCTGGAGGGCAATCCGACGACACGCGCGTGGAGCTTTTCGAGCACGGAAGATGGTCGAGGGGCAGCGGGCATTTGGGAATGCACACCCTGTGTCTGGAGAATAGACTACACCGGGATCTGGGAGTTCTGCCATATCATCGAAGGTCAATGTGTCATTACTCCGGATGGTGGAACTGCTGTAGAGCTTTCTCCCGGAGATGCCTTCGTCTGCGAACCCGGATTGAAGGGAACTTGGCGCGTCGTCTCAAAACTGCTGAAGCATTTTACAGTTATTCAATAATAACTCAAGGAGCAAAAGTGTTCTGGGCGCTGGGCTGGTCTATATTTTGGCTGTTCGTCAATGAAATAGCGTGGGGGACCTCGCCGCACGCAATTGATATGATCACTTAAGCCGCAGAGGATAGAACACGGCCCGCAGTGGCATAGCGGCCCGTTTGGAGTCTTGGAGTTAAAGCATCTTAACCGAAAGTGTTGTTCGTCATCGGAATTGCTGTGCAAGTGAGCATCCACGGGCGAGGTCTTAGTAAGCACCTCGCCGAGCCGTCTGAACCTAAGCGGCTCAAATACATGGCCGTTCCGAGATTGGAGGTGCCGACATGCCCCAGGATTCTTGGCACTTGTTCTTCGCCTATCCGGCATCGCTCCAAGACACGAGAGCGTGGGTGTCGAAGCATAGAATCAGCGCACTAAAGGGCGACAATCGACCTGCTGGAGCCCCTGCACCGCAGGATCGTTCAATCAGCAGACGCTGAAGCAGCCCTACCGTTGGCCGGTGGAGAGTTCGCAGTGAACTCGTCACCGAAACAGGCTCCAAAGGAGAAACTTCAATGTCAACTGCTCTAACCGCACTAGTCTCGGCTGCCGCGCTTGCCCTGGGCATATCAGCAACGGGCGCAATCGCCGCCCCGGTGAAATCCATCGTGCTGGTCCATGGCGGATTTGTCGATGGATCCGGCTGGGAAGGCGTCTATGAGATCCTCAAGAAGGATGGCTATGACGTCACCATCGTCCAGAACCCGACCACATCGCTCGCCGACGATGTCTCGGTGACCAAGCGCGCGATCGCCGCGGCATCGGGCAACGTCATCCTCGTCGGCCACTCCTATGGCGGCGTCGTCGTTTCGGAAGCCGGCACCGATCCCAAGGTGGCGGGCGTGGTCTACATCACCGCATTTGCGCCCGATGCCGGAGAATCCGTTTCAAGCCTGATCGCCAACCCGCCGCCCGGCGCTCCGGTGCCGCCGATCCTGGCGCCGGTCGACGGATTCCTGTTCCTTGACCGGGCGAAGTTCGCCGCATCGTTCGCCGCCGATGTCCGCCCGGACCTCGCTTCCTTCATGGCCGACTCCCAGGTTCCCTGGGCCGTGGCCGCGCTGGAAGGCAAGGTCAGCGCGCCTGCCTGGAAGGTAAAGCCCAGTTGGTATTTGGTGGCAACCGAAGACAAGATGATCCCGCCGGACGCCCAGCGCGCCATGTCGAAGCGCGCCGGCTCCACCGTCGTCGAGGTGCCGGGCAGCCACGCCATCTACGTGTCGAAGCCCGGTGCGGTTGCCGAACTCATCGAAGAGGCCGCCCAGACGGCAAAGCCGGTCGGAAACTAGCTGGCTCTTTCTCACCGCCCAACCGTCGGCCTCATCCGCGGCAGGACCAGAAAACATCCAGGCATTGATGCGCCTCGGCCCGCACGCCGAGGCGTCAGGCCTATTCATTGCTACCAGAACGGTCGTGGTTGGGATGACCCCATGCCCCCAAAACAAGGATCACATCCATGAACCTCTAAGTCATCTGCCTCGCAACCGCTTCTCTTTTTGCCTTTGGCGGCGTGTCTCTTGCCGGCGCTCTCGACGAACCTTCCAACATGGCGCCCTTCTACGCGGATTCGGCACTGAAGCAGCTGAAGCCGATGCCGGAATTCAAGAAGGTCTTCATGGCAATGCCGAAGGAAAAGCAGAACGAAGTGCACAGGCTGTGCCAGGATGCCGCGATGAGCAAGCCGCACGCCGAGTTCTGCGCGGACGTGAATGCTCTTGCCGGATCATAACGATCCCGACTTTGATCGGAGAAGGACGGCGGGGTTTACTCCCGCCGTCCCATCGGCTCTCAAAGCCCCTGAAATCATTTCGATGGAGCAGGGGCCAACGGACTTGCAGTCCCACACACGGTTGCATCCCCCGCTACAATCCAGACGGAGCCCGGTATGGCAACCGCCGCGCCGTGTTGCTAGTCTTTTGCTTGGGAAAGCGAGGTCGGTATGACCCTGAATGTAAAAGCCAAGGTGATTGACATCGCAACGGTCCCCATCAGACTTCCGAGCAATACCGATCGCAAGCTTGCGGTACGTGCCCTGGCGCGTTCACAGCTCCTTGCAGCCGACATCAGTTATGGCTTCCATCCTGTCGGGGTCGACGCCGCGTTTCCGGTTTGGGAGGATGCCTACAGCATCGGTGTTCGTTTCAGCGATGAAACAAGCAGCATCCTCGTCGACGGTAAAAATTACGCGAACCCGCGTCGCAAAGGGGAGACGCACATACTTTACCTGTCCGACGTGCAGCACATCGATTTTTCCACACCCCGGCATACCATCGAGATCTTGCTGCGGCGCAATTTCATGCGTGAGATTGCCGACGATCTGGAGGTGCCTCATGTGAAGTACCTCGGTCGCAGCCTCTTTCACGTTACAGGAGATCCGATCCTTCGGGACTTGGCATTGCGTATTTCCCCTTTTTTCGAAGCGCCCGAGACTCTTGATCCGCTGCTTGCCGATCATTTCATGTGGGGGCTCGGCATATATGTGTGCGCACACTACGGCGCTCTTGCCACCCGGCGACCCGTTGCCGGAGGACTGAGCACCTGGCAGGAGCGTCTTGCCAAGGACATTATCGAAACCAGCCTGATCGGCGGTATCGGCCTTGTTGATCTGGCGACACTGTGCGGATTGCGGACCAGCCAGTTCGCGCACGCCTTTCGAAAGTCGACGGGCATGGCGCCCTACCAATGGCTGATGAACCGTCGCGTTGCTCGCGCCAGGGGTATGCTCGGAGGGACCCACTCCCTGGCCGATATTGCGCTTGCCAGTGGCTTTGCCGATCAGAGCCACCTGACCCGCGCTTTCTCGCGCCAGGTGGGCGTAACGCCTGGCAAATGGCGCGCGGCTCAGCAATAAAGGAGCCGTTGGCAAGTCGTGCGGGACGCGGCGGTCAAAGCCCAAGGCCAACGCGGAGGCCGTCAACTTCGCCAGTCGCTCGCCCGGCGCCTCGTTGACTTCAGTCCGTCCGTTGCCTTTTTGTCCGCCGCACTGCGAGCACGAACAGGGAGCGTCCGCCAGGGAACCGCAGCTGGACCTCAAAGTCCAAAGGACGAAACAAACCAAGGATTCGTATCGTAGCCGAGACGCGGCTTCGTGTCGGTTGGAGGCAATGCGGTCGTCCCGGTCGCAGTGCAGTCCAATTTTGCAGCTACCGCCGCCTTAACCGACAGACCAGCGCATGCGTTGGCGGTTACCGTTTTCTTCCTTTCGTGAGCCACAGCGGCGCTTGGGAATGGTGGCACGATTCTAGGCCCGGGCGACAAAGCGTCCGAACAATCCCGACAAGGCCACCTTGACCTCGCGTGCCTGCCCGAGCGGGTCCTTAAACACAAACGGCGTTCCCGGGCCGGTTGCGGTCAGAAGCGCGTCCAGAATAGACCACGCTCAATACGCGGCACCGGGCGTCTGAAGGACTTCCCGTATCCCGGCATCCTCGATCTCTGAGATCTCCAGATCAACCGTCGGACCTGTGACGGGACTAGCGCTCGCTGGTTCGAATTATGGATAAAGGTTCTTGTCATGGCGCAACCGTTAGCGAGGTCGGTCTAGCCAGCGTCACTTCGCGGCGGCCAGTTGAGTGGGCACCTTTGATGGTGTGGCCGACGCCTGAAGCCAGTTGGTCCAGATCTGCAAGAATGCGCGATAGTCCTTCATTCGGACGCGAAGGAAATGCAGCCCTTCAATCCCATTTTGCTGAGACTGCTTTGTGCTCACAAAACAGAACATTTGTACGGGTGCGCTCCGTGTGGTCTGACCATCTTTATCCAAGTAAAGGATGCCGCCGTGAGCAAGGCCATTTCGCAGGATTGTGCAGAAGCTCGCCGTGCTCAATGTGCCGGCGGCCTTCTCCGCTCCGGGTGATGCCAGTGCCCCCTCGAAAGGCTTCGGAAGGCCGTCCTGGGACAGGTCAGGTAGGCCGCCGCCCCTAGGAAGATAATGATAACGCCATGTTCCCGGACGATAGAAGCCAGCGTTGGCCACCACCTCCGAACCGATACCCTTCCTAATTATCGCTGCCAGGTGCGGATCGAGAACGGCATCATTGAGGTGCTCCACCGCCCGGTTCATCTGCGGCTTCCAGATCCGCTAAATCGGAAGATTGACCATGGGTGTCGAGATTGCCAGCAGGAACGAGGCGTTCAACGGGAGCGCGCCACCCGCTCGCTTCTTTGACACCTCCGCCCAAAGCCCGTCGATCAGCATTGGCAACGTCGGGGGATATCAAGGCTAAAATTCTCTGGATTGCCCATGCTCGCTCCCCTACCAGGCCAACATTTGCTGCTGCCAACTGTCGTTATTGCCCGCTTTGCACCTGCACCAGCCAGTCCTTCGCCAGCGCAGGCGGAATGTGGAAAACAATGAGCGGGGCCGCTTCCGCAGCTGGCTTACCGCTGCTCGCAAACCTCAGGTCATAGGCGTGCAACTGAACGGTCACGCGATTGGGCTGTTGAAAGGATGTGTCTCCGGGATAGCCGCCCACACGGTCCGTCCGGCCTTGTAGGAAGTTGTCAATCGTGCCGTCGTCGTGAATGTCACGCCGGCCACCTGCGGTCGGCCTCATTCGATACACCGTGGCGACGAGGTTCTTGTTTCGCCGCAACGCTTCGCCAATCGTGACAAGCAGCCCCGTGAAGCTCGCCGTGTCGCGCGGGTCTTCAAAGCGGTAGTCAACTAAAGCGTCCACGACTGCTTGCATGGGCACGCTCGGTGCGATGAGGTGTTGCTGCGCCGCCTCCTTTGACGGGTAGGTGGTATCCGGCTGGAACGTGATGCCTTTGGCTAACTCGTTGAGGACAGCGCCATTTGCCTGGCGGGTGACGATTGTCATCAACGCGCCGCGCTGCTGGGTCCAGCCTCCGCCAGCCCGTGCGCGCGTGTAGGGGTCTGAGACCACCGACCTTCGGCATGGATGAAGGGCTGGATCAAGAATGAGGCGTCGTCGCCACGTATGAAGGTTAACGCCAGTTTCGGAGAGCCTCTTGAGTTCGGTACGCATCGTCTGCTCGTGCTCGACATAGTCCTCAAACGCGCCCTTCAGATTCTGCTCCATGTAAATGCGGCACAGTCCAAGGTACTTGCGCTTGTAGCCAAAGAAGCGCGCGCGCTGCTGGATCGTGTCGGCGTTGCCGACCCCAACGCCTCTGGGCATGTAGGTGATCGAAAGCGAATCCACCGTGAAGCCGCGATCAACGGCCTGGCCGCCGACGAGAATCCAGCCCTCGGCATTGCGCCAGTTAATTTCGGGCGTTTTCGGCGCGCCGCGTGTGTTGAACTCAATGATCGTCGTGCCGCGCAGCGCACGCGGCAGTTTCTCAACAATAAGGTTGAAGTCCGGCAACGTGGGGTCGGTTTTGGCCAACTCGTCGTAGGCCTTATTGAAATCGGCAATCGCCTCCTTTCGATCAGGATCATGGGCGGGTGCCAGCAGGGCGCTATACCAGGCCTCCTTAGCGGCGGCCGCCCACTGGACATTGGCCAGATGAACCAGCCGCTCGCGCGCCGGGTGAATGAGCATGGAACGTCGGCCCGATTTGGCGATGATGCTGGCAGCGAGCCCGACGTAAAAGAGCCTCATGGCCGTGAGAAGGCTGTCAGGCGGATCGACCGGCATCGGCGCGTTGTTCGGCGGAATGTCGCCAACTGGAATTGTTTTGACGTACGGGCTGCCGGTCTTGAAGAATTCTTCGCCGCCAACATAACCGGTGCCTGGCTCAAGGACGTGAACAAAATCGGGAGACAGAATGTCCGCGATATTGATGAGCAAGGGCGCCTGAGGTGTCGCGGTGTACTGCAAAAAGGTATGGCAGGGTAACGCATCACGCAACTCGCGGAGCCGGGTGTAGGTAGTGCTTTCGTTGTTCTGATTCACCTTCGTGTTCAGGCTTGCCTGATCCGCTTCGTCGTCGATCACAAGCGCGGGGACATCCGTCAAATTCAGCTTGCTGAGCAAACCCGTCAGCGCACGAAGACGATGATTTTGCTTCAGAACCGTCAGCAGCAGCGTGGGCTTCTCATCGGGATCGCGTGTCGTGTCCCGCCAATTTGCAATCGTCTGCCGCAGAAGTTGCTCATACTGCCCGTCCTGCACCTTGGGGTTCTTCTCCATGATCCAGGCAGGCAGCCCTTCTCCGCCATCGACGTCCAAATCCTTATGGAGTCGCTGATGAGACTGGGTGAGCAAATTGTCCTTGTTGCCTGCGACGAGGATCACGATTGGAAAGCCATTGTCGCGGGCAAGGCCGATAACGGTCGTGAATGAAAGCGTCTTTCCGCTTTGGACGTATCCGACCACTAGGCCGGTAGCCTTGTCGGGCAGCTTCTTCGGGTCCATGCCCGATCCCAATATTTCGGCGGCCGACTGAAGCAGCGCCTCCTGGGCATTGGCGTCCAGCTTGCTTCGCTCGGCGACACCCAGGGCCTGCTCGCCCCGACTGGGAACCCATTTAATACCGGGCTTAAGCGGCTTGCCCGCCGGGGGTGAGGCTTTGGAAGTCATGGCTGCGACAAGGCCTCCCTGAGAAGATCATTCATATTGCGCCGTACAGTGCCCGCCGATTTCACGCCCGCGCGTCGCGCCAGCTTCTCTGAAATTGCAAGCGCTGCCGCTATGCGCAGAAGCGGCTCAATAGCGTCGGCTTCGGTCTGAGCGAATGAGATCATAAATGGATGCGCCATCGAAACGCGTATCTCGATCGTATCGGGGCCGCACTCCGTGGCGGCTCCGAGATCACTGATAGACAGCCAGTCGCCTTCGGCGGGATCGTCAGATAGCTCGATCCTGACGAGCCATGGATCGCCGCGGAAGTCGAAGCGGAACTCCCGCGTGGCTAGAGTTGGTTGTTCGTCCAGCGGTTCGGTCCGTGTCTCGACCGGCTCCTTGTCCGCGATTCCGGGGAGAACGTCGGGAACGGTATCCGCAATTGCATTGCCCGCGCGCTGAAGCGCTATGGTCGCGGCTAGTTTGCGATCTTTCTTGGATGCAAGTGATCGGTAGTTCTCGCACTGCCGGAGCAGTGGCAGTTCCTCGCTATCAAGATGCTCCCTGAGAAGGTCGAGGAACGGCTCCTCGTTCTCGTCCCATCGAAAGCCATCCTTCGTATGGCTGACCTCGAAGCCTCTCAGGTGGAGTTCGCCGAAAAGGCGCAGGCGCGCATAGCTGCTGCTGCCGCTGGTCCCAAAGATCGCAGTGGGCCGGTATCCCTCTTCACCGCTTCCCTCGATCAATCGGCTTCGCCGAAACAGCGCGAACCCGGAGCGGGAATAGTTGCCCGGGTCGCGCAGAGCGGCGAAGCCGGTCACAGAAAGACCGCCGCCTAAGTCGAACCCGATGTCTTTGCGCCAAAGATGCGGCTTCCCAGTTGGTTCTTTGTAGTATGGCGCATTAAGCACGGGCGGCTCAGCATAGGCGAGAGTGTCCGCGCCGAGTTTCAACTCCAACGTGCCCTCACGGACAAAAACGCGGTAGATGTCCGTTAGATGCTCCTTGATCTTGCCAAGCGTGCGACCCAGGGGCACATGGTGCAGATCTTCTAGAACGATTTCGGTGTAGTGCGCGTTTGCCTGAGCGCCGCGCTCGTCGATCGTCAGTTCCTCAATCTCGTCACGAACGATGTGATTTATATCGAAATGAACCGAGCGCTCAACTTCTTCTCCAAGCGCTTTGGTCCGCACGTGCCAGCGTGACGAAAACCAGCACGCCGCGCTTTTCATCCCCATTCCAAATTCGGACAAGCCGGAGCGGTCGGGGGGAATGACAGCGGGGCGAAAAGCTCTGGGAAACACGCTTTGCTGAATTCCAGCAGCGTTGTCACGGATGACGATCCGGCCTGGCGCCGACGTATCGATGGAGATGGAGACCTTGAGCTTCCACTGCTCACCGTGGAGCTTTTGAAGCTCGACCTTATTCTCAAGGTAGCTTTGGACGGCGTTGTCCACGAACTCGGCCAGCGCGAACCAAGGCTGATAGTTGAGATGCCTCAGGACGGAAAGCACACTTACACCTGGACGGATGCTCACCGTTTGCGGTGGAGGTGCCGAGATCGGTTCCTCACTAGATGGCGATGCGAGCCTCATCGGCCTTCTTTCTGCGCGAAGTGGATATGGGCGCGGCCCCACTCACCACGCGCTTGCCGCGGTTCAATTTTCTCGGGGGCGGCCCGGACAGAAGCTGCGTCGCAACCGCCGTCACTACTTCAACGTTTACGGCGTTGCCTAACGCCTTGTAGGCGGCCGTCTGCGTTTCGGGCAAATGTGTGAGCTTACCCATGCTTTGCAGCCGGGCACATTCGCGCATCGTCATGTAGCGCTTTTGCCAAGGAATGACAGGCACTTGGCTTGTCGTGAGGGCGACAAGCGATGGCGCTGCATTGGGCCGCTTTGCCCGGATACCTGAAGCTCGAAACTGGATGACGGTGTGCCAAAGGTCTTTTGGTCCGTTCTTCCAATTCCATTCCAGCTTCTGGAAACTGGGGGCGAACTCCCGGATGGATGGCAGCCAAGCGTCGACGATCGCGCGGTGCTTGCGATAGAACGCGCGGTTCTGATCAATGAAATCGATCTTCCAGTTCGGAAAGGTATCGTTCGCGGAACGGGCATAGGACGGCAGAAGGGCGACCATCTCTGATTTCTGTAGTCCGCGTAGCGGCTGCCCAAACGCTCCCTTGAACGATCCCAAATCTTTCGCGGACATGCTCGTAGGGGTCGCGACGCGATACGGGTATGTCGCGCCGAACTCCATAGCCCATATCGGAAAAGAGGGGAGTTGCTCATCGCGCGGAAGCCGGTCGAGCAGGGTCTGCCAAGCGGTGAGATAGCTGATTGCGGCGGGTGTCAAAGCTCGGGCTTCCGTCGGAGCGTCGTCTAGCACGGCGGCGATGGAAATATCATCGGCGCTGTGTGTCGCGATAGGCCATACGAACTGAGCTAGTCCCGCCCGCGCACCGACGATCAATGCGCGTTCCCGAGTCTGCGGAACGCCGAACATATGTGGCGATAGGAGCTTGAAGTCGATGGCATAGCCTGCATCACGCAAACGTTGGCACACGCGTTCCCACGTCCGCCCCTGATCGTGCCTCAGCAAGTTGGGGACGTTTTCTACAAGAAGGAAGCGAGGCTTATGCCGCTTCAAAATCCTGATCACGTATTCGAAGAGATCGCCCCATTGCGGGCAATCAAATCCAAGCTGCTCGCCAGCTTTGGAAAATGGCTGGCAAGGAAATCCTGCGCACAAAACATCGTGCGGCGGGATGCTCTTGTATGCCTGTCGAATATCCCCAGACGGACGGATTCCAAAATTCTTCTCATAGAGATCAACCAACGTCGGATCGATTTCCGATGCAAAAACACATCGATGCCCGAGTTGCGCAAGTGCCTGATGAAAGCCCCCTAAGCCTGCGAATAGGTCAATGAAACGCAATGTGGACAAAAATCGTGCTCCCGCAGAATCGCTGGTAGGCGGATCACGCTGCGAAAGTGCCCCCCGGCGGCGCGATTCTACCGCGCACGATTCAGCTTAGCTTGAAGAGTGCCAGAGCACCACAACAGAAATTCCCTTTTCTATCAAACCGTTACGATATGTTCGGCTCATCCAGGAAGCGACGAATTCGGCCGGCGACCGCGACCTTGTCACGCACCTCGCATTCCCAAACCACCATCACCCCCCAGCCAAGAACCAAGAGCGCCCGTTCCGTCGCCGCGTCTCGATCTTTGTTGCGCTGCAATTTCGGCAGCCAGTACGAGGGGTTGGCCTTGGGCTGACGATCCCCCAACCGGCAATCATGCTGATGCCAGAAGCAACCATGAACGAGGATCACCTTTTTGCATGATGGAAATACCAGGTCTGGCGTGCCGGGCAAGTCACGGCGATGAAGCCTGTAGCGATATCCCATCGAGTGAACGAGACGCCGAACATCGAGTTCGGGTTTGGTGTTCTTCTTGCGGATGAGCCGCATATGGGCGCTGGACTGGTTTACGCAGCATTGAGAAATCTCCTATCATGAAGCTCACGGATGCGCTGGACCTGCGCCGCAGTCGGCTGGATGCGCCAGCCCGGGTTCTCGAGACCCACGCGCTCGACGAGGTATTCGTCGACGTCGGCAATGGCCATCGCATCGTCCTTCGTCACAAGGCCGCCGTGGCGGAAGCCAAGCCACTTCACGCACAGCTCTTCGTCCAGCTGCAGCCTGAAATCAGGCTTGACGTCCTCCTTGCCGGGCATACACGAGTAGCCATGTCGGGCCGCGTAGAACGCGGCGAAGCCGGGCTGCGTCGTCTGCAGCACGACCTCCAGCTGCGGTCCGAAAACGATCCACAGCCGCTGCTCTCGCGTCAACCATGGAAATTGGCCGCGGTCCCAGTGCTGGTGAATCGCGCGTACGGCAGCGGTGCGCAGCTTGTCCAGCTTCTCAGCCGGGATCACGCGGGCTCCCTTAGCCTCCGGCTTGAAGGCGTACTGGTAGCTGGTCTGCCGCGCAACGCCGAGCTCGCCGGCGATGCGATACGAATCCCAGCCGCTGCGCTTGAGGCGGTCGCGGACCTCGACGTAGTGATCTCGGATCTCCTGATGTGATGCGGTCCTCATGGCCTGTACTCCCCTCTGTTTTCTTCGATGTCTGCGATGATGGCCGCAGCTCGCATCCGGTGTTCTCTTGCGGCGGCGACCGCGTCGTCGTCCCTGTTCCTCAAGGCGCCAATGATTGCCTTCTCCCCGACGGCGTGATCCCGCATGGCGAGCGCCAGCTTTGCTTCGAGGAGCCTGCGGCCGTGCTCATCCGTGTCCATGTCATCGTCGTACCGCCTCATGATGCCCTCAACACCGACTGCGCGCCGTTGGCTGCGAAGCCTGCCCAGTCCCAGTCCGTTTGAGTGTCTGACGGATGCGCCGCTTCGAGTTCGGCTGTCAGCCGCTCGACGACGCGATAGCTGGCGTGCGTGCTCGCCTCGGCGATGGCGTCCTTGCGGAGCATCTCCTTGCCGAGAACGCGGCGCTGCTCAAGCAAGCACATGCGGCGCGTGTGCTCCGAGCAGCCAGATCCATGGATGATGCCGTGCTTCGCAAGCGTCAGTGACGCCTGGCGGATCAGGATATTGCGGTGCGCTACGACGATGATATATTTCTCGCGCTTCGCGGCGTCGGCGAGAACGACGGTCTTTCCAGTACCAGTATCGGCCTGCGCGAGCACGTTTGTACTCGCGGCCGACACCGTTCAAGCTCAGATCGAACTGGTATGAGCGCAGCCCCATCGGATTCACCGCGGCAGGGCGTTGCGGTGGTTTTCTATCCAGTATGTCGCGGCTCGGAACTTCTCTCCGGAGAGATACTCCTCGGCCGCCGAGGGCGGTGCTTTCGCGAGTACCGCAGCGCGGATTTTCTCCGCCCAAGCCTTCTGTTTCGGAGTGCCCGTCAGCGCCCTGCCGCCGAGGACGGTAGCCGCCCTTCGCGCCGTCTTTGCGGTTTCCTTTGCCTTGGCGACGGCCAAAACCTCGGCTTCGGCCGCGTCCTTCGGAAGCGCAGCTTTATCAGTGTCAGTCATCGCGTCGTAAGCCTCGGCTCTGACGACGTATGCGTATTGCACCCATTTCGTCGAATAATCAGCCTGGAACGGTTTCCCAAGTCCTGTGACGACGAGTTCCCGCGAGCCCCGGCCTGTCGTCGATGCAAATCGGTCGCCGGCAGTGAATGTGCCTGGCACGGATTTCAGGTATTCCTTGTCTCCGCCCTGAGTTGTCGAGCCGAAGAGTTCATCGTGCTGCTTCGGCTCGCGAGCCAGCGCGGACATGACTGCGATGACGCGGTCGAAGTCGCGTTCCTCTTCGAGATACACAAGCCGACCTCGGTCACTGACATCCGCAAGTTCGACGATACGAGTAGTCCACCCGTCCGAAACGACGCGGTCGCCCACGGCCGCGCCCTGACGCACGTATGTGAAAAGCCTGCGCTCGCCGTTGTGAGTGCGTGCCCCGACGCCGATCCGCTCGTCGGCCTCGAAATTCTTCGGTTCAGCCGTCACGATCGGCATTGCATGCTTCGCCTTGGGCTCCTCCGCAGGCGCGGCTTTCTTCAGTGCCTTCGGCACCCTGGGCGCGGCAGGCTTGCTCATCGGCGCGAAGCCGCTGTACGCCTTGCCGTCGTCCGCGGTGAAGACCAGCAGCTTTTTCGAAAGCGTCGGTATGCCGTAGACGCTGACCGCCACGCCCTCGACTTCGACAGTCTCGAGAAACGCGTGCCTGTGCGCCGTGTCCGCTAGAGCCCTGCGGACGATCTCGTCAGCGGCGAACGGCACCGCCCGCACCTGGGTTTTCTGCGCTGTCGTTTTGAACGTCCGGAGCACCGCTGCGGTCAGTGTTTCGATGTCAGTCAAGTCGTCCTCCCTTGTCATCAGCACCCCGCTGACAAGGAAATGATTGTGTGTAATGACGCTCAATACAAGCCAGTTCGCAAAAAGTTTTTGATACTTGCAAATTGAAAATTGCAACTTCCAAGTTTTCTCGGGCCTTCGTAAACAAATTTAGCTTCAAAAATCTGCATGTAGCTTGCTGCAGAATCCGCCACCATTGTCAATACGCCGACAATTTTAGGAGTTCGTCATATGAAAGCTGTCATCCGCCTGGCACTTGAAGCCGTGGAAGCGATCCTGCGCGCGATCCTCGCCGTCATCGCCGCGTTCTGTCGCCTGCTTTGCGTTGCCCCGCCGTCAATGCCGCAGCTGGCGCAGCCGACGACGACTCCGGAGGACGTCCGCAACGAGTACCGCGACGAGTACACGCGCGAGGTCGCCAACGACTTCGCCCACGCGAGCGACGTCGGAATGGCGGTGCATCAATATGCATCCGCGCTCGACCCCGCGATCCGCGGAGCAGTCGACATCTCCGGCCTGTCGCCGGCGCAGACGGATTGGCTACTGGGATTGCGCGAGGAGGACCTGCAGCGGCTGGCGACGGCCGGGCCGAAAGCGTGCGAGCTTGCCGTGTCCGGCAAGCGCTGCGGGGTAGTCGGGTTGCCGACCTCGTCAGTTCCTCAGGAAATCGAAGGACCGAGTGCTGTTGTCCACCCGGCCCGCGATCTTTTAATGGATCGAATCCGAAACGCTCATGCCGCTCGCGCGCAGGTACTCGCGTAGCGCACTCCACTCATCTTCGCGTTGCCTCAGCTCGCGCTCACGCATCCGGGAAATAGCGGCGTCACGTGACTGGACGCCGCGGATCGCGCGATAGTCGCGCAGCGCGCGCTCTGCTTCAGGGACTTCTTGCAGCAGGTCCTTGAATTCTTCGAACAGCTCGTCGACTGACTTCTTCATGCAACCCTCTTCATCCGGTCGATGAAGCCCTGCCGCTGCTCCAGCGCGCGGCGCAGCTTTGCGATTTCCGCGTTCGCCGTAGCCAGATCACGGACCGCCTGGCGGGCGATGCGGCCGAGCTGTTCGGCGTTGCCGAGAGCCGCGGACACAGCAGCGTCGTACGTTGCCTGCTCGCGAGCCTCGCGGTCCTGCCGGACGCGCTCCATGGCGTTCGCATGTCCAGTGAACATTACCGCTCCGATGCCGACGCCGAGGCTCGTTGCTTGCAAACCGACAGCCGTGCCGACGTCCATTCCTCGATGCTGTGCCATGTTGAAATCTCCTGTTCCCGACCACTCGCATACAAGGATCCAGGAAAGAAAAGCGACCCCTTAAAATTTATTTTCGGCCTCATTCAGTTGACGCGCAGCATATGCTGCCTGTGCACGTCAACATATTGTTCGGGCTGACTGATTTGTAATTTCCGACTGCCCGAAAAACCCTTCTTGCAGACAAGCAAAAGGGGGCTACCTCATGCAGCAGGTTTTCAAGGGGACGCTCGATGTCCGGTCGCGGAACCGCAGCGACGCGAAAGGGACTCGTGGCTGGTGCATCCTGACGGTACCAGCCGCCGCGCTGGAAGCCTGTGGCTTCGGGTCCGCATGGCTGCGCGCTAGGCCTGAGGGCGAAGACAGGGTCCGATTCAGCCCGGGCATCACCAGGGGCTTTCAGCCCGAGCCCGCCGACGGCGGCTCGTCATCGAGGTCGACGCTCCGCAGGCCAAGGTCAGCGGCAGCGTCAGGGCTCCGCTGGCGGTCGCCATCGCCGCCGAGCCCGGAGTCTTGCAGGCTCTCATTCCGATCGAGGCGCGGCTCCAGACACGTCCCATCGGGCCGCGCGCGGGCGGGCAGCAGGAACGGGCTTCATATCGCGATGCGACCGCAGGACTGCACTGGGCCGCCAAGGCGCTCGCTCTCGACGCTATCGACACGCGCACCTGGGCACGCACACCCGCGCCGTCGCCGAGAGCCAGCTGCTCGATCTCTGCGGAAACGCCTGGCGTCGGATCGAGCAGCTCTCGCCGCGGCTGTTCCGGATCGACGGCAGGTCGGCGACGCTGGCGGACTTGGGCGAAGCGGCGCGCCGGATCGACGCCGACGCCGTGCAGATCGCGGAGGCTGCGTGACATGACGATCGTGGCGGCCATGTTCGCAATGACGATAAATTTCTGCTGGGACGGGTCCTGCGGGACCTACGTCGCCACGGACGCCAGAGAGCACGGACGTCGACGCGTGAAGGGGGGACGATGAATCTCAAGGGATTGCTGCCGCAGGACGTCGAATTCCTCAACGAATGGCTGGACCAACTTCGCGCGCTAGAGCGCCTCGGCCAGGCCGAGGCATATCTCGTCAGACATTCAATCCTGCGCATCGCCGCAAATAACATCCGCGGAGAATACCCAAAGAAGCCAAGCGAGGGCTGGAGCGATCCGATGCCCCGTATCGAGCAGCTGTCGCACATTGTAGACTGGCTGCGAGCCGATCTCTATGAAGGCGCGCCGTGGCTGGGAAATCTTGACCAACACAGCAGGCCGAAAAAACTGATGAAATGCGGCACGTATGACGATCTCGTGCGCGAAGCCGACAGAGCCATGGATCGACGCAACGGCGGTATAGCGAAGGCGCTCGGGCCGGACGACGAGGAGTTCGTCTCCGGCCTCGGCGACGGCTATAAGCTGGTCAGGATGTTGACTCCTGAGGCTCTTGATCTCGAATCCCGCCGCATGCATCATTGCATCGGACACGGCTCATATGACGGCAGGCTGCGGGCGGGATGGGGGCGGTACCTTTCGGTGCGGGATTCGAAGAAGCGACCGGTCGTCACGATCGAGCTGCGGCAGGAAGCGAACGCTCGATGGTCGATCAGCCAGATCCAAGGCAGGCACAACGGGCGCCCAGCGCGCCTAGTCATGGAAGCCTTGAGGCCCTACACCATCGCCCAGGGCTGGCGGGACAGAGAAATCTGGTGGCCCGTTGTAACGGCCGAGGACGGCACGGTCTACGACGTCGACCGGATTCCCGCGGGGACGACGATCCGGGGCGACCTGGACGTTGGCAGCGATGTCGTCGACATGCTCGGCGTATTCACCCTTCCGACGGATCTCACGGTGCTGGGCGATGTCACCGTGTCGCCGAAACTCTGCATCCCGGAGAATTTGACGGTGAGCGGGTTCTTGGAGATCGAGCGGCGCGACTGGATGATACCCGACGACTACGACGGTGTCGTCCTGCCGGAGAGCCTCCATGTCGACATGGAGATTCGGATTTCCATGTCGGGCGACCTAGCGCGGCCGATACCGACGCACATGTACTCCATCATCAAGATCATGGGCCGGGAGCGGCTGGAATCCCTGAAGTGGACCGAAACCGACGAGGGGCTCGACGACGGGGACAGGGCTCCATCTCGCGGTCCCTCCTGCTGATCAAGAGCGACGTCGACTGTTGTAGCCGTCCGTGCTGACATTGGACGTGCCGCACCCCGAGACCTAGCCGTGGGGATACGCAGAAGGTTCTCCGAATGAGGACGGCGGCACCACTTTGTTGACCGATGTAGACATGGCTGAACGGATCGGGAAATGGTGTAAGAGTGGTGTTGGGCATACGAGACTTATGAAGCTAACGCGGCTTAGCTGCCGCATCGCTCCGTAAACCTCTGAATACATTAGAAGATCTTGGTAGCGGGAGAGGGACTTGAACCCCCGACCCCAGGATTATGATTCCCGTGCTCTAACCAACTGAGCTACCCCGCCAGGGCGGCAGAAGGCCTGAAATCCGCCTTCAATCTAAAGGCAGTTCGAGGCGTTCGCCAAGGTCGCGCGGATATAAGGTTGCGAGGGCGAGCCTGTCAAGCTTCGAAACATTCTATATCGGCGCATATTCTCATTGCGGAAAAAGCTTTGCCGCGTGGCCATTTGGTTGCAACCGCCGGGGTTGAGTTCGAAGAGGCACGTCGCTATGTCTCGGCCACGAGTTTTTAGAGTTTGAAACAGATGAAGCCGCGCATTGCAGTCCTCGGTTGCGGATACTGGGGCAGCAACCATATCCGCACCCTCAAGGCGCTCGGCGCGCTGCATGCGGTTTCCGACGCCAACCGGGCCCGCGCCGAAGGCTTTGCCAGCGAACAGGACTGCCTGGCGATCCAGCCCGACCAGCTGTTCGTTCGCGACGATATCGACGCCATCGTCATGGCCTTGCCGCCGCAGTTCCATGCCGATCTTTCCGTGCGCGCCGTCGAGAGCGGCAAGGACGTGCTGGTGGAAAAGCCGATCGCGCTGACGGTGCCGGACGCGGAGCGCTCGGTGCAAGCGGCCAAGGACAACGGCCGCGTCTTCATGGTCGGCCATGTCCTACGTTTCCACCCCGCCTTCGAGACGCTGAAGGGGCTGATCGACAAAGGCGAGCTCGGCGAGGTCCGCTACATCCATTCGCATCGGCTCGGCCTCGGCAAGTTTCATACCGAGAACGATGCGCTTTGGGACTTGGCGCCGCACGATCTGTCGATGATCCTCGCCATCACCGGCACGGAGCCGATCGAGGTGCGCGGCGAGGGCGCGGCGCTGCTCGATAGCCTCAGCGATTTCGCGCATCTGCACATGCGCTTTCCCAACGGCTTGCGCAGCCATCTTTTCACGTCGCGGCTCAACCCCTATCGCGAGCGGCGGCTGACCGTGGTCGGCACCAAGGCGATGGCGGTGTTCGACGATGTCGAGCCGTGGGAACGCAAGCTTGCCGTCTATCGCCACGCGGTCTGGCAGGACAGCGGCCAATGGGCGTTTACCACCAACGAGCCGTCCTATGTCGCGGTCGCGCAAGGCATGCCGCTGACGCGCGAGCTGGAGCATTTCATCCAGTGCATCGAGACACGCGCCGAACCGCGCACCAGCGGCGAGGAAGCGATCAGGGTGCTGCGCATCCTGACCGCGGGCACAGTCACCCACACCAAGTCCTGAGCCGTAGGGAAATTCTGCCCCGACGGGCGGAGCGGATTTCGGACGGCGTCGAGAGGATAGCGCTTATTCGGCGGGAACCTGCGCGGGCCGCACGGCAAGACGGCTCAGCATGGCTTCGGCCTCGGCGCCGCGCTCGGAGCGCTCGATGAAGCCGCCGCCGAAGACACGGGCCTCGTTGCCATCGTCGGAATAGAGCACGCAGGCCTGTCCGGGCGCGATGCCGGACTCGCCATCGGCCAATTCGACCGAGGTCACGCCGGCCTCATGGCGCAGCACCGCGGGACGTGGCGGCCTGGTCGAGCGCACCTTGGCGAACAGCTCGAGGCCGCCGGCGGGGACATCGGCCAGAGGTCCGTCGCCAAGCCAGTTCATGTTGCGCAGGTAGATCTTGTGCGTCTCCAGCGCCTCGCGCGGACCGACCACGACGCGCGCCCGTTCGGCGTCGAGATGGACGACATAGAGCGGCTCGCCGGACGCGATGCCGATGCCGCGGCGCTGGCCGATCGTGTAGCGCAGGATGCCTTCATGGCGGCCAAGCACGCGGCCGTCGATGTGGACGATGTCGCCGGGATTGGCGGCGGCCGGCTTCAGCTTGGCGATAATGTCGGAATATTTTCCCTGCGGCACGAAGCAGATGTCCTGGCTGTCCTGCTTGGCGGCCACCGTGAGCCCCATCTCCTCGGCAATGGCGCGGACCTGCGGCTTCGACAGGCCACCGAGCGGAAAGCGCAGATAGTCGATCTGCGCCTGCGTGGTGGCGAACAGGAAATAACTCTGGTCGCGGTCGGCATCGACCGGCCGGAACAGCGCACGGTGCGCGCCATTGGCGCCGGAGCGGATATAATGGCCAGTGGCGAGCGCATCGGCGCCCAACTCCTTGGCGGTGGCCAGGAGATCGGCGAACTTCACCGTCTGGTTGCAGGAGACGCAAGGGATGGGGGTTTCGCCGGCGACGTAGCTTTCGGCGAAGGGGTCGATGACGGCCTTGCGGAAGCGCTCCTCATAATCGAGCACGTAGTGGGGAATTCCCAGCGTCTCGGAAACGCGGCGGGCATCGTCTATGTCCTGCCCGGCGCAGCAGGAACCGGCCCGGTGCGTCGCCGCGCCGTGGTCGTAAAGCTGCAGGGTGACGCCGACGACATCATAGCCCTCGCGCTTCAGCAGGCCGGCGACCACGGACGAATCCACGCCGCCCGACATGGCGACGACGATGCGGGTGTTTTCGGGACGTCCGGGAAGATCGAGACTGTTCATGATGCTTTCATTCTGCGCGACGCCTGAATGCCAATGTCGAGAATATAGGTCAAGCTTTCCCACGGCGCCAGCTGCGGGGCGATTCACTGGACTGGCCAATGCCGGGAGCGGACAGGTTTCCCCAGCCGATTCAAGGCTTGCAGCCGGATGTTTCAAATGCTTGCGAAAAGACTAACGCCGCGTTCACGATCCTTACCTAGTCATTACGGACTGCTTAGGCAATTTTTAAAGCTGTGGCGGTAACGTGGCGGGGATTGGGTCTTTGATGTTTTTGTAGAGAGTACGATGACCGATCTGGTTAGACCTAGAGTTAAATATGTTATCGGGCCCGACGGCAGCCCACTTACGATCGCCGATCTGCCGCCGACGAACACGCGTCGCTGGGTTATTCGGCGCAAGGCGGAAGTGGTTGCGGCGGTGCGCGGCGGGCTTTTGAGTCTCGAAGAGGCATGCCAGCGTTACAAGCTGACCACCGAGGAATTCCTGTCCTGGCAGGCGTCGATCGACGAATACGGCCTCGCCGGGCTGCGCACCACGCGCATCCAGCAATACCGGCACTGACTGTAGAGAGTTTGGAAAAAGGGCGCGGACTCCGCGCTCTTTTGTTTTCCATCGCGATTCTTCATTCCTGGAAGCGCGCCTTCTGGCGGTCAGACCGCCAGCACCACCTTGCCAATCGGCTTGGTGGCCAGGAAAGCGTGGGCGGCACCGGCCTGCTCAAGCGGAAAGCGCTTCGCCACATGGACGGTGAGCTTTCCGGCATCGATCAACCGGCCGAGTTCCAGGAGGGCTTCGCGGTCGGGCACGACCGACATGCGCTCGACCCGGATGCCCTCAGCGCTGGCCTTCGCCTTCGCGGCATCGCTGACATTGAGCAGCGACACCAGCACGCCGCCGCGCCTGAGCACTTTCAACGAGCGCTCGGTCTGGTCACCGCCCACCGCCTCCAGCACCAGGTCGACGTCACGAACTTTCTCAGTGAAATCACCGCTGGTGTAGTCGATCACCTCGTCGGCGCCGAGCTTGCGGACAAAGTCGAGCTTGTCAGGGCTGGCCGTCGAGGCGACCCAGGCGCCGCGCGCCTTGGCGATCTGCACCGCCAGATGGCCGACGCCGCCGGCACCCGCATGCACCAGCACGCGCTGGCCGGATTTCAGCCCACCATGGCGGACAAGGCCTTGCCAGGCGGTGAGGCCGGCCAGCGGCAATGCGCCGGCCTGGGGGTGGTCGGCGCTCTTCGGCTTCAACGCTATCTCATTGGCGGGCACAGCCGCCAGCTCGGCATAAGCCGCCGCCTGCTTGGGGAAGCGCGGCATGCCGAACACCTCGTCGCCGACCTTAAGGCCGATGACACCAGGCCCCAGTGTCTCGACCGTTCCGGAAATATCCCAGCCGAGGATGAAGGGCGGTTCGCCAAGCAGCTTATAACGGCCGGCGCGCACGGCGCCATCGACCGGATTGATGCCGGCTGCCCGGACGCGGACCAGCACTTCGCCCGCCTTCGGCGTCGGATCTGGCTGATCGGCAATGACGAGCACGTCGGGTCCGCCAACGGAATTCTGGATAACGGCACGCATGGGATCTGGTGGTCTGCGCGCTGCGCAAAGGCCGTCACCGTAATGGCGAGCTTGCCCGCAAGCTCGAAGGCATTACGCCCAAGATGCTGACGCAGACGCTGCGCGTGCTGGAGCGTGACGGCCTTGTGCGGCGCGAGGTTTTTGCCGTCATTCCGCCGCGCGTCGAATATGAATTGACCGAGCTTGGCCAGAACCTGGCGGGGCTGCTCACCCAGATCAGGTCATGGGCCGAACAGCACACGCCGGACATCAAGGATGCCCGTGCAAAGGCGATTGCCGCGAATGAAGGGGAATGGGCCGCTTAGATCGGAAATCTTCCGCGGCAATTCGGCCGGAGCCGGTTCGAAGTCGCCGCTCGAGAACCGCGCGGAGCCGCGCGCCGGCGGGCGCGCTCGACGATATGGTCGGCCGGTTCAGCCGATCATCGCGCTGCGGCCGCCGGTTTCGGCGTCGCGGATCTTGGTGTCGCGCGATTCCAGCATTTCAGCCTTGGAAAGCTCCGCTTCAGCTTCGCCGAGTAATGATTCGGCAGTGCTTCGCTGTTGGGCGAGGTCGCTCTGCGAGTTTCTGAGGTTGTCGCGGCGCAAGCGCGCCGCCTTGGCGAAGGTCGGATAGGCGAAATGATTGATGTCGATGATGCCGGCTTTCTTTTCCTCGGCGGTGATCTGAAGCTCCAGTTCGACAGCCATGCGCTCGAACTCGGCGATCATCATGTCGAGCTGCAGCAGCTGCCGCCGCTTCTCATTCACCTGAAACTGTTTCAGCCGAACGAGGTTTTCACGTGACTTCATGATTCGGTACTCCCGGAAACGCACACCCGCACATATCGTCCAAACCACTTGGAAAGGCCCAAGCTCTGCCCGTGTCCACCGGCTTTCCCCGCACTATGGGAAACAAAACCCTAAAGTTTTTTGCCGACGGTAACCATTCGTTTACGGGCATTGTTAATCATACGGGTCAGGGCTTAAGGCCGGGTAAAAATTCCGGCCGCCGAAGCGAAGGCGCGTCGATGAGTCCCTGGAGTCGCTTAGTCCAGGTTGTTAATGTGTTGCATTAGGAATTTGGGTCCGTGATTCATTATTGGATTCAAGAGGGTGTAGCAAGAGGTTAAAAAATCTGATACCGTCATGGACGAGAAATTAGGTTTTGTTAACCATTCGATGGCAGCCTCTGCAAAGGCAACCACTGCTCCGGGTTCAGGACGGGTCGTGAAATGGTCCGGCGGCAGAAAAGGGGAATGAAATGCGTGTTCTGCTGATAGAAGATGACAGTGCAACCGCACAAAGCATCGAGCTGATGCTGAAATCGGAAAGTTTCAACGTCTATACGACCGACCTCGGTGAAGAGGGCGTCGATCTGGGCAAGCTCTACGACTATGACATCATCCTTCTCGACCTCAACCTGCCCGATATGTCCGGCTACGAGGTCTTGAGAACGCTCCGCCTCTCCAAGGTGAAGACGCCCATCCTCATCCTTTCCGGCATGGCCGGCATCGAGGACAAGGTGCGCGGCCTCGGTTTCGGCGCCGACGACTATATGACCAAGCCGTTCCATAAGGACGAGCTGGTGGCGCGCATCCACGCCATCGTGCGGCGCTCCAAAGGTCACGCCCAGTCGGTCATCACCACCGGCGACCTGGTGGTCAACCTTGACGCCAAGACCGTCGAAGTCGGCGGCCAGCGCGTGCACCTCACCGGCAAGGAATACCAGATGCTGGAGCTGCTCTCGCTGCGCAAGGGCACCACGCTCACCAAGGAAATGTTCCTCAACCACCTCTATGGCGGCATGGACGAGCCGGAACTGAAGATCATCGACGTCTTCATCTGCAAGCTGCGCAAGAAGCTCGATGCCGCGTCCGGTGGCCAGAACTACATCGAGACGGTCTGGGGCCGCGGCTATGTGCTGCGCGAGCCCGAAGACATCCGCGTCAGCGCCTGAGCGGCGAGCGCCGTCCGAATATCCAATTCGACAAAAAACCCGGCTCCGGCCGGGTTTTTTGCGTCCTTAGCCGGTGATAGGTGGGATCGGCACTAAGGGTGGGCTGCTGCCGTATCAGGCGGCGATCTTCAGCGTGCGGAAGCGCTCGAGCAGCTGCGGGCGATTGAAGGGCTTCAGCAGATAGCCCTGGGCGCCGGCGCGCTTGGCCCGCATGATCGACGCGATATCGAGCTCGACCAGCGAGATCAGGATCTGCGGCTTTATCGGGCTTTCCATGGCGCGCACGCGGCGGATGAGGTCAACCGCTTGCACATCCGGCAGGGCGCCGTCGACGACGATGATGTCGGGCATATCGGCGGCGCACATCTCCAGCGCGTCAAGCCCGCTGGCTGCCTCGATGACCACCATGTCGGAACCGCCCAGGATGCGTTTTGCAACTTTCCTGATGACGCTTGAATCGTCGACGAACATGCAGCGTTTCATTTTTCCGGGTCCTCTTTGCCCTGGGGCAATCCGGTCGTGTCGGGGCACCTGGCGTGCACCCTAGACCGATCCGGTAAAGAAGCCGAAAAGCCTTTGGGTAAAATTTTTGCAAAGATGCCATCCGGCTGGCTTTTCTTTGCGGATGCTTGGATGCTGCCCCTTAGGAAAAGCTTAACGCTTCCGGTCGAGCTGTCACGGCAATATTTCGCCGCTGAAATACTTTGCGCTCCCGTCAAACCGGCCGGGTACTCAGGCTACCGAAAGCACGATTTCTTCCGCCGTCGCATGGATCGATATCGTCATGCCGGCCTCACGAGCCAGAAGCAGCGTGTAATAGGGCTGCACCGAATGCGCATCGATCGGCTCTTCCGGCTTGTGCCCGGAATGCAATTCGAGGAATTTGGGCGGCACGCGCAGCATCGGCCCGCTTGCCGAAAGGGAAAAGCGCGGCTCGGTTTCGAGATTCTCGAGGGTCACGACCAGCTTGCCGCCGCGCGGAATGGCGGCATTGGCAACCAGAATCAGGTTGAGCAGAAGCTTGACCTTGTTCTTGGGCAGCAGCGCGCGGGTCCCTTTCCAGGTCAGCTCCGGCTTTTCATTCTTGAGGAAAGCAATGGCAACCGCTTCGGCGTCGCCGGTGTCGATCAGCATTCCAGCAGAACCGGCCGCGCCGAAGGCGATGCGGGCGAACTGCAGGCGGGCCGAGGCATTCCTGGCGCTCTGGCGGATGAGCCGCATGGCGTCTTCGTCGGCGCCGCCTTCGTCGAGCAGTTCAAGCCCGTTGTTGATCGCGCCGACCGGCGAGATGATGTCGTGGCAGACGCGGCTGCACAGAAGCGCCGCCAGGTCAGGGGCGGAAAGGGTGAACAGATCGGCCATCGGTGAAAATCCCTGCAAAATTCCACAATTCGTGGCCGAGCGATCGATTGTCGCGCCTGCCCACACGAATCACGCTCCAACCCGAGGCTTTCTGAATACACAGCACTCGTATGTACAGCAACAAATCCAAAATTGTCGTCGGGCCAAATGGCGTGTTCGCGCCGGCTGCCAGCGCCGGGCGCGCCTCAAAGTCAGCCTTCGAACCGCCATCTTCCTGTGGGAGTTAATGGTTGAAAAAGAATTACGGCATAGTTTGCCCCTAACAGTCATCCTTAACGGCCGCCTAAAGAGCCGGACCGGGTGCGAGGCGTCGGCGAAAGTGCTCCATGACGGAGATTGGAAGCATGTTTTCCCGATTCTATGACCGGAGTTTCCTCCGCGTCCTTACAATGGCGGTCACGCTCATGGGCGTTCTCGTCTTCTCGACTTCAGCCCTGCGAGCCCAGGAATATACCGCTCAGGAGATTATCGATTCCGGCCACAAGTTCTTCGGCGCGACATCAGGCGGGCTCGCAACGGTCATCGAGAAAATCTTCGCTTCTTACGGGCTGCCCAATGGCTATCTGCTTGGTGAGGAAGGGTCGGGCGCTCTGATCGGCGGCCTGACCTATGGCGAAGGCACGCTCTACACCAAGAATGCCGGCGATCACAAAGTGTTCTGGCAAGGCCCGTCGCTGGGCTGGGATTTCGGCGGCGAGGGGTCCCGGGTGATGATGCTGGTCTACAATCTCGACGATGTCGGCAACCTCTACAACCGCTATGGCGGTGTGGCCGGATCGGCCTATGTGGTGGCGGGGATCGGCTTCAACGTGCTGAAAAACAACAATGTGCTTCTGGTGCCGATCCGCACCGGTGTCGGCGCCAGGCTCGGCGTCAATCTCGGCTACCTGAAGCTGACCGAGCGGGCGACCTGGAACCCCTTCTGATTTCAATCCGTCGTGATCGCAAAGCCGGCTTTTCGATGGGATTTGTAGGCCCGTGCCCAATGCGCTGTGGCAAGACCTTGCCGCAGCGCCGGATTTCCGCCATGCCAGTATGATGCGGTCCAGTTCAGGCGGTTGCCACCGATAGCGAGTAGTCCTTTGGTTCAGTCAGTCCTGTTCTTCGCCCTCGGCTTTCTCTGTGCCGGCTTTCTGGCGCTGATCGTGGCTCCGGCCGTCTGGCGGCGCGCCGTCACGCTGACTCGCAGGCGCATCGAAGCCTCGATCCCGTTGACGAAATCCGAGATTCAGGCCGACAAGGACCGGATCCGCGCCGAGTATGCCATGACCACGCGCCGCCTCGAAATGAACGTCAAGGCGCTGCGCGAGAAGGCGGCCGAACAACTCGTCGAGATCAATCGCGGCCGCGAGGCGTTAAAGGGGCTGGCGGTCGAGCGCACGGACAAGAATCAGGCGCTCGCCGAACTCGGCGCCAAGAACGAGGCGCTGCGCCAGCGCGAGGAGGAATTGCATCAGCTTTCGGAGCGGCTCAAGGAGACCGAACGCAAGCTGGAGAAGCGGGCGCTCGAGTTCGAAAAGCTGGAGCTCATGTATGATGACGCCAGCTTCTCCTCCAGCAGCCGCCAGATCGAACTCGTGGCGCGCGAATCCGAGTTGCAGAAGCTCGCCAGCGACATTGCGCTGCTGCGCGGCCAGCGCAAGGAAGCAGACCGGCGCCATCAGGAGATCGCGGCCGAAAGCAAGGCCGTGCGCGATGCCCTGAAGGCCGAGAAGAAGAGAGCTGCGGAACTCGACAAGAAAGTTGAACGGCTGCTCGCGACGCTCGCCGACCGCGAAGACAAGCTCGATCGCCGCGAAAAGGAATTGGCCCGGCTGCGTGAAAAAACGAAGACCGAGGACGGCTCGCCGGCCTTGCGGCTGGTCGGCAAGCCGGATGAAGCGGACCGGCATGACGAGGCCAGCAGGCGCGACGACGTGGACCGGGCGATCGCCAAGCTCGACAGTGATCGCGAACGGCTGGAGGCCAGGCTGACGGCGCTGGCGCGTGAGAACAAGCGGCTGAAGGCGGATCTCGCTGCCACGGCATCGTCAGGGTCGACGAATGGCAGCGCCGCGCTGCGCGAGCAGATGAACGAGCTGGCGGCCAAAGTCGTCCACCTGACGGCGAAGCTCGAAGGACCTGACTCGCCGATCGCCAAGGCGCTGGCAGCACCGACGGACAGCCGGTCCGATGGCGGGGACCGCAGCCTCGCCGACCGTGTGCGGGCCTTGCAGAAGGCGGCCGCGAACTGAGGCGGTTGTGCGGCTATCGGTGTTGTGGCCTGCCTAACGACGCGAGAAATGATGCAGCGCAATAGCTGAGGCCGCCGCGACATTCAGGCTGTCGAAGCCTTCCGACATGGTGATCCGCACGGTCCGCAGGCGCTCAAGCAGGCTTTCGGGCAGGCCTTCGCCCTCGGTGCCGAGATAAAGCGCCAGGCGCGCGGCTGGCCTTGCATCGCGTATGTCGGTCTTTCCGCGGGGCGAGAGCGCGAATTGTTCAAAGCCCCGTTCGGCGAGCGTCGCCGTGAAACCCGCGGTGTCGGTGAAGGAGGCGAAAGGGATCTTGAGCGCGGCGCCGACCGAAACGCGGATCGCCTTGCGATAAAGCGGATCGCAGCATGTCGCATCCATCAATACCGCATCGGCGCCGAAAGCGGCGGCGTTGCGGAAGATCGAGCCCATATTGTCGTGATTGGCAATGCCGACGAGCACCACGACCAGGGCTTGAGCCGGCAAGGCGTCCAGCAATATCCCGGCCGGCTGCGGCGTTCCCTTGCGGCCGATGGCCAGGATGCCGCGATGCATGTGAAAGCCGGCGATCGCGTCCATGACCGCGCCGGCGACGACGTAGACCGGCAGGTCCGAGGGCGCCTTGTGCAATATGTCCTTCAGGCCGCCGAACCGGTTTTCCAGGACCAGCACGGATTCCGCCCCGAAGCGGCCGGACGACAAAAGCAGGTCGAGCACCACCTTGCCTTCGGCGACGAAACGGCCTTGCCGGCCCGCGAGATCGCGTTCGCGGATATCGAGATAGGCTGTGACGCGTGGATCCCGTGGATCGTCGATGCGGATTGGGTCCAAAGATGTCCTCTGCTCAAAGATCGAGAGCGCGGTTGGTGCGTCGGGAAAGACGCACCAACCGCGCTCCGGAAATCGTCAGCGAGGTAAAAGGCCGCGGCAGCGTCCGGTCAAGTGCCGGCGCGGCGCAATCTCTGCGCCATCTGGGACAAGTCCTCCTTGCCGCTGCCGAAAATACCGTCCAGCATGACAAGCAGTTCGCGCACCGCATCGGATTTGCAGGAATAGTAGATCATCTGACGGTCGCGGCGGGTGTCCACGAGGTCGAGAGCCCGCAACTTGGCCAGATGCTGCGAGAGCGCGGATTGGCTGAGCATCACCTTTTCGGCGATAGCGCCGACCGACATCTCACCGTCGATCAGATAGCTCATGATCAACAGCCTTTTTTCGTTGCCCATCAGCATAAGAAATTCGGCCGCCGATTCGGCGTTGGCGATTAGCTTTGTCGAGACCATGAATGCCCCATGCTGTTTGCTCATCGAGGCACCATGGGGGCAATGGTGCCTGAATCCATAAATTCACTCGCGAAAGGCCGCCGACGAGTCAGCGCCATAGCTAAAACCTAGAACATTTCTTTCAAATCTCAAGCGTTGCTTTCGATCAAATGCAATTTAAATCTCGCTCTGTGGCCGTGCTGCCGCCCTGCCGCTCCTGGCCATATCGACCAGAACGGGCCGCAATTCCTGTGCGACCGCCAAAGGTTGCGGGAAGAATACCCGGCAAACATTGTCCCCGGACACCAGATCCATGCCATCGGCGTCCAAACCGGCGATGGTCCAGCCGTCACCGGTTGCCCCGGCAAAATGATGTGCATAAACGGCGATCGCGTCGAGATGATCGGCGTTCATGTGCTCGATAGCGGGTTGTTCACTCGCCGCAAGCTCTTCGACGACCGGTCCGCCGGTGACGAGATCGGGCCGATCGAGCAGATAGGCCTTGCCGAAGCCGCCGTTGAGGCTGGCGCGTTGCGGCTCAAGGCGAAAGATAGAGAAGTCGCCAAGTCCGGCATAGAGCCTCGCCTTGGGATTGCGGTTGAGATAGCGGCGCTCGGCTCGAGCGTGCGCGTCCGACCCACGCTCGAGCCGTGACGCCTGGCAGATCAGCGCCAGGCGCGGATGTGCCAGCGGGTCGCCCTTGCCAGGCTCGCCGAGCAGCAGGGAACAGCGCGGATCGGCAAGCAAAGCAGGCGTATGCGCCGACAGCATCGACACCAGGATCAGCGGCGCGCCGTCAATGTCGGTGGCCACGCCGACCCGGCTCGCCAGCGGCGATCCGGTTTGCGGCTCCAGCACGGCCAATGCGCCGAAGCGGGCAGTGCGCAGAAGTGTCTTCGCCAACCGGATCGCCTCGGCGTCGGTCTCGCGGATCACGTCCTTCTTTTTGTCGTCCACGTCCTCCCCCTGCTACCACTTATCAGATTACTTCGGCGCCATGCGGATGGCGCCGTCGAGGCGGATGGTCTCGCCGTTGAGCATCTGGTTCTCGATGATGTGCAGGGCAAGGGCGGCATATTCGGATGGTTCGCCGAGGCGGGGCGGGAAGGGTACGGCGGCACCGAGCGAATCCTGCACGTCCTGCGGCATGCCAGCCATCATCGGTGTCTTGAAGATGCCTGGCGCGATGGTGCAGACCCGAATGCCCGAACGGGCAAGGTCGCGTGCGACTGGCAGCGTCATGCCGACCACGCCGCCCTTGGAGGCGGAATAGGCCGCCTGGCCGATCTGGCCATCATAGGCGGCGACCGAGGCGGTGTTGACGATGACGCCGCGCTCGCCGCCTTGCAGCGGCTCGAGCCTGGCGGCGCGGTCGGCGACAAGGCGGATCATGTTGAAGGTGCCGATCAGATTGACCTCGATCACCTTGCGGTACTGGTCGAGCGGATGAGGCCCATCCTTGCCGATCGTCTTCACACCAATGGCGATGCCGGCGCAGTTGACTAGGATGCGCGGCTCGCCAAGCTTGCCGGTCACCTCGGCGAGGGCGGCGGCGCCACTGTCGGCGCTGCTGACGTCGCATTGGACGGCAATACCGCCGATCTCGGCCGCTACTTTTGCGGCGCGGTCGATGCCGACATCGAAAATGGCGACGCGGGCACCCTTCGCGGCAAGCGCACGCGCCGTGGCTTCACCAAGGCCGGAGCCGCCGCCGGTCACGATCGCGATCTGGCCGTTCGGGTTCATGGCGTCATCCTTTCCAAGGGCGGTTCATCGTTTCACGGAAGCGCCGAACGCTCGATTTTGTTGCCGCAATTCCTGACGGAAAAACCGTTTCACACTTTTCCTGGAATTGCTCCAAGAGAACGGGGATGGATCAGGCCCAGATCGACGGGCAAGGTCAAGCCACTGCCGACATATGCTCGGCGACCCTGGCCTGACTGGCATGACAGACCTCGCCCGTGAGCCTGGCAACCGCGCCCGGCGTGATCTCATGTGACAGCAGGCGGTCGAGATCGACAGGACGGGGCATCGAAATCTGGCCGCGCGGAATGCGCTTGAAGCCGAGCGGCCCGTAATAAGGCTCGTCGCCGACCAGAATGACGGCCGGTGCGCCGGCTTTGGCGGCGGCTTCCAGCGCGATCGCCACGAGGCGGCGGCCAATGCCGAGATTCTTGAAGGCAGGCCGCACCGCGAGCGGTCCGAGCATCAGGGCGCGGCCGGTACCGGCGGCAATGCGGGTCATGCGCACCGAAGCTACGACAAGATCGCCATCGACGGCGACAAAGGACAGCGTGCGCTCGTGGCCGCCGGCCTCGCGGATCTTGTAGGCGGCCAGCACGAAGCGGCCGGGCCCGAAGGCCTCGTCATTGATGGCTTCAATTTCAGGGTCGTGCGCCGGAGTTTCCGGCAGGTATTTAACGTCGGCAAGGCTCATGGTCTTTGCGATCCGGTCAGGAGGAAAGATTGCTGCAAACGGCAGCATTCGCCAGTCAGCGCTTCATCAAGCGCGGGCGCCCTTTCGTCGTCGGTCGAACCGGATCAAAGCAAAGTCGAACATGCGGAGTGTCCGCTAGCATCAATTTCCGGCCGCCGCAATCGACCCTTTGCGTGGCCCTTGACGATCTGTTCAGCCTGGATGATTTCCACCTGGGCCTGTGACGCTCTACATGAGGCGAAAGGCGAAAGGACACCCCATGGGATTGCTGGTCGAAGGCAAATGGCAGGACCGCTGGTACGATACCAAGAGCAGCGGCGGCAAGTTCGTGCGGACGCAATCGCAATGGCGCGACTGGATCACCCGCGACGGCAAGCCCGCCGGAGGCCGCAGCCGCGGTTTCAAGGCGGAGCCCGGCCGCTATCACCTCTATGTTTCGCTCGCTTGCCCTTGGGCGCACCGGACGCTGATCTTCCGCGCACTGAAGAGACTCGACAGCATAATATCGATGTCGGTCGTGCATCATTTCATGGGCGCCAATGGCTGGACATTTTTGGCCGAGGACGGCGCGACCGGCGACACGCTCTACGGCCTCGATTTCCTGCACCAGATCTACACCAAGGCCGATCCCATCTATTCGGGACGGGTGACGGTGCCGGTGCTGTGGGACAAAAAGGATGAGACCATCGTCTCCAACGAATCCTCCGAAATCATCCGGATGCTGAATTCAGTCTTCGATGAGTGGGGCGATGCCAGCCTTGATTTCTATCCGCAGGCGCTTCGCGGCGAGATCGGCGCGATCAACGCGCTGGTCTATCCCGCCGTCAACAACGGTGTCTACCGCGCCGGCTTCGCCACCACGCAAGACGCCTATGAGGAAGCGTTCGGCGAGCTGTTCGCGGCGCTCGACACGCTGGAGGATCGGCTATCGACGCAACGCTATCTCGTCGGCGGCCGCATCACCGAGGCCGACTGGCGGCTGTTCACCACGCTGGTGCGTTTCGACCCGGTCTATGTCGGCCATTTCAAGTGCAATTTGCGCCGCATCGCCGACTATCCAAACCTGTCGAACTATCTGCGCGACCTCTATCAGGTGCCCGGTGTCGCCGACACGGTGAACCTACATCACATCAAGGCGCATTATTATGGTAGCCACGAAACGATAAACCCGACGCGGATCGTGCCGCTGGGGCCGGAACTGGACTATGGTGCGCCGCATGACCGGGCGCGGTTTAACGAAGCGTCCTGATTTACCAGTAGACCGATACGACTTCACCTCCAAAAACCTCGGCGATCCGCCGCAAAGTCGCCGGCGTCGTGTCTTGCGGCAGGCGGTCGAGTGGGAAAAAGCCAGCCTCGGCGATCTCGTGATCCGGCAGCTTCGGCGTCGTTTGGCTGAACTGCTCGATCAGATAGAAGCCGACATGGTCGCGGCGGCTGGCGCGGCGGTTGAAATGCATCGATTTGAAAACCGGCGGCGTGGTCAGCGCGATGTTGCCTTCCTCGGCCAGTTCGCGGGCCAGTGCCTCGTCCATCGTCTCGCCGACCTCGACGCCGCCGCCGGGAAGCTGCCAGCCGGGCACATAGGTGTGGCGTATGAGAAAGACGGAATTGGAGGCGGTGTCGAAAACGAGACCGCGCACACCGAGCGTCATCGGCCGCCGCAGCACGAAGTAGAGATGGAACAGCCTTGCCCTGAACCCCGCCCAACCTGTCTGGCGGAAGGCGTCTTCCGGGTCCGCCATCAGGTGCGAAACCGCGGGTGGAAAGACAAGCTTTTGTGGAAAGGGGGGCGCCGGTCGCCTATGAAGGATGCATGTTCAGGCTCGCGCATATTTCCGATGTCCATCTGGGGCCGCTCCCCGATGTATCCTATCGCGATCTCGCCTCCAAGCGGGTGCTCGGCTACGTCAACTGGCAACGCAATCGCCGCCGCCACATGCATGATGCCGTCATCGACAGCATCGTCGCCGACATCAAGGCGCAAAATCCGGACCATCTCGCCGTCACCGGCGACCTCGTCAATCTGGCGCTCGATGGCGAGATCGAGATGGCCAAGCATTGGCTGGAGACGCTGGGACCGCCGCACGACGTTTCGGTGGTTCCAGGAAACCACGATGCCTACGTGCCCGGCGCCTTCGACAAGATCTGCCGGTCGTGGGCCGCCTGGATGAGCGGCGACGGCGTCAACACACCGGTCGATCGCAATGCATTCCCCTATCTGCGCGTGCGGGACAATGTCGCGCTGATCGGGGTCTCGACGGCGCGCGCCACGGCCCCCTTCATGGCCAACGGCTTCTTCATGGAACGGCAGGCGGAGCGGCTCGGCAAGATCCTTCGCGACACCGGCGGGCAAGGCCTGTTTCGTGCCATCATGATCCACCATCCGCCGGTGCGCGGCGCCGTCTCCCAGCACAAGCGGCTGTTCGGCATCGCGCGCTTCCACAAGATCATCCGCCGGCAGGGCGCCGAACTCGTCCTGCACGGCCATTCGCATCTGCCATCGCTGTTCCAGATCGGGGCCCGCAGTGCCAAGGTTCCGGTGGTCGGTGTCGCCGCGGCCGGCCAGGCGCCGGGCGGCAAGCATCCGGCAGCGCAATACAATCTGTTCGATATCGATGGCGAAAAAGGCGATTGGCGCATCCGCCTGACGCGGCGCGGGCTGACCGGACCCGCAATACCGCCCGCCGACCTCCAGACGCTGGAGATTGGCGTCGAGGCCGCGGCGGCTACCGCCGCAGGCTGAGCCCCATAGCCACGAGGCGGTCCCAGAACAGGGCGATCGACACAGCCAGGCCGACCAGGGCGCCGGCGGCGATCAGGCCAACGCCAGAAAGGAAGGCCGACCAGCCCTTGCCGTGCTGCGGCGATCGCAGCGGCGGCTCGGCTTCCGCCACCTCGGCCCGCCTGATGCCGGCCACGGCCGGTTCGACCCCGCCTTCCATCATCCTCTGGCGTTCGACGATGCGCTCGGCGACGTAGCGTGTAACGGAATCGGCAACCGGCTTCATCTCGGTCGATTCAGCCAGCACCACGCGGCCGATCCGGGTGTCCCTGAGGAAGCGGTAGGTTCGGCGGTCGCGCCCCATGGCGACATGGCTGACGGCGTCGATCCACAGGCGCGGCTGCAGTCCGGAGGAAACGACGAAGTCGAAATTGTCCATGTCGGCCGGAACATCGGCGAAGACGGGCGCGAGTTCGGCGGCCAGCAGATCGAGGCGCATGCGATGCGCCTCGCGCATGTCGACGACGACATCGTCGCGATCGGCGAAGGCATTCTTCACATCACGGATGGCATCGGAGAGTTTCCCTGACGGATCGATCTTTTCGCCTGCGTCCTTCATCGGCGTCTGCCTCGCGGGTTTGGTTAAGAGCGAGTTAACACAGACGCCGGCAAAATGCACTGGCGAGATCACAGGGATCGGGGGCGCCCAGCGGATGCCGGATGCGAAAAAGTCAGCCGGTCGCGGCGATGAGTTTCGGGCGCGGCGGCCTGGCGCGGCGGCTCGTATTGCGCCGAATGATGCTTGCAACCAGATCAGGCGCTTCCTCGATCAGCATATGGCCGGCCTCCAGCACGTGATGCACATGAAAGTGCGCCGGCAGGTCATCCGACTGGGCAATGGGCAGCACCGCGTCGTCACTTCCCCACGCCACCATGACCGGCATGGTCAGCCTGTCCAACTGGTCGCGTGGGATGACACCCTGCCGGTCGTCCCTGGTCATGGCGGCAGCGATCTCGACGAGTTTCCGCAACTGGCCGGGTCGCCCGCGCATGTCGCGGAGGACGTCGATGGTGTGATCGAATGGCCGGGTCAGTGGACCCGACATGGCGGCGAGGCACGCCCGGATCTCGGACAGGTCCTTTGCGGCGGCAAAGCGGCGCAACAGCGGGCCGTTGATCTCGGGGCCGAAGCCGCCGGGCGCCAGAAGTGTCAGCGAGGCGACTCTTTCAGGCTCTGCCAGCGCCATCAGCGCCGCCACCGCGCCGCCCATCGAGTGGCCGACCAGATGAACGCGCTTCAGTGCCCGTGCGGACAGATCGGCGAGAATGGCCCTTGCCGCCACTCTGGCCGGGCCGGCACCCGGGAAATCGAGCGAGAGCCCGTGGCCCGGCAAATCATAGGCAAGCGTGCGCGCGGGAGGCGCAAGCAATGAGATCACGTCGCGCCAGACATCGTGGCAGCCGCCGAAACCATGCAGCAGGACGATGGCCTTCGAGCCAACACCCTGTTCGGCGGCATGAAGCGATGCGACCATGAAATCTGAAAGCTTTATTGCGGGACTGCGCGTTGGGAATGCAGCTGGATTGCTCCTTGTCCAGCGCGATGGCCAGTAAAATTTTCGCGATTGGCGGGAGCTGCCGACAGTAAGCCGGCTTTTTTGCTAGAGCCTGTTGCGCCTGGGCAAGTATATGCGGCGCGGCTTAAGTTCTTGTCCCCGCATGTCGCTATCCCACGCATCGGCCCCTCGACGCGACATGTTAACTCGCGTTGCCGAGCCCGGCCGCGCGCAAGGCGCCAACCAGCCGTTCGATCAGATCGGCCGGGTATTTTCGGTCGATGAAGGTCGCGCGTGGATTGGCGGCGAATTTCGGGAATTTGACGGTCAGCTCATCGAGCAGCTTGTGCGCCAGCTTGTCCTGACCGGTGATGCTGGCGCCGATCAGCCGGGCGGCGAGATAATGTGATTTCGTTGCGGTTGTTCTCAGCGAGGAGCTGGCGATCGCGGCCTTGTTCGTGTCGCCAAGCATGAGTTCGCCGGCGAAAAGTCCGAAATCCCACCATGTCGGATGACCGCTTGAGGCATCGACCGCATGGGCCAGGATCGGCGTGCCCTCGGCGTATCGCCCGGCGAAAATCAGCCCGTAGCCATATGCGGCGGCCATGGCGAGATCGTAGGGGTTGAGGTCATAGGCCTTGCGCGTCCAGCGCAGCGCTTCGTCGGCATTGCCAAGACGCGAATTGATGTAGCCGTAGGAGCGATGCGCATAGGGGCTGGTCGGTCCCATCTGCACGGCGCGATGAGCGAATGTCATCGCCTTCTCGACCGTCGCATCCGGCGGATAGGCGTAGTGGTCGTTCACTGCTTCCACGTGCAGCGAGGCCAGCTCCGAATAGACCAGTGATGATTTGGCGCCATTATCGGCAAGGGTTTCGAGGCAGCGATAGGCAGCCTCGTGGGTCTTGGCGTTCTGGTCGAGGTAATATTTGTCGTTGAGCAGCAGGCATTGCGTCAGCGCGGTCTGAATGCCGCTCTGCTCGATATAGCTGTAGATCGTGCCAGACGCGGGCAGCGCCGAACTCAGGATGCCGGCGATACGGTCCTCGATGACGGATGGCGCGCTGTCGGTGGCCGCCAGGTTGCGCGACATAAGCACCCGTCCGGTCGCCACGCTCTGTAGTTCGATGGTGATATCGCCCGCGTCCGGTCCAGGCAGGATGTCGAAGATGAAGCTCGTCGCGCTGGCGACCGGATCAGTCTCGTCGACGGTGTCGCGACCGATGAAGTCGATCGTGTCGAAGCCGCTCAGGCCGGCGCGCAGCGAAGTGGCGACACGGCTGGCGTCAGGGCCATCGGCCTTGACGGCGATGTAGACGAGCGGCAAGGCCTCACGCGTGGAGGACGGCGCGATGCTGCTGGTCAGGCCGGTGGCCTCGAACGTAGCGGGGATCTCGCCGCCTGCCAGCAGGGCGCCGCTGCCCTGACGCAGGATCAGAACACCGAGCATGGCGATGACCAGGGCGATCGCCATCCAGAAGAACCTGAGGTGGCGCGCCACCGAGGGCGCCGGTGCCAGCAATGCAGCGGCCGCAATGGCGTCGTCGGCAGCGCCGGAGTGCTCGGCCGGTGCCGTTGCCGCGTCTGACCGCCCGGCGGGTTTCGCCGTTTCCGGCAGACGGATCGCGTTGAGCTCATAAGCGGGGACGTAGCCGCCGCGCGGGATGGCGATGCGGACGGGCTCGGCGATGCCTTCATTGGCGAAATACTGCTGCAGCAACTCGCGCAGCCTGCCAGCCTGCACCCGCACGACGGCGTCGGTCGACGGATCGAAATCGCCGTCCTTGCCGAAGACATCCATGGCAATGGAAAAGCCCTTGAGCCTGTCGGCCTCGCCGGCCTGTTCGCGTTCGACAAGATAACGGAGCAGTTTGCGCGCACGCTCGGACCTTCCGAACGTTTCGCTGGCAAGCAGTCGCTCTAGTGTCTCGCGCACTGCGGGGGCGGCAGGCGTGGCATGCTGCAAGTGTCGATCCTTTCGAAGTCGGCACAGGTTAAGGCACGATCATATAGTGCCCGCATCGCCGCACAAGTATGCACCCATTATGCGATCGCGTACCTAACCGGATAATTTTCCGGTGGTTAATGGCCGGGGCCGCCGCTGGCTCCAAAACAACAACCAAAGGGGCAGCCAAAGCCTTGTTCGGGCTTGGAAAACAGCGGCGCGAGAGGCCGGTTCGGCCTCTCGCTCCGATCATCGGCGGACGCTATCCTGCCTTGCGGCTCACGATACGGTTGGCGGCCGACATCACCGCTTCCAGCGAGGCTGCGACGATGTTGGTGTTGATGCCTGCGCCGAACAATTTGCCCCCGGGATATTCCATCTCGACATAGGAGATGGCCGAGGCATTGGAGCCGCGCTGCATCGAGTGTTCGGAATAGTCGAGCACCGACATTTCGACGCCGACATGGCGCGACAGCGCGTCGACGAAGCCATCGATCGGGCCGGTGCCGGTGCCGGTGATGGTCACCTCCTTGCCGTTGTCGAGGATGACCGCCTCGATCACCCGCCGGCCCTTCACCTCGGTGTCGGGATAGGTGTGGTGGTCGAGGAATTTCAGGCGCGCGCCCGGCTGGTCGACATAGGTCTCGAGGAAGCGCTCATAAATGCGCTTGGCCGGAACCTCCTTGCCCTCGGCATCGGTGATCGCCTGGACCGCCTGGCTGAACTCGATCTGCAGGTTGCGCGGCAGGTTGAGGCCGTAATCGGCCTGCAGCACATAGGCGATGCCGCCCTTGCCGGACTGCGAGTTGATGCGAATGATGGCCTCGTAGCTGCGGCCGACATCGGCCGGGTCGATCGGCAGGTAAGGCACTTCCCACAGGCTGGTGTTGGCCTTCTTCAGGGCCTTCATGCCCTTGTTGATGGCGTCCTGGTGCGAGCCGGAAAACGCCGTGTAGACGAGTTCGCCGACATAGGGATGGCGCTCGGGGATCTTCAGCTGGTTCGAATATTCATAGACGTCCTTCATCCGGTTGATGTCGGAACAGTCGATGCCCGGATCGACGCCTTGCGTGTACATGTTGAGCGCCAGCGTGACGATGTCGACATTGCCGGTGCGCTCGCCATTGCCGAACAGCGTGCCTTCGACGCGGTCGGCGCCGGCCATCAGGCCGAGTTCGGTGGTGGCGATGCCGGTGCCGCGATCATTGTGCGGATGCAGCGAGATGATCAGGTTTTCGCGGTTGTCGAGATTGCGGCACATCCATTCGATGCGGTCGGCATAGACATTGGGCGTCGACATCTCGACCGTCGACGGCAGGTTGACGATCAGCTTGTTGTCTGGTGTCGGCCTGACGATCTCGGTGACGGCGTTGCAGATCTCCAGCGCGACCTCGAGTTCGGTGCCGGTGAAGCTCTCCGGCGAATATTCGAAGCGATAGCCGCCGCCGGCCTTGGCCGCCATGTCGGTGATCATCTTGGCCGCATCGGTGGCGATGCGCTTGATGCCGCCGACGTCCTTCTCGAAGACTACGCGGCGCTGCAATTCGCTGGTCGAATTGTAGAAATGCACGATCGGGTTGGTCGCGCCCTTGAGCGCTTCGAAAGTACGGGTGATCAGCTCGGGCCGGCATTGCACCAGCACCTGCAGCGACACGTCGGCGGGGACGTTGCCTTCCTCGATGCACCAGCGCGCGAAGTCGAAATCGGTCTGCGAGGCCGAGGGGAAGCCGATCTCGATCTCCTTGAAACCCATGTCGAGCAGCAGCGCGAACATGCGCGCCTTGCGCTCATGACCCATCGGGTCGATCAGCGCCTGGTTGCCGTCGCGCAGGTCGACCGAACACCAGATAGGCGCCTTGTCGATGACCTTCGAAGGCCAGGTCCGGTCGGTGAGGCCGACAGTCGGATAGGGTTGGTATTTGTGGGCCGCGTCCGACATGCCCCGGGCTGATTCGGTCATGCCCCGGGCTGACTCGTTGCCGGCTACCGCGGCATCGGAGCGGATCTCTTCTCGTGCGTTCATCGTCTTGTTCTCCCGGCGGCCCTCGGATCCGCCTCGGGCGGATTGATGGCGAGTGGCGCCTTTACCAGATTTTCGTTCGCTTGATGTGACTGCCAATTTTGAGACTGGCTAAGGAGCATGCGCTTGCGCGGCGGTTCGACCGCCGGGCGCTCCTTCAGCGAACCCGGCGATCGCCGATAAGGCCGAGAAGAAGCAGCGTCGAGGCCAGCGCGCGCACGGTCTCGCCGGCAAAGCCGGTCTGACGGGAAGCGGTGGTGGCGCGCGTGTTCATGGCGGTTCTCATACAGGAGCGGTCTGTGGGAGGCAAGCGGGCCGGCATCCGTCGCATATTATTCCTAATGCGGATGCTCTTCCCCGCGCGCCGCAAATGCGCCAGACTTGAGCGCCGGCGGGGCTGCGGTGCTCTGCCGTCGAGAGGGGGGTGTCCATGAATTTCGTGTTCTTCTCGCCGCATTTTCCCGCCAACGGCGCCGATTTTTGCGACCGGCTGAAGAAGGCCGGCGCCACTGTGCTCGGCATCGGCGACGCGCCCTACGAGGCGCTGGACAGCAAGCTCAAGGCAGCGCTTTCGGAATACTATCGCCTCCCCGACATGGAGGACTACGATCCGGTGTTCCGGGCGATGGGGCATTTCATCCACAAATGGGGCCGCATCGACCGGTTCGAATCGCTCAACGAGCATTGGCTGGAGCTGGAAGCCAACATCCGCACCGACTTCAACATCTATGGCACCAAGCTCGATTTCGTGAAGAATTTGAAGCGCAAGAGCCGCATGCGCGCCTTCTTCCGCAAGAGCGGCGTCGAGACCATAGCGCAGCGCAAATGCTCCGATCGTGCCGGCGCCATGACCTTCATCCGCCGCGTCGGCTACCCCGTTGTGGTGAAGCCCGATTCGGGTTCCGGCGCCTCGAACACTTTCAAGATCTCCAATGCCAGGGAGCTCGACCAGTTCTTCCGGGACAAGCCCGAGGACGTCACCTTCGTCATGGAGCAGTTCATCGAGGGGCTGGTGGTGACCTATGACGGGCTGGTCAACCGCGACGGCGAAGTGGTGCTGGCGGCCAGCCACCGCTACGACCAGAGCGTCATGGAGGTGGTCAACAAGGACCGGCACATGAGCTACACCTGCTTTCCCCACATCAGGCCCGTGGTCGAGGAAGCCGGCCGCAAGATCCTGAAGGCGTTCGATGTGCGCGAGCGCTTTTTCCATATAGAGCTGTTCGAGACCCGGGATGATCGGATCATCGCGCTGGAGGTCAACATGCGGCCGCCCGGCGCCTGGATGACGGACGCGATCAACTATACGTTCGATATCGATGTCTATGCGGCATGGGCCGACATGGTGGTCAAGGACGCCGCTGGCGGGCCCTATGAGGGCAAGTATTTCACCGCCTATGCCAGCCGCAAGCGGCATCTCCACTATTTGCACAGCCATGAGGACGTGTTAGCCGCCCACAAGGACAAGATCGTCCATCATCAACCGATAGAAGAGGTTTTCAGCCGCGCCATGGGAAATTACGCCTACCAGATGCGCTCGAAGGATCAGGTGGCGCTGCGCGAGGCGGTTGCCTTCATCCACGCGGAAAAGGCTTGAAGCCAATGGACATCTCCTATCACAAGGCTTTCGCCCGCAATCTCGGCCGCGACATGGAATACAAGCGCTACGGCCATGCCGGCCGGCCGGTGGTGGTGTTTCCGACCTCGCAGGGGCGGTTCTACCAATTCGAGGATTCCGGCGGGGTGGGCGCGCTGGCCGAGTTCATCGACACCGGTCGCATCCAGCTGTTTACAGTCGACGGCATCGATTCGGAATCCTTCTTCGACAGGCATGCCGATAAGGCGCATCGCATCGGCCGCCATGAGGCCTATTTCCGCTATGTGCGCGAGGAGGCACTGCCGGAGTTCCTCGCCACGGCGGCGCAGGCCAATGGTGGGCGCAAGCTGAAGCCACTGTTTTCAGGCTGTTCGATGGGCGGCTATCATTCCTCGAACTTCGTCTTCCGCTTTCCGGAACTGGCCAGCGGCGTCATCGCGCTGTCGGGCGTCTATTCGGCCCGCGATTTCTTCGGCAAGGCGCTGGAGGGCGACATCTTCTACAACTCGCCGCTCGACTACCTGCCCGGGATCGTCGACCCGAAGCTGCTGGCCCGGCTGAAGGCGCTCAGGCTGATCTTCTGCTGCGGGCAGGGCGCCTGGGAAGAGCGCATGCTGGTGGAGACGCGCCAGCTCGAACAGATCCTGCGCCACAAATCCATTCCCGCCTGGGTCGACTATTGGGGCGGCGACGTCAGTCATGACTGGCCGTGGTGGCACAAGCAGCTGGTCTATTTCTTCGGCCGCTGGCTGGATGAGGATCTGATGCACAGGCTGGATTGAACTCCAGGCCGGCTCGAAGGTACCTATTCCCGGATGCTTCTGGCCACCAGCCGCGCGACGCTCGGGCCGACGAGCAGCACGATCAGGAAGCGCGCCGACTGCAGCGCCATGACGAAGGAGATGTCGACATGCTGTGCCGCGGCGGCGATGATGGCCACGCTGTCCATGCCGCCGGGGCTGGTCGCCAGATAGGCTGTGAGCGGATCGATCCCGAGCAGATGGCTGATGATGAAGGCGAGCCCGGCGCAAAAGGCGATCAGCGCCACGATCGAGGCGATGATCTGCGGCAGCGCGCGTGTCGCGTGGCGCAGGATCGGCCTGGTGAAATTCAGCCCGATCGACCAGCCGACCATGGCGTAGCTGATTGCCAGCAGCCAGGGCGGCAACTGCATCCCGACGCCAAGGCCAAGATGGATGACGGCGCCGAAGATGAAGGTGCCGAGGAAAAAGGGCGAGGGCAGCCGGCAGAGCTTCCCCGCCAGTCCGCCGACCAGCGCGATGCCGATGGTGGCGGCGAAAGCCTGCCCATCGATCGGCGGAAACCAGATGACGGGCGGGATTTCGATGCCCGACGTGTCGACCCACATCTTGGCGACGATAGCCGCCGTCATCGACACGAAGATGACGCGCAGATACTGCATGAAGGCGACGAGCCGCTGGTCGGCACCGAAGGCCCCGGCCATCAGCACCATGGCGGTGGCGGCACCCGGCGAGGAGCCCCAGACGGCGGTGGTTCCGGGCAGAATGCGCCAACGGCTGATCAGCCAGCCAAGCAGGCTGGAGGCCGCGACCGTGGCGATCACCACGCCGAGAAACAGCGGCCACTCGGCGTAGAAGACGGGAAAGATGTCGGCCGAGATCGAGGCGGCGACGAGGCAGCCGACAACTGCCTGGGCGGAGCCGAACAAAAGGCGCGGCACGCGCACCGTGGCACCATTGGTGCCGGCGACGATGGCCGCCAGCATTGGCCCGATCAGCAGCGCCGCCGGCAAGGCGGCGAATTCGAGCGCGCCGGCGAGCAGGGTCGAGATGACGAGGAGGATCAGCCATTGCCAAGGCCTGCGCAAACGCGCCATGCGCTCGATGGCGGGCTGGTCCGGGATTGGCTGCTCGGGCGAGGAATCCATCGTCTGGTCTTAGACCGAGGCACAAAAAATGCGAACCCCGTATACCTAAAAGAGTATGTTTCCGCGCTTCAGCCTTGCTGCCTAGGGGCTCCGGGTCAGAGCTTTCGAATAGGGCCCGGGTAGCGGGCTACAATATTGTCCGTCGTCAACAAGGTAATGCCTTCTATATTAGCCTGAGCTACAAGGATTCGATCGAAGGGGTCTCTGTGGATCGGCGGAAGTCCATCGACGGCAACGGCGTGCTCGCTGGTGACGGGCACCTCATGATAGCCGTTGTCGAAAAGGCCTCGCCTCAGTAAGCGCGGGTCCACAGTGAAGTCGTCTCGCCCAAGCCCTCGTTTGATCGCCACTTCCCACAGGCTGGCAGCGCTGAACAGCAATTCGTTCGACGGGTCTTCAATCTCTGCGAGGGCAGCAAGGGGCAGTCGGTCCGGTTCGCTGGCCGCCCACAATAGCAAATGGGTGTCGAGCAGCAGCTTCACGTCTTGATGCCGAACAGTTGCTCGATCTCCTCACTGCCCATGCGGTCGAAATCGTCGGGGACAGAAAACCGGCCGGCCATGAAGCCGACCCGCCGTATCTGCGCCGAAGCCGGCTGATCGATGGGCACGACTTTGACCAGTGGCTTGCCAGCCTTGGCGATAATAAACGGCTCACCTTTGGCGGCCTGGTCAACGAGACGCGACAGATTGGTCTTCGCATTGTGGATGTTCACGGTCTGCATCACGGCCTACTCCCAACAGACTTAGTCCACAGAACTTAGTCTTTTGTGTGGGTACTGCAAGTAGGTTCCCGACAGGATCAGCCCGTCTTACCGTCGGCCAACCCGAAGCCGCCAACAGGGTGGGTCTCCACCTGGAATTCGAAGCCGGCGATGAAGGGCCGGGCCTTGGCGATGGCCGCCTGGACTTCCGGAAGTTGCAGCGAGGCCTTGTGGCTCGTCTGATCCGTCCACACTTCGGTGACCCAGATCGCATCGGCATCGGCCGGGTCGGTGGCGATGATATAACTCAGGCAGCCGGGCAGGGCGCCGGTGCTGGCACGCAGGACCTCCATGACCGCGTCGCGCTTGCCGCGCGACGCCCGCATCTTGCCGATCAGTCCGTACATTCTGTTGCCTCCCTTTGAAGTCTCCGACAAGAGTATGCGGGTCGCCAGTATGCAGATAGCCGGTCACGGCATCAACTGGCCGCCATTCACCTCGATCACCTGGCCGGTGATGTAGCCGCTCAGGAGATCGGATGAGAGGAACAGATAGGCGCCGACGCAGTCCTCCGCGGTGCCGGCGCGTCCTTGCGGAATGGTGGCCACCATGCCCTTCATCTGCTCGCCGGTCGAATAGCGCTCATGGAAGGGTGTGAGGATCGTGCCCGGCGCCACAGCGTTGACCCGGATGCCGAAACCGATCAGTTCCTTGGCCATGCCGCGCGTCACGTTGGAGACGAAGGCCTTGGCCGAGCCGTAGAGGCCGGCGCCGCCGCCCGCTCCATTGCGCGCCGCGATCGACGAGGTGTTGATGATGAAGCCACCTTGCTTCTTCAGCCATGGCATAGCCTTGCGCGAGGCGGTCAGCACCGAACGCGCGTTGAGGTCCATGACCGCATCGTAATGCGCCTCGGTCTGCTCGGCGTAGGGCACGCGGCCGAGCATGCCACCGGCATTGTTGACCAGCCCGTCAAGGCGCCCGAAGTGCCGCGCGCTGTCCTCGACGACGCGCTCGACGTCGGCGGCAACGGAGAAATCGCCCTGGGCGAGGAAGACCTCGCCGCCATTCCCGGTGATTGTCTTGGCAAGCTTTTCGGCCGCCTCATGGCTCGAATTGTAATGCAGCGCTACCCGGCACTTCTGAGCGGCGTAGGCCAGCACCAAAGCCGCGCCTATGCCGGTCGAGGCACCGGTGACCAGCACCGCCTTGCCGGCGAGATCGGGGATGGTGAGCGCGGTCGTGGCGGGCAATGCCGGTCCTCCGGAGGTTCAACGGGACCAGTCGTTCCCGGCCCATGGTCAAGACTGTGCACTATGGCCTGAGATAGGCATAGCCCTGGCTTTGCAATTCCGCGAGCTTGACGACGCCACCCTTGTCGGCGGCATGGAAGCCTTCGAGGAGGTCGGTCAGAGAAATATCCATGCCATGCATGGTGTTGGCGCAGGCCTGCGGCTCCAGCCCCTGCTGCACGAGACCGGCGAAGCGGCCGGAGACCGCGGCCGATATGCCTTTCGATTTGAAGGCGGCAAGAGCTGGGCCATGCACGACCAGCACGATGTCGACCTTGCCGCCCGTGCCCTCATAGTGGTTCTTGATGTTGCCGAGCACGAAATTGACCTTGTCGAGGTCGCTCAGGTGATAGGCGACCTTGAGCCTTGTGGGCTCGGTCGCCGCCGCCCGCACCACGCGCAGGCCAAGGAACGTTCCGGTTCCGGCAAGAACCGCGCGGAACATGTCGCGCCGGCGCATGGCATCCTCCTCCGCTTGGCGGCCCACCGCAAAATCCGTGGCTCCCGGGGCGATACTAGCATAAAATGACGCAGCGTCTTGTCGAGGCGAGGGGGATCACATGGCGTTCAAGGGGCTGGATTGGAGGGCCGTCTTCACCGCCGGATTGAGCGTAGCGCTGCTTGGCGCGCTTTCCGGTCCGGCTTGCGCCGATGATGCCCTCAAGCTCACCGAACTCAGCCCGAACGGGGCGGATGCCTGCTTCGGCCATGTCTATGACGCGGCACACCTGAAGGCGCACCCGAAGCAGAAGGTGGCGCGGATCTTCTTCTACTACGGGCACGATCCGGTCAGCCGTCCGAACGAGGAACCGGCGCACTCCGACACCTCCTACAATGGCTTCGTCACCACCACCGTGCGCGGCGCCAAGGCGCCTCAATGGGCGGGCGGCTGGTGCAACCACCAGTCCGAGGACGGCAAATCGGGCCCTATCCATTGCGGCATGGACTGCGACCGGACGCTGGCGTCGCTGAAGGTCGACGACAAAGGCCGGCTGATCCTCTCGGACCTGCAACCCGACATCTATCTCGACGCCGATTCGGAGGAGGAACTCGGCACGGCGGAATACAACAGGCAGGCGCTCGGCTCGGAGGACGACAATTTCCGCCTCGACCCGATGCCGGCCGCGACCTGCAAGGCCGAGTTCGCGCGCATAGATCCGATCGATCCGGCGCTCGGGTCGCCGTTGCGCGAGCGGCTGAAGCCCGATCAGGCCTTCTGCTACGGGCACGACTACGATGCGGCGCACCTAGCCTCGCATCCCAACCAGCTGACGCAATCGATCCGGGTGTTTCGCGGGCCGGTGGAACTGGCATCCTTCGCTTCGGGCGGGGACGCGGCCAACTGGCCGGATGGCGCCGACATCGCGGTTTCTGTCACGACAAGGGAGAAGTCGGGCAAGGTCACACAGACCTATTCCTGCCAGGGCGAGGCCAACCAGTGGCGTTGTGCCGCGAGCTCGAAGATGAGTAATTTCTCCTGCGACATCGCGCAAAAGGAAATCTTCCTCAAGCGCGGCGCCAACGGCACGATGATGCTGGCCAATCCCAATAGCAGCCTGGCGGTCGTCGATCTTTGCTCGAAGGCCGCCGACGGCAAGACGAAATCGGACGACAAGGTCTACCGGCTGGAGGCAATGCCGCAATCGGCCTGTGCGCCATAACCGCCCATCTTGTCTACGGTGCTCCGATGGCATATATCTTTGCTATATCTCATCTGAGGAATAGAGTGATGGAAAAGGCAAAGGTATTCTGGTCGGGTCGTTCGCAAGCGATACGCTTGCCGAAGGAATTCCGTTTCGAAACCGACGAGGTTTCAATTCGGCGCCACGGGAAAACTGTTATTCTCGAACCGCTGGCGCAAGACTGGGCATGGCTCGACCAACTCACCGGACCGGTGGACGACGATTTTGTCGAGGCTGTTTCGGAGCAACCTGCTGAACAGGTGCGGCCGGCTCTCGACGATGTATTCAAGTGATCTATTTGCTCGACACCAACGCTATTATTGCGGTCGTAAAACGAGACGCGGATTTGTTGAAGCGGCTCAAGCGGCACGGGCCGCAGGACTACGCGCTTTCAACGATTGTCGCCCATGAACTGTACTATGGCGCTTACAAGAGTCAGCAACAAGCTGGCAATCTGGAGCGAATTGAAGCGCTTCGGTTTCCGGTAATTGAGTTCGACCATGAAGACGCAAGACATGCCGGTGAAATTCGCGCGATGCTAGCGGCTTTCGGAACCCCCATTGGGCCCTATGATGTTTTGATCGCGGGCCAGGCGCGCGCCAGAGGACTAACCCTGATAACCCGCAATGTCCGGGAATTCGAGCGGATCAAGGCTCTCTCACTGGAGACGTGGTGAATTTAGGCGAAGGGCACCGCCGTCGTGCCCTTCGGCAGCTTGGCTTCGTCGTCGGGCTCGACATGGATGGTCACCCGCACGGAGGGGATCTCGGCCTTCAGCGCATCCTCGATGCGGTCGCAGATGACATGGCTGGCGCCGACCGACATGTCGGCGTCGACAACCAGATGGAATTCGATGAAGGTGGCACGGCCGGCGATGCGGGTCTTGAGATCATGCACCTCCAGCGCGCCCTTGCAATTGGACGAGATGATGTCGCGGATGCGCATGTTTTCCGTTGTGTCGACGGCGCGGTCCATCAGGCCGTTCATCGACGAGCCGATGACATGCCAGCCCTGCCACAGGATATTGAGCGCGACGATGACGGCCAGCGCCGGATCGAGGATCCGCCAACCGGTCAGGATCGCCCCGACCAGGCCGCCGAAGACGCCGATCGAGGTCACCACGTCGGTCATGATGTGATTGCCGTCGGCGACCAGCGCTGGCGACTTCTCGGTCCTGCCGGCACGGATCAGCGTCCAGGCCCAGAAGGCATTGATGACAGTGGCGACGCCGTTGACGGCAAGACCTTCCCAGGGCTGTTCGAGCGGCGCGGGTGCCTGCCAGGAGCGCCAGACTTCGTTGAGGATCAGAAGCGCGGCCAGCACGATCAGCACGCCTTCCAGCACGGCCGAGAAATATTCGGCCTTGTGATGGCCGAACGGATGGTCCTGGTCGGCCGGCTTGTAGCTGACCTGGATCGCCCAGAAGGCGGCGACCGAAGCAATGACGTTGACGATGGATTCCAGCGCGTCGGAATAGAGCGCGACGGAGCCGGTGATGTACCAGGCGGCTGCTTTCAGCGCGAGCACGACAAAGGCGACCACGATCGACCAGAAGGCAAGGTTTGCGACCTTGCGCTTCGCGGCCTCCCTGGCAGCGATCGCCACCGAGTTCTCGGCTTCGGCCATCGAGGTCAGGCTGCCTTTTCCTTGGCTTTGCGCGGCAGGTGGGCGACGATGTTCTCGATGATGCGCATGCCGGCATTGTGGCCGAGCGTCATGATCGATTCCGGGTGGAACTGCACCGCGGCGATCGGCTCCTTGCGGTGCTCGAAGGCCATGATGACGCCATCCTCCGTTTCGGCCGTGACCATGAAGTCATCGGGCAGGCGCACCGGATCGGCGAAGATCGAGTGATAGCGGCCGACGGTGACTTCCTTGGGCAGGCCGGAGAAGATGATGCCCGGCTTGGAGACGCGGATGCGCGACGGCTTGCCGTGCATGGGAATATGCAACTGCCGCAGTTCGCCGCCATAGGCTTCGGCCAACGCCTGCAGGCCAAGGCAGACGCCGAAGATCGGCAGGTCGCGGGCTCTGGCCTTCTTGATGGTCGCGGCGCAATCGAAGTCCTTCGGCGTGCCGGGACCGGGCGACAGCACCACAAGGTCGGGCTTCAGCCGCTCGAACACTTCCTCCGGCACCGGCGAGCGGACGGTCGAGACGTTGGCGCCGGTCTGGCGGAAGTAGTTGGCCAGCGTGTGGACGAAGCTATCCTCGTGGTCGACGAGCAGGATGTTGACGCCGTCGCCGACGCGCGCGGTGGTGCGCTCGGTGCTGGTCGAATTGCCCGATTTGGCGTCGCGGATGGCGGAGAGCATGGCGGATGCCTTCAGTTCGGTTTCGGCTTCTTCTTCCTCGGGAATGCTGTCGAAAAGCAGCGTGGCGCCGGCACGCACCTCGGCGATGCCGTCCTTGATGCGGATGGTGCGCAGCGTGAGCCCCGTGTTCATGTCGCCGTTGAAGTTGACCATGCCGATCGCACCGCCATACCAGGCGCGCGGGCTCTTCTCGTTCTGCTCAATGAAGCGCATGGCCCACAATTTCGGCGCGCCGGTGACAGTGACCGCCCAGGCGTGCGAGAGAAACGCGTCAAAGGCGTCCATGCCTTCGCGCAGGCGCCCTTCGATATGATCCACGGTATGGATCAGGCGCGAATACATCTCGATCTGGCGCCGGCCGATGACGCGCACCGAGCCTGGGTCGCAGACGCGCGACTTGTCGTTGCGGTCGACATCCGAGCACATTGTCAGCTCGGATTCGTCCTTCTTGGAATTGAGCAGCTTGATGATCTGCTCGGAGTCCGAGATGGCGTCGTCGCCGCGCTTGATGGTGCCGGAGATCGGGCAGGTCTCGACGCGGCGGCCGTTGACGCGCACGAACATCTCCGGCGAGGCGCCGATCAGATATTCGCCTTCGCCCAGATTGATGAAGAAGGAATAGGGCGAGGGGTTGATCGACTTCAGCTTGCGCGAAATCTCGGACGGCTGCGTCTCACAGCGCTCGTAGAACATCTGGCCGGGCACCACCTCGAACAGGTCGCCGCGCTTGAAGCTCTCCATCGCGCGGCGGACCAGATTGGCGTATTCGCCCGGCTCATGATCGCCACGCGGCGGGATGCGGTCGGCGGTCTTGAACGGCTCGGCCACCGCATCGCGCGGCAGGCCTTCGGTCGAAAAGCCTTCGCCCGAATAATCGTAGCGGTCGGTCCAGGCCTTGGCCGAATAATGGTCGACGACCAGGATCTCGTCAGGCAGGAACAGCACCAGGTCGCGCTGGCTTTCCTTGCGGACGAGGGTGTGGTCGACCGGGTCGAACTGAAAGGCGAGGTCGTAGCCGAAGGCACCGTAGAGGCCGAGATTGGCGTCCTCGGCGGTCTTGAACAAGGCCGTGATGGCGCGCAGCACGGTGAAGACGGAGGGAACGCGGCTGCGCTCTTCCTCGGTGAAGACACGGCCGGGCTTGGCAACGTCGAGGCGGATCAGCCTTTTCGAAGTCTCGGCAATCGTGACCTCGGAGAGAGCGCCGAGCGTCTTGCCGATGACCGGCAGCAGCGCCTCGCCACGGCTGTTCAGCGCCTCGATGCGCATGGCGCGGCCGCGGGCGGAGATCACCAAAGGCGGATCGATAATGGCGGTGTCCCAGCGCGTGTAGCGGCCGGGATATTCGTAATTGGAGGAGAACACCGCGCCGCGGCGCGCATTCAGCCCGTCGACATAGGCGTCGATCGCACCTTCATAAGGTCGGTCGTGGCGTTCGCGGGTAATGGTGACGCCACCCGCGGTTACGAAGCGTTCAGCGCCGTTTTCCAGAACCTGCATCGTCATTGCCGTCTCCATCAGCTACTTGGGGCAACGGACCCGGGAATGGCTTTAAAAAACAAATGGCCGCCCGGACATTCCGTTGCGGCCACCCTCTCTTTTCACGCGCACGCGTTCGAACAGGCCGCTGTCAGCAGGCCCACCACCAAATGGTCTTGGTCGAACGCATCTTCATGGGATTCCCATAGCGGCGATTGAGTGGCCACGCAACTGGATTCGGTGCGAAGGCGCCCGGCCTTAATCCTCCAGAGTGCCCGACCTTGCGTCGGCGCTCTTTCTGTCGCCGACCAATTTCAGCAGATCCTCGCCAGCGCGGATGATGCGGCGCGAGCGGCGGGTCAGGATGATGCCGTCCTGCGGCGCGAAGACTTCCGTGCGGCCATCGGCTTCGCCCGGCGCATGGATGATGGTGGCGAGACGTGCTCCCCTAGCCACGCGGTCGCCGGGCTTGACGTCGTAGAGGACGGCACCGGAGCGGGGCGCCGGCATCATGTCGATGTTTTCAAGCGGAGCGACGGCACCTTTGAAGGAAGCTGGAGCGGGCAGGGCCTTGTCGGCGACCACGCCGCGCGCGACGAGCAGGCGGTAGAGCCCTTCGGCGTCGGCTGCGGCGAGCGCGCCATCGACATCGAGGATGCCGCGATATTCGACCGTGGTGGCGACGCGGCGGTCGAATTTCGCCACGCCGGCGGGCGCGTTCTGGTAAGGCATGATGGAGGCGCCCTCGAAGGTGCCGTCAGTGTCCTCGCTCCACAGCACCACCGCGTCGACGCCCATGGCGGCGGCGCAATCGGCCATGGCTGGCCATAGGCTGGTGTGGATGTAGAGATAGGCAAGACCCTCGTCGTCGCAATGCAGGTCGAGCACGATGTCGTGGCCGAGCGATAGCTGCACCAGGCGTGACTTCAGCCGCTGGTCGGCGCCGCCAAGGATGGTGTTGGGCAAGAGGGCGGCATCCGGTGCCGGGAGCAGCGGAAAGCCGCGGTTGAAGTTGGTGCGGGTGCCCAGGTGAAAGCGGCCCTGGTGCTCGCCGAAATGATATTGCGCGCGGCCGATCGGGTTGGCCCAGGGGACGATGGTAATGTTGCCCCTGATGCGGCCTTCGGCCTCGGCCTTGTTCAGCGCCGGCATCAAGGCGTCGATGGCGACGACGCCCGGCAGTTCGCCGGCATGGAGGGCTGCCTGCAGATAGGCCGAAGGTGCGGCCCTGTCGGATCCGGCGAAGCGGAACACCGGGAATTCGTAGGAAACGCCCTCGCTGTCGCCGGCGATGCGTTCGATCGATCTCTGCATGACGTCCTCCATCAGAGTGAGAAGACATGCCCATTGAAGGTGCCGATGTCGATTGGTCCAGCCCGCCGCGCTATGGGCGCAAGTGGTTATTCGGCGGCAGGCTGAAGGGCGGCGACCGGCGCGCGCCGGTCCAGTGCCTGCGAAAGCACCGCCACGGCGACCGCCAGCAGAGCGAGCACCGCGCCGACCAGCGGCAGATTGGCATAGGACACGCCGGCGGAAAGAGCCACGCCGCCGATCCAGGCGCCGCCGGCATTGCCGACATTGAAGGCGCCCTGGTTCAGGGTGGCGGCAAGGTTTGGTCCCTCTGATGCCGCCTCGACGACGCGGATCTGCAGCGGCGGCACCACGACGAAGATGAGCAGGCCCCACAGGAAGACAATGCCGATGGCAACAGAGGCGATCGCGCCGAACTGCATGAAGCAGACGAAGAGCAGCGCCATTAAAAGCAGCGTGCCGATCACGGTCGGCATCAGCTTCCAGTCGGCCAGCCTGCCGCCGATGATGTTGCCGATGGTCATTCCGGCGCCGAACAGCAGCAGTACCCAGGTGACCGCCGAGGTCGACAGGCCCGACACATCGGTGAGGTAGGGTTTGATATAGGTGAAGACGGCAAAAAGGCTGGCCGAGGTCAACGCCGCGATCAGCATCGCCAGCCACACCTGCAGCTTGCCCAGCACACGGACTTCAGCGCGCAGGCCGCCGCCGCTCGGTTCAGTGACGTCTGACGGCACCAGCAAGGCGATGGCAGCGACCGAGATCAGGCCGATGCCGACCACGGCCAGGAAGGTGGCGCGCCAGCCGAAGGCCTCGCCCAGCGCCGTGCCGGCCGGAACGCCGAGGATGTTGGCCAGCGTCAGCCCCGCAAACATCAGCGCAATGGCGCTGGCTCGCTTGTTGCGCGGCACCAGGCTTGCGGCGACGACAGAGCCGATGCCGAAGAAGGCGCCGTGGCCGAAGGCGGTGAAGACGCGTGCCGCCATCAGCAGCCAGTAATTGGGCGCTATGGCGCAGAACAGATTGCCGAGGACGAACAAAGCGGCCAGCCCGACCAGCACCGGCTTGCGCGGCAGATGCGCGGTGGCCATCGCCACGATGGGCGCGCCGAAGACGACGCCCAGCGCATAGCCGGTGACCAGCAGTCCGGCGGCCGGGATCGTCACGCCAAGGTCGGCGGCGACCTCCGGCAGCAGGCCCATGATGACGAATTCGGTGGTGCCGATGCAGAAGGATGCAATGGCAAGCGCAAGGATCGGCAACGGCATGTGGCGTCCAGTCTGAATCGGTTCAATTTGCAGACTGCGCGAAGATCCCTACCGGGCACAACGGTTATTGCCGCAATGCAGCAATGCAGAAAACAGAGAGCAGAAGAGAACGAGGCGCCGAAGCGCCTGGTCCTGGGCGCATTCGGCAAGCAGGCTTCCCGACATCACAGGGGACAAGTTCACCCCAGCGGCTTCAATTCCTGGGCAATCGTGGGCAGCAGTTCCGAGACATTGGGATGGATGTGCACCGCGCGCGCCAGCGTGTCGACGGGCGCTTTGGCGTACATCAGGTCGAGCACGCAATGCACCGCTTCGTCGCCGCCGGGGCCAAGCACCGAACAGCCGAGAATCTGCCTGGTGTCAGCATCGACCAGGATCTTCATGAACCCTTGCGTCTCGCCCTTTTCGACGGCGCGGCCGACGCGGGTCATCGGCCGCTGGCCGACCAGCGCGCGGCGTCCGGATTTCTTCACGGCTGCTTCGGTCATGCCGCAGCGGCCGAGCGGCGGGTCGATGTAGAGCGCATAGGCCTCGATGCGGTCGCTGACCTTACGTGGGTCGTTGTCCAATAGGTTGGCGGCGACGATCTCATAGTCGTTGTAGGAGGTGTGGGTGAAGGCGCCCTTGCCGTTGCAGTCGCCCATCGCCCAGATGCCGGGCACGCTGGTGCGCAACTGGTCGTCGACGATGACGAAGCCACGTGTGTCGACCGCGACGCCGGCTTTGTCCAAGCCGAGATCGTCGGTGTTGGGCACGCGTCCGATCGCCAGCAGCACATGCGAGCCGACAGCAGGTGGCTTGCCGGCCGAGAAGGTCACGGCGATATCCTTGCCTTGCTTGGCAAAGGCGATTTCGTCGGCGCCGAGATGAACCTCGATCTCCTCGTTTTCGAGGATCGACAGGATGGCGGCCGAGACGTCCTCGTCCTCGCGGCCGGTCAACCGGGAGGCCTTTTCGATCACCGTCACTTCGGAGCCAAAGCGGCGGAACATCTGCGCGAATTCGAGCGAGATGTAGCTGCCGCCGACGACGATGAGATGGCGCGGCAGCACATCGAGGTCCATCATCGACGAATTGGTCAGATAGTCGATGTCATGGACACCGGGCAGGTCGGGCACCGCGGCGCGGCCGCCGGTGTTGAGGAAGATCTTTTCGGCGGTCAGAAGGTCGTCGCCGACGCGCACCGTGTTGGCGGATTCGAAACGCGCATGGCCACGATAGAGCGTACAGCCCTTCATGCCGGCGATCCACGTCTCCAGATTGGTGCGGGCGTCGATCGTCACCTTGTCCTTGCGCGCCTTGATTCTGGCATAATCGACCGCGACGGGGCCGGAGAGCGTCACGCCGTAATCGGCGGCGCGGCGGGCGAGATGCGCGGCATAGGCGCTGGCCACCATGGTCTTGGTCGGCATGCAGCCGGTGTTCACGCAGGTGCCGCCGATCAGCTTGCGCTCGATGAGCGCGACGCTCATGCCCGCCGCGTTCAGCCGGCCGGCTAGCGAAGGGCCTGCCTGTCCTGCGCCGATGACAATGGCGTCGAAGGTTTTCGTCGTCATGCCACCGCCGCCACGATCAGCAGGCCGCCGATGATCGCCACCGCGTCCTCGATGAAGGCGGCGGGCGGATCCTTGCCGAAGGCGGCGACCAGCCGGCCACGCGCCTCGGCACCGCCCAGCGTACCGATGACCGCGCCAATGACGCCGGCGAACAGGCAGACGATGGTGGCGCCGCCGGTCGCGCCGATCACCGCGCCGCTGAAGGCGCCAAGCAAAATACGGGCGCCGAATTGCTGCGGCACCTTGCGGCTCGGCGTCGACGGCAACTGGTCGGTGATGAGCTCGACAATGGCCAGGATGGTGAAGATGCCGACGGCGGCCCAATGGCTCATGAAGCTGGCCCACGTGCCGGCGACCGGCAGCCAGCCGAGATACGCGCCCCAAGCAACAGTGGCCGGCGCGGTCATGGCGCGAAGACCGGCAATGACGCCGATCAGAAGTGCAAGTATGTACAGCATGATTCCCCCTCAAATGCCGGACAGGCTGTCCGGCAAAGACACGCCACCATAGCCGGGTATTTGACCAGCTGCGATATAGACCTTGGTGTTTTCCCGTCGGAACCGACTGTGCTTTGGCTGCAATTCGAAGAGGAGATATCGCCATGTCCGAAAGTGAGCGCGGCAAGATGGCCGATGGCGAATGGTACACCTGCCTGGATGGCGAACTGGAGAGTCTGCGCGTCACGGCGCGTGACGCATTGTTCGAGCACAATTCGCTGCCGCCGCGACTGCGCGGCAATCTCGGGCCGGGCTTGATGGCACTGCTCGGCGGCGTGGGCGAGGGTGCCCGCGTCGAGGCGCCGTTCCACTGCGCCTACGGCTTCAACATCTTCCTCGGCAATGGCGTCTTCCTCAATGCCGGCTGCACTATCCTCGACACGGCAAGCGTGCGCATCGGCAAGGGAACGCTGCTTGGCCCCAATGTGCAGATCTATTGCGCCGAGCATCACAGGCACGCGGCCGGGCGGCGAGCCGGGCTGGAGATCGCCAGGCCGGTCGAGATCGGCGCCGAGCCTGGATCGGCGGCAGCGCCGTCATCCTCGGCGGCGTCAGCATCGGCGAAGGCGCCATCGTCGGGGCGGGCGCTGTGGTGACGCGCGACGTGCCGGCCAAGCGACCGTCGTTGGCAATCCGGCGCGACCGGTCAAGCGTGGCTGAGTCTCTTCAACCGATCAGGCATGCGCTATCTGTCCGTCAGCCCGCCTTGAGAATTCCCGCCGGTATTGCGCCGGCGACGTCCTGAGCCTTGCGGCAAAGTGCTGGCGCAGCGATGTGGCGCTGCCGAAGCCGGCCTCGAAGGCCACCATGTCCATCGATTTTTCCGTGGCTTCCAGCAACCGCTGCGCCAGTTCGAGGCGCTGACCGGTCAGCCAGTCGCCGAAGCTGGTGCCGATCGATTTCTGGAAGCGGCGGGTGAAGGTACGCCGGGTCAGGCCGGCGGCCTCGGCGACGCTGTCGAGACTGTGCGCCTCGCCGAGCGTGGCGCGCACCGCGTCGAGGGCCCCGGTGAAGCGGTCGGCGTTCGCACTTTTCGCGACGGGGCGTTCGATGAACTGCGCCTGCCCGCCCTGCCGGTGCGGCGACAGCACGACGTGCCGGGCGAGCCGCAGCGCCGCCTCGGCGCCGTAACGGGCGCGCACGATATGCAGACAGCAGTCCAGGCCGGCGGCGACGCCGGCGGAGGTGACGATGTCGCCTTCATCGACATAGAGCACATCCGCATCGACTGAAATGTCGGGGTGCAGGTCCCGCAGCTGGTCCGTATAGGCCCAGTGCGTGGTTGCTTTCCGTCCCGAAAGCAGGCCGGCGGCGGCGATGGCAAAGGTGCCGAGACAGAGGCCGACAATCAGCGCCCCGCGCCGGTGCGCGCGGCCGAGCGCTTCATAGAGCGGCCTGGCCAGCGGGGCTTCCAGATCCTTCCAGCTTGGAATGATGATGATATCGGCATCGTCGAGCGCGGACAGCCCGTGCCGGACAACAATGCTCAGCCCGGCATCGGTCTGGATCAACCCGTCCTCGACCCGGCAGACGCGGAAGTCGAAGCGCGGCAGGCCGAGCCTGGTGCGGTCGGCGCCGAACACCAGGCAGGGCACGGAGAGATGGAACGGGCTGATGCCATCGAAGGCAAGCACGGCAATGATCGGGGCGGTCATGGGCATTTCCGACAGTTGAATGCGGATTGTCCCAATTCTTTCGGATGATGTCAATTGGGTCACTTTTGGCAGCTCGGCGACCTGCCTATTTTCGGTCATCGCATTCAAGCCGGAAAGGAAAACACCATGTCTGACCCTGCCACCGCAACGCCGCGCCGCGCGCTCGTCGTCATCGACGTCCAGAACGACTATGATGGTGGCAATCTCGCCATCCAGCATCCGCCATTCCCTGACAGCGTCGTCAATGTGGCGCGTGCGATGGACGCGGCGGCAGCGGCCGGTATCAAGGTGGTCGTCGTCAAGCAGATGGCGCCCGAGACGTCACCGGTCTTCGCCAAGGGCAGCCATGGCGGCGAACTGCATCCCGAAATCGCACGGCGCGGCCGTGACCACTATGTCGAGAAGATGCTGCCATCGGCCTTCACCGGCACCGACCTTGAGGAATGGCTAAGGGCCAATGTCATCGATACGATCACGGTCGTCGGCTACATGACGCACAATTGCGACCTGTCGACCATCATCCATGCCGTGCATATGGGCTTTGCGGTCGAGTTCCTGTCCGATGCGGCCGGTTCGGTGTCCTACGCCAACAGCGCCGGCTATGCCTCGGCCGAGGAGATCCACCGCGTGATCACGATCATCCTGCAGTCGCGCTTCGCGGCGGTGCTGAAGACCGCCGAATGGATCGAATGCCTGAAGACGGGCGCTTTGCCGGAGCGTGATACGATCTATGCATCGAACCAGCGGGCACTGGCGCGCAACGCCGCGTAGACGGGTCGTCCCGAATGAAAAAAGGGCGCCACCCGGCGCCCTTTTGTCCGTCGATACCACGAGGCTTAGAACAGGCCTTCGATCTGGCCAGCCTCGTTAAGGAAGATCTTTTCCGAGGACGGCGCCTTGGGCAGGCCCGGCATGGTCATGACCTCGCCGCAGATGATGACGACGAAGCCGGCACCCGCCGAAAGCCTGACCTCGCGCACCGGCACGGTGTGGCCGGTCGGCGCGCCGCGCAGGTTCGGGTCGGTCGAGAATGAATACTGGGTCTTGGCCATGCAGACCGGGAGGTTGCCGTAGCCAGCCTGTTCCCAGGCATGCAACTGGTCGCGCACCGACTTGTCGGCGATCGCTTCGGAGCCGCGATAGATGCGCTGGACGATGGTGTTGATCTTCTCGAACAGCGGCATGGCGTCGGGATAGAGCGGCGCGAACTGCGAGGCGCCGGATTCGGCCAGTGCCACCACCTTATTGGCGAGGTCCTCGATGCCGGCCGAGCCGTTGGCCCAGTGCTTGCACAGGATCGCCTCTTCGCCCATCGAGGCGACATAGTCCTTCATCGCCTGAATTTCGGCGTCGGTGTCGGAATAGAAGTGGTTGATGGCAACCACCGCCGGCACGCCGAACTGCCTGATATTCTCGATGTGGCGGCCAAGGTTGGCGCAGCCCTTCTTCACCGCCTCGATGTTTTCCTTACCAAGGTCTTCCTTCTTGACGCCACCATTCATCTTCATGGCGCGCACGGTGGCGACGATGACGGCAGCTGCCGGCTTGAGGCCCGCCTTGCGGCACTTGATGTCGAAGAATTTTTCAGCACCAAGGTCGGCGCCGAAGCCTGCTTCGGTGACGACATAGTCGGCGAGCTTCAGCGCCGTCGTGGTGGCGACGACCGAGTTGCAGCCATGCGCGATGTTGGCGAACGGGCCGCCATGGACGAAGGCGGGGTTATTTTCCAGCGTCTGCACCAGGTTGGGCTGCATGGCGTCCTTGAGCAGGACGGCCATGGCGCCGTCGGCCTTGAGGTCGCGGGCATAGACCGGCGACTTGTCGCGGCGGTAGGCGACGATGATGTCGCCGAGGCGCTTTTCCAGATCCTTCAGGTCGGTGGCAAGGCACAGGATGGCCATGACTTCCGAGGCGACGGTGATGTCGAAACCGGCTTCGCGCGGGAAACCGTTGGCGACGCCGCCGAGCGAGCAGATGATCTCGCGCAGCGCCCGGTCGTTCATGTCCATGACGCGGCGCCATACGACGCGGCGCGTGTCGATGCCGAGCTCGTTGCCCCAGTAGATGTGGTTGTCGATCAGCGCCGACAGAAGATTGTGCGCGGTGGTGATGGCGTGGAAGTCGCCGGTGAAGTGGAGGTTCATGTCCTCCATCGGCACGACCTGCGCGTAGCCGCCGCCGGCGGCACCGCCCTTGACGCCGAAATTCGGGCCGAGCGAGGCCTCGCGGATGCAGATGATGGCCTTCTTGCCGATGCGGTTCAGGCCGTCACCAAGGCCGACGGTGGTGGTCGTCTTGCCTTCGCCGGCCGGGGTCGGGTTGATGGCGGTGACCAGGATCAGCTTGCCGTCCTTGTTGCCCTTCACCGACTTGATGAATTCGGCTGATATCTTGGCCTTGTCGTGGCCGTAGGGCAGCAGATGTTCGGTCGGGATGCCGATCTTCTGGCCTATCTCCTGGATCTGCTTTTTCTTGGCGCCACGCGCGATCTCGATGTCGGACTTCACTTCGGCCATGACGGCTTTCCTCTGGATTGGACGGTGGAGGGGACGGGGTTGATGTCGCTCGCAAGAAGGCTGGAACCGGACGCGCGGGCATCTAACCCTGTCGCAGCCGTGGCGTCAACTTTCATGCAACTATGTTTCCTATGAAGAAAATTTATCCGCGGCCGGCCGACCTCTCCTCGGTTCTTTCTGGCTCCGCTTGCCGCGCCGTATAGAAGCCAGAGCAGGGGCGTCTCCGCCGTCTCAAAACAGCCGCACAATGCACGGAATGCGACAGAAGCGACGGCGCAAATTCGCCATTACCGGAGGTTGTAGCCGAACAGCGTTACTGCGTCAGCACGTTGCTGATTTCAACCATGTTGGAACGCACCCGAAGCACGTAGAAGCCCATGGTCGTCAGATGTGTCGGCAGCAGCCAGCCATCCTCCCGGCCGTTGGCGATGATGAAAGGCTGGATGCGCAGCGCCGAGACGAACTGCGCGTCCATCGTGTCCCACAGGCTCTGCAGGTGCTTTTCCTTGATGACGCCCTCGAAATCGGCCTGGGCGCCCTTCATCAGGCCATAATAGGCATAGAGCTGGCCATAGGCGAACCAGTAGCGGTCGTCGGCACGGAAGTCGAACCAGCCATTGTTGTGGTTTTCGGCGCGCTCCTTGAGGATGGCCGAGGTCGAGCCGATGTCGCTGGCGATGCGATCGATATATTGCTTCAGATTATCCGCGCGGGCATCGAAAGTCGCCTGGCAGGTGGCGAGGCGGGCGTTGAAAGAGCGCAGATTGCCCATCGCGCGCCGATACATGCTAGGCGTGGTAGCGGTCATGCCGTTGCGGCTGATATACCAGATGGACTCGTCATACTGCAGCTGGCCGCGGGCATCCTGGAGATTGGTGTCGATCTGCGAGGTGGTACGCACACGGCCGAGGTTGTCGGCAAGCTCGGTGGCTGTGCGCCGCACCGCCTGATTGATGCCGCGCTGGAACGAAGCCTTGTTGTCCATCCATGGCGTGTCGTCCCAGTCGATGCCGAACAGGCCGAGTTTGTAGAGGACCATCGACGAGACCCAGGCGTTCTGATTGACGTTGAAGTCGATCAGGTCGGCGGCAATCTGAGCGATGCCGGAGTTGCCGCAGGTCTTTGCCGTGTCGGTGCCGGCGCCGGCGGCAACCTGTTCGCCGGCGGAAACATTGCGTTTCTCGAAGCTGTAGGTGTCGGGATAGTTCGGGTTGAAATTGCGCCACCATTGGGTGGCGTAGAAGAAGTTGGCGTAGAGGCCGACAAGCACCAGCAGCGCGAGGGCGACCAAGGCCTTGAGGATCCAGCCGCGCTGCGTGTACCAGCGCCCGGCCCACATGAACGGCCACAGGATGACTCCGATGACGAGGCCGATGCCGCGGCCGATCCATTGGAAAATCCGGGTGAAAAAGTTCACGATCGGATCGAGCATGGCTGTGTCACCCCTCAGTCAGTCAGGCCGTAGAGGCGCGTGCGAAACGCCACTTTGTCCTTCAAATATGTGGTTTTCAGAACGTCGACAACATGCGATCGCCAGGCGTCGCTGAAGCCGTCATAGTCCTTGTAGAATCGGTCCTTGTTGAAGATGTAGCGCGAGACGAAGTCCGCCGGCACGAAATCCGAAATCAGCCTGTTGGTCAGCCAGGCGTCGGGATGGTCAGGCTTGGCGCGGATTACCAGGAAACGCTGCCGCGGCAGGACGTCCTCGATCTTGAGATGGCCGAGCTGGGCGATCTCGCGCTTGGCGGCGTTGAGGAAGGGGAAATTGCCGTCCCTGGTGATCAGGTCGGCATGGCTCTGGATCCAGGTCTGCAGCCAGATCTTGTCGACATCGGTAAGGTTGCGGTTCGGCTCGGCGTCACGGATCAGCGTGCGCACCACCATCTCGGCGCGGTGTTCGAGATAGCCGGACGCCTCGATCCAGGAAGCGCGGGGCAGCTCGACGCGGCCGGTGGCGGCCAGGAACTTGAACACCTTGTCGGCATCGTTGATCGAGAGATAGCTCACCTGCCATGGCCGCGAGCGGCGAAAGCCGGGGGCGGCCGGGTCGCTGATCACGGTCGTCATGTCGGGATCGACGAAGACATAGAGTCCGCCGAAATGGCTGGTCCAGTAGGCGCTATGGCGGAAGATCACCTGGTCGGGCACCAGCGCGTTCTCGCGGATGTCGCCGCAGACCTTGGCCAGGTCCACCATGCGGGTCAGCATCGCATTGTCGCGCCAGGCGTCGGGTTCCTGTTTCAGCCGGTCGACGAGCTTGCCGAGTTCGGCGGCCTTGCCCAGCACATTCTCGGCCGACAGCACCTTGAACTCGACCTGGTTGATCGACAGCAGATCCTCGATATCGTTGACCTTGGGAACGGAGTCCTCGATCTCGCCGTAGATGACGTCCTTGATGGTCAGCGCGTCGATGGCGCGCTGGTTCCTGGTCATGAACTCGAACATCAGCTGCGAGGTGTTGGAGAAGGCGGTGTGCACCACCGGCAGGTCGATCTGCGAGGGCGTCAGGATGATGAAGCGGCGATTGACCTCGTTGGGGTCGAGATAGTCATAGTCGCCGCACTCCTCGGCCACTTCCGGCGAGAAGCCGGTGCGGTCGATCTGGAAGCTCTCCAGCCTGGTGGGCTCGAGGCCGAAGGCGGCAAGCGCCTTGTTGTAGCGCTGGATGAGATGCGGCTCGTCGACTGTAAGCAGCCGGCCGTAGATCAGCTCATTGTCGCGGAGGAGGTCAGGTTTTTTGCTGATCATGTTGAAGGGTCCGAGGGGCTTTGCCTGATAAGGCGAAGCGCCAACGCTGACGCCTCCCTCTCCCCGTCCTTCACGGGGAGAGGGTAAGGGTGAGGGGCAGCGCAGACGGTCAAAGACATGTCTCCCCATAGCCCTCGGCGGCAATAAATCGAAGGTCGTGCGTGTCGATATTGCGCTCCAAGCGCTGCTCAATAGCAGCCAATAGCGTTTCGAGCACGGCTTCCCGATCTTTCAAAACATCGATGTTCCAAAAACGTAGGATAGACCAGCCATTTGAGACGATGAAGCGATCCCTCGCCTGATCGTATTTGTTGCCCGCATGCTGGCTTCCATCGACCTCCACAATCAGCTGGCATTCTCTACATGCGAAGTCAGCAAAGAAGGTTCCTATCGGAAACTGCCGCACGAATTTATGGCCGTTTAGCCTGCGGTCGCGCAATTCCGTCCAAAGTGCGCCTTCGGCATCGTTGTCCGACTGGCGCAGACGTCTTGCCCGTTTTGTTGTCGCGATTTTCGGTCCACGCATGCGCCGCCCCTCACCCTTACCCTCTCCCCGTGAAGGACGGGGAGAGGGGGCGTCAACGTCGGCCTCTCGTCCTTCGACGTTGTGATTGCAGCCTGTCCATCGATGGTTCACGGGAGAAGGAAGCTCACGCATTCCAAAGCCCCTTCTTCTTCATCTCCTCCATCTCGCGGGCCGCGCGTTCGCGCAGGCGGGTGTCGCGCAGCAGTTTTTCCACCGCGGCATCGTCGGACTTGTCGGAATAGCGGAACTCGCTGTCCGCGTAGCGGTTGATCTCCTGCATCACCATGTCCATCGAAAACGGCCCGCGCAGGTCCTCGATCATCGCCTTCTTGTCGTCGTAGCTCTTGTGCATGAAGGCTTCGGGCTTCTCGAACCAGTCGTCGGGAAGTTCGATGTCCATGGCGCGCATCTTGATGGCGTCGGTGATGTTCTTGATGGCGCGGCCGGTGAAGCGTGGCTCGGCATCCTTGATCAGGCGCAGATAGGTGCCGATATCGGCCATGGTCCTGGGCGCGCCGTTCTCCTTCATGTAGCGTTCATAGACCCGCATCAGCCCGTCCTCCCGCGGCTTCTCGTGCTGCTCATAGGCTTCCGCGACGGCGCGCTGGATTTCCTGTGCTGCGTAGAGTTTGTGGTCGCCCAGCGGAATCTTGTGGTTCTTGCCGGCGAGAAGGACAAAAATGTCGATGTAGTCGTCGCGCGTCTGCGGTCCGTCGACCAGCCAGCGGGCGCCGGCGCGCTGGCGCAGCGCGTCGTCGACATTTTCAGGATAGTTGGAAAACATGCCGAACGAGCAGTTGCCACGCACGACCGTGGACGCTCCTCCGAAGGCGTCCATCAGGACGCCGGTGATTTCCTGCTGGCCGGCCGAGGCGCGGTCGTCGGAGCGGCGCGCCGCCACCTGGTCGATGTCGTCGATAGTGCCGAAGCCGATGACGCGCGGATTGAGCACATTGTTGATGAACTGGCGGCAGTTCTGGCCCGACTTGCCTTGATAGGACGAGATCTGGTCGACACCGAAATTCTCATAGGCGAAGGGGTAGCCTGCGACCTGGCAGTAGCCGTTGACAAGGCCGGCGATCATCTGGATCAGCGTCGTCTTGCCGGTGCCGGGCGCACCGTCGCCGATGAAGGTGAAGAGGAAGCCGCCAAGCTCGACGAAAGGATTGAGTTCGCGCTCGAAATCATAGGCCATCAGCATCTTGGCCAGCTTGACCGACTGGTATTTGGCGATGTGGTTGCCGACAACCTCTTCGGGCTTCTTGAAGGTCATCACCAGCGGCTTGGAGCGCTTGCCAGGCGCAACATCGAAACCGTCGAGGGTGAAATCGTCGACGTCGATGCGGATATGGGCGTTCTCGAATGGACCAATGCCGTCGAAGCGACCCTTGCGCGCAAGCAGCCCGTCTATGGCGACGCGGGCGAAGGCACGGGCGCGAGTCATCAGGTCGGCATCGTCGGACAAGCCTGCTATCGCCTTGTCGAGGCCGGCGATGATCGACTTCACCGCATCCTGGGGTGTGTCGAAGAGAAAATCCGGCTCGGGGATGTCATTCGGCGCCTCGCCGTCGCTGTCGATCAGCTGGAACAGGTAGGAGGCGAGGCTGAAGGCCGAAATGTAGGCCGAGGCCGACAGCAGCTTCTTGAAGATGGCGGCATCGTTGCCTTCGAGGGGCGCGCGGGCATTTTTCGCCTGCAGGCTTTCGAGATCCGAGCCCTCGGCAAAAACATCCGATATCGCCAGCGCGATCGCCGTGCCACGCCGGGCGCGAAACAACAGCGTGTGTTGCAGGATGGTGAGCAACTGGTCGTCGGGATGGACGGCGCCGACGGTCTTCGACAGCTCGACCTCACGCGTGCGGCGCACCGAGCCGACCGATACCGTCGAGACGAAGCGGCGGTTGGTGCCGGCCAATGCCGTGCCGGATTCGCGCGAGGGATCCTCCAGCACGACTATGCGGGTGATGAAGCTTTGCGCGATGGCGCGGTGCTTCTCGATCGCCGCTTCCGGGATGGTGGTCAGGCCGGTGTCCATGAAGGATGCTCCGTGGTGTGGCGGTCAGACGTCCGAGATCACCTGTCCGTTGGACAGGATGTGGACCTTGTAGCCGCCAAAGATCTTCTGCGCCTCGCCGGCGGCGTAGAGCGCCTGGTAGGCCTCGTGCGGGATCAAGGCATGGTTCTCGTAGCTCGACACGCCCTGGCGCGCGGCTTCCAAATCGTCGGTGTTGATGAAGAATTCCTGGGACGACGGCTCGCTCGACCAAAGGCCCCTGCGGCCGGGCTTTTCGCTCTTCGAAGAGACTTCCTGGATGGTCCAGGTCAGCAGCCAGGCATTGTCGGGCTTGCGAACCTTGGCCAGCACTTCGGCGACGACGGAATTGTTCTCGGTGATGCCGGCCGAATAAAAGGGACCGAGCACCACGCGGCGCAGCTGCTTGGGATGCAGCTCGGGGAAATCCTTGTCGAGGTTGACCGCGATGGTGGCCGGCGACAGCGTGTAGGCGGAGTTCTTCTCGGTGAAATCGTCGAAACGGTGGGCAAGCTCGGGATTGAGCAGGCCGTCGACGGGCAGCGGGATGTCGACCTTGTCGTTGAGCTTGCCGTTCCTGTCGACGAGCTGGTGGATCATGTTCTCGGATGAGTCCTCCACCGTCGCCATGTAGACCAGCGGCAGGTTGGCGCTGCCGTCGAAGGTCGCCCAATGGACGAGATAATAGGGCCGCGCTGTCTTCGGGTTGACCGAAACATTCGCGGTTTGCGCCAGCATGAACGGGCCGAAGGTTTGCTCGCTCTTGACGTCCTCGAGGTAGAGCCGCTCAGCCATCGACCGCTGCAGCGCCTCGGGGAATTCCTTGTGGCGCAGGATGAAGTCCGCCATCTCCTCGCGCAGTTCGCTGGCCAGTGGGATGTTGGCGAGCCGCGCGTCGGCCTGGCGGCGGTCGTTTTCCAGTTCGAGCAGGTTCTGGAACACCGGGAAGCCGCTTTCGGCGCGCGAAATGCGAAACGTGTCCATGAAGCCCAGCCGGTTGCGCCAGCAGGAGAAGGACTTGTCGAGCCGGGCGATATATTCGGCGACGACCCTGGCGACGATGCCGTGCCGGTAGAGCGGCGAACGGTCGTCGCGCATGAACACTTCAAGGCCGCTGAGCGCTGCCGTGATCGCCGAGAAATACCGCGCCGCCGCGTCGTTTTCGGAGGTCATGCTACTGGCCCTGGATTGTCGCACCGGTGCGCGCGGCAATTATGACTGCACGTAATTGGCCGAATTGTGCTTCTTCAGCACCTCGTCGAAGCGGCGGGCAAAGGCGTCGTCCGCGAGCTTCTTGCGGCGCTGGATGTCGGCGGTGGCGACCATGTTCTTCTCGTGCATCTCAAGCAGATCGCCGATGTGCTTCTGCGAGGCGGCGCCAATGCCGGCCATGGTTTCCTCGGCCGTGTTGTCGACCTGGCTGCCCAGCGTGTTGATCTTGTGGGCAACGTCCTGCTGGGCTGCGGTCTTCAGCGAATCCTCCAGCGCCTTGTAGAGCACGATGCGCTGCTCGGTATCGATGGTCAGCTTGTTGATCAGCGTGGACTGCGCGGCGATCTGGTTGTTGAGCGAATCGACGAAGGTCTGGAACATCGAGGTGTAGCGCTCCAGCGTCTGGCTCTCAGCCAGCAGTTCCTGCTCCTTGGCCTGCTTCTCATTGTATTCGGTGGCCAGTTTCGACCGCTCGCCTTCGAGCTGGGTGCGATCCTTCTGGCTGGTCGAGGCTGCGATCTTGTTCTCGATGTCGAGCAGCATCGGGTTGAGCTCCTCGATGCGTTTCTGCACGGCTTCGAGGTTCGTCATGGTGGTCTTGCGGCGCTCGATCACTTGCGACAGGCTGGCCTCGGAGGTCTTGTAGCGTTGGTCGAGAATCTCTTTCTGCGCCTTGAGGATGCCGACGATGGTGTCGGACTTGGCCAGCAATTCCTGCAGATTGCCGGCCAGCGACATGTTGCGGACGCGGTCGGTGCGCATGCGCTGCTTGCGCTGCGCCGAAAAGACGCCGACGAAGTTCTCCCAGCCGGTATAGTTCTTCATGCTCTCGAATTCGGCGCCGAAGACATTGGTCGCGTCCTCGAGCCCGATGATCAGGTCGGCGATGTTGCCTTCCATCACCTTCTGCTGTTTCAGCACGTCCTCGATGCGGGCGTTCTCGATGTCGAAATTGGCGTCGCCGATCTTCTTGTCCGATGTGGCGAGCGTGTCGAGCATGGTGCCGGACTGCTCGATCCTGGCCCGCATGTCCTGGACGACCTGCTTGGTCTTGGCAATTTCGGCGTCGAAATCCTGCAATGTCGCCATAAGGGCCTCCCACTTCGGCATCAGGTCGCTGGTCGCGAACAGCGGCGAATATAAGTGGGGCATCCGGGGATTGAAAGGCGCGACGACAAGGGCGGAGCGAAAACAAAATATCCGGCCGCGCCCTTGAAAACCAATGGAGCCGTGGTCATAGCGTGATCAACTGGCCAGCCAGTCGTAGTTCAGCTGATTTTGAACTTTCATGCCGGCAAAGCAATCAGTCTCCGCCGAGGCGGATGCCCTCCGAATTCGACAAATAACTGACCAGTTGCAGCCGGCTCAGGGTTTTGGGTCGGCCTTCAGATAGGCAATGACGTTGGCGATGTCGTCATCGCTGCTGAGGCCAGCCATCCTGTTGCCGGGCACCTTCAGCCTGGGCGCCTTGAGGTATTCGGCAAGATTCGCCTCATCCCAGACAAGACCGGCGGCGCCAGCGCTTTTCATGGCCTCCGAATAGTGGCCGAGGAAGCTTTCGGCGGTTCCGGCCGTGCGGCCGACGACACCCATCAGATGCGGGCCGACCTTGTCGCGGTCGGTAGCCGCTTCATGGCAGGCAACGCACCGGTTGAAGACGTGCTTGCCCAGCACCGGGTCACCGCCAGCATGAGCGGCAAGCGAGGTGACAAGCAGAAGGGTGCTGGCTGACAAAACGGCTCGAAGCATGGCTGACCCGGGGAGCTCTGGCTGACGGCCTTGTAGGACGGAGGCCTTAACAAACGCTGCATCGGCAGATCGGGGGCGATGCGTGGTCCGCGCGCCAGGTCAGGCCCTGGTGAAGCCGATAAAATCGTCGGGCGCGGCGCGGCCCATTTCCTCTTCCCAGTGGCGGCGGCAGAGCGAGACATAGACGTCCTTGCCGATCGCCACCTGTTCGCCCTGGCGGGCAACCTTGCCGTCCGGGCCGAGGCGCACGACCATCGTCGCCTTGCGGCCGCAGCGGCAGATGGTGCGGACCTCGCGCAGCTCGTCGGCGATCGCCAGCAAGGCGCGCGAGCCGGGAAACAGCTTGCCTTGGAAATCGGTGCGCAGGCCGTAGCACATGACTGGGATGTCGAGCCGGTCGGCGATGCGGGCGAGCTGCCAGACCTGCTCCTCCTCGAGAAACTGCGCCTCGTCGACGAAGACGCAATGGACGGCGCTGCGCCCGTGATGTTCGGCGACGCGGGCGAACAGATCGTCGCCGTCACGGAACATCTCGGCCTCGGTCTCCAACCCGATGCGCGACGAGATCAGGCCACTGTCGCCCTTGCTATAGTGGCCGGCGACGAACAGCATGGTCGTCATGCCGCGCTCGCGATAATTGTACGATGCCTGCAAGAGCATGGTCGTCTTGCCGGCATTCATCGTCGCGTAGTGGAAATAGAGCTTTGCCATGCGGCTCTTTTAAGCCGACTTGTCGCGGCGCGGGGAGGGCCTGCCGCCGCATTCCCCTGAAAAAGCCGTCACGGGCCGGCGCCGACAAGGTCAGGCCGGGTCGGCATAGCGTCGGCCGTGTCGCTGATTGGCCAGCCCGCGCCGTTGATCGTGATTGCCTTGATGCTTGAAACCGCACGAGAATGGTGTTTGGCTGACGAAACAAGGCGGGCAGAAAAACCGTAACTTCGCCTCGCAAAGAATCGCAATGGGAGAAAGTACATGTCGCGTATGAATTCTTTCGTCGCCGGCCTCGGCCTGGCGGCTTTCCTGTCCACGAGTGCCGCCTTTGCCGGCGATCCGGCGAGTTGCAAGACTGTTCGTCTCTCCGATGTCGGCTGGACCGACATCCAGGCCACCACCGGCCTCGCCTCGGTGCTGCTTACCGCGCTCGGCTATGAGCCGAAGGTCATCCAGCTGTCGGTGCCGGTGACGATGGCGTCGCTCAAGAACAAGGACCTCGACGTCTTCCTCGGCAATTGGATGCCGTCGATGACCAACGACATCAAGGATTACACCGCCGACGGTTCGGTCGAGACCATCAGCACGAACCTGACCGGCGCCGGTTATGGCATCGTCGTGCCGACCTATGTCGCGGATGCCGGCGTCAAGTCGCTGACCGACCTCGGCAAGTTCAAGGACAAGTTCGACGGCAAGATCTACGGCATCGAAGCCGGCAATGACGGCAACCGCATCATCCTCGACATGATCAAGAATCCGAAAGACAACCTCGCCGGGTTCGAGCTGGTCGAGTCCTCGGAGGCCGGCATGCTGACGCAGGCCGAGCAGTCGATGAAGAACAATGAGTGGATCGCCTTCCTCGGCTGGACGCCGCATCCGGTGATGGGCGCCATGAAGATCACCTATCTGGACGGCATGGGCGACAGCGGCTTCGGCGCGGCCACCGTCTATACCAATGTGCGCAAGGGCTACACAACCGAGTGCCCGAATGCCGGCAAGTTCATCGCCAACCTGAAGTTCAACCTCGACATGGAAGGCCAGATGATGGACGCCATCCTGAAGGGCGGCGACGCCCAGACGGTCGCGACCGACTGGCTGAAGAAAAATCCGGACGCGGTCAAGCCATGGATTGCCGGCGTCACCACCTTCGACGGCGGCGATGCGGCGGCGGCGGTCAAGACCGCGCTTGGAGGTTGAGCCGGCTTTGATTTCGGCATGACCGAAAGAAAAGGGCAGCCATCTGGAAAAGGCTGCCCTTTTTCATATGCTGTGACAAGATGACGTCGCGACAGTACGGAGCCAAAGACAGAGCTCCGGCGGAAGAGGGGTAAGATGGATCCGATTTCCAAATTCATGGTCGATCACAAGATCCCGATCGGCGCCTGGGGAAAGTCGTTTTTCGGTTTCCTCACCGACAATTTCGACACCGTCTTCAGAGCTTTCTCCAACGGGCTCAATTTCATCCTCGACGGGCTGGTCAACCTTTTGCTGATGGTCCCGCCGGTGCTGCTGGCGCTCGTCATCGCCGTCATTGCCTGGCTGCTGCAGCGTTCGCGGCCGCTCGCCATTGCCGTCTTCCTCGGCCTGATCTTCATCATCAACCAGAACCTCTGGAAGCAGACGGTGCAGACGCTGGTGCTGGTCGTCGCCGCCGCCGCGATGGCGATGGCGATCGGCGTGCCGCTCGGCATCTGGGCGGCGCACAAGCCGAAGGTCTATCGCGTCATGCTGCCGGTGCTCGACCTGATGCAGACGCTGCCGACCTTCGTCTACCTGATCCCGGTGCTCACCCTGTTCGGTCTCGGCAACGCGCCCGGCCTCATCGTCACCATCATCTTCGTCATCCCGACCGCTGTCCGGCTTACTCATCTCGGCGTCGTTTCCGTGCCAAAGTCGATCATCGAGGCAGGCGAGGCGTTCGGCGCCACCAAGCGCCAGCTCCTGTGGAAGGTGGAATTGCCCTCGGCCCTGCCCACCATCATGGCGGGGCTGACCCAGTCGATCATGCTGTCGCTGTCGATGGTGGTGTTCGCCGCCCTGATCGGCGCCGGCGGCCTCGGCACCGAGATCAACCGCGCGCTCGGCTCACGCCGCATCGATCTCGGGCTTGAAGCAGGCTTGGCCATCGTCGTTCTCGCCATCGTGCTCGACCGAATGACCCGCATTGGCGTTGGAGGCAAGAAATGACCGTCGCCGTTGATTTCAGGAACGTCGACATCGTCTTCGGCGCCGATCAGGCGGGCTCGCTGGCGATGATCGACAAGGGCGCGACGCGCGCCGAGATCCTCGAGAAGACCGGCAATGTGCTGGGCTGCGCCGGCGCCAGCCTGACCGTGCACGAGGGCGAGATTTCCGTCCTCATGGGGCTGTCGGGCTCCGGCAAGTCGACATTGCTGCGGGCGGTCAATCGCTTGAACGTCGTCTCGCGTGGCCAGGTCCTGGTCAAGGACGGCGACCGCACGGTCGATGTCGTCACCTGCGACGAGGCGACCTTGCGGCGGCTGCGGCAGAAGCAGGTGGCGATGGTGTTCCAGCAGTTCGGCTTGCTGCCCTGGCGCACGGTGGAGGAAAATGTCGGCCTCGGTCTCGAACTCGCCGGCGTGCCGGACGCCGAACGCAAGGAACGTGTGCACAGGCAGCTCAAGCTGGTCAATCTCGACCAGTGGTCGAAGAAATACGCCCATGAGCTCTCGGGCGGCATGCAGCAGCGCGTCGGCCTGGCGCGCGCCTTCGCCACCGAGGCGCCGATCCTGTTGATGGACGAGCCGTTCTCGGCGCTCGACCCGCTGATCCGCACCAAGCTGCAGGACGAATTGCTGCAGCTGCAGGCGGAATTGAAGAAAACCATCATCTTCGTCAGCCACGACCTCGAGGAGGCGCTGAAGATCGGCAGCCATATCACCATCATGGAGGGCGGCCGCATCGTCCAGACCGGCGCGCCGGAGGACATCGTGCTCAGGCCCGCCAACGACTATGTCCGCGACTTCATCGCCAATGTGAACCCGCTGTCGGTGCTGACCGCCTGGAACGTGATGCGCGACCGCCGCGACCTCGAACACGGCACTGACGGCTGGGTGTGGCTCGACCGGCGCAAGACGACGCGCTTCAAAATCGACGAGCACGGGTTGGTGGCGGCGGCCGAACGCGACGGCAAGCCGGCGGTGTGGGTGTCCTGCGCCGACGTCGAGAGACAGCCGGAGGAGAGCGCCCAGGTATTCTGGGCCAATCCCGGCACGTCGCTGAAGACCGTGATGCTGGCCATGCACCGTTCGCAGACGGCACCGGTGGCGCTGTTCGACGACCAGTCGCGTTTTGTCGGCGCGATCGGCATCCGCGACGTGCTGAGCGCGGTGCTCCGGCGATAGAGCAATTCCAAGAAAAGTGTGAAACGGCTTTCCGTCTGGAATTGGTCGCCGGAAGATAGCTTAATTCAGGTCGCCAGCGGCAGGCGCAACTCCGTCAGCAGTCCACCATCCGGATGATTGGACAGGCGGATCTCGCCGCCGGCGGCGCGCGCGATGTTGCGCGCGATGGTGAGGCCGAGACCAAGACCGCCGGTCTGGCGGTTGCGGGACTGTTCCAGCCGGACGAAGGAGCCGAACACGGCATCGATCTGGGCCTGCGGTATGCCAGGCCCTTCGTCGCGAATGGCGAGCGTGATCGTGCCGTCCGAGCGATGGAGGCTCAGATGTGCCTTCTTGCCGTAGGTGACGGCGTTCTGCACCAGATTGGTGACGCAGCGCCTGAGCGCCACCGGCCGCGCCATGCAAATCAGACCGCGCGAGCGGGTATCGTCATTGTCGAAGGAGACATCCGGATAGGCGTCGGCGATCGATTCAACCAGCGACCAGAAGTCGATGCGTTCGTTCTTCTCCTCGGTCACCTCGAAGGTGGCGAAGTCGATCACGGAACTGGCGATGCTCTCGACATCGGCGAGATCATGCGCCAGCGCCTCGCGAACCGCCGATTTGCGCAACAGTTCCAGGCGCAGCCGCATGCGCGTCATCGGCGTGCGCAGGTCATGCGCGAGTGCGGCGGCAAGATGTTCGCGATCCTCGACATATTCGCGCAGCCTGGCCTGCATGGCGTTGATTGCCCTAGCGGCTGCTTGGACCTCCCGGCTGCCCGACTCGGCGATCGGCGGGCTCTTCAGGTCCTTGCCGATCCGGTTCACGGCGGTTTCCATCATCCGGTAGGGCGCCGTCAGCCGGCGCAGCGACCAGATCGACATGATCACCACCAGGCCGGCGATCAGCGAGTAGAGCGGCAGGCTGTCGACGCTCAGGATCGGGCCGACGGGCGTGATCGGCTCGGTGAAGTTCAGCCACTGGCCGTCCGCGAAGCGCAGCGAGGCAGTCAGCTTGTCGCTCTGGGCAAAGTCGGCGGCCAGGACCAGCAGGTCGCGTTCCACCTGACCGATATCGGGGCCCGACACCATGCCGCCGGCGTCGTCTGCCTCGCGCGTCGCCGGGTCGCGCCGCACGCGCGCGTCGGTGACGCCGAACTTCGACAGCCGGCCGACGAGGATGTCTTCCAGTTCGGCCAGTTCGTCGTCGCCGGCGATCGAGGAGGTGACGGCGGGGGTGTCCGACACGGTGAGCGCATAGGTCGAGTTGAACAGGCCCGCGGCGGTCGCCTTGCGCTGCTCGGGCGTGGCGCCGCTCATCAACTGCACCAGCGAATAGGCGCGGTCGTTGAGGCGGTAGAGGTCGACCACGTCATTGGCGGCGGCGCGGTCGTGCGCCACGATATAGAGCGTCGCCACCTGGCTGATCAAAAGGCCGGCAATGACGATCAGCAGCACCCAGACAGGCAAGGTCTGCGGCAGGAAACGTCTCATTCGGAGGTCGTCTCGGGCAGGAACTGGTAGCCGCCGCTGCGCACGGTGAGGATCAGTTTGGGCGTCTTGGGATCGTCTTCCATCTTGCGCCGCAACCGGCTGACCAGGATGTCGACGCTGCGATCGAAGGAATAGTCGCTATCGCCGCCGGAGAGCTCGATGAGCTGGTCGCGGGTCAGCACGCGCTGCGCGCTCCTGACGAAAGTCTGCAGCAGGTTGAACTCGGCCATGGTCAGCTCGACCCTGACATCGTCGGGCGCGGTCAGCCGGCGCCGCGAACAGTCCATCGTCCAGCCGGCGAAGCGGTAGATCTGCTTGGGGGTGGCGCGCTTCGGCTCGGCGGCGCCATTGCGCCGCAGCACGGCGCGGATGCGCGCCAGCAGCTCGCGCGGATCGAAGGGTTTGGGCACATAGTCGTCGGCGCCCATCTCCAGCCCGACCACCCGGTCGGTCGTCTCGGTGACGGCGGTCAGCATGATGATCGGCGTCGAATACTGAGCGCGCAGTTCGCGGCACAATTCCAGCCCGCTCTTGCCGGGCAACATGACGTCGAGCACGATGAGGTCCACCTGCGCACGGCGCAGGATGGTTTCCATTTCGGTGCCATCGGCGGCAACCGAAGTGTGCAAGCCCCGCTTCTGGAAAAACTCCTGCAGCAGGTCGCGGATGCCCTTGTCGTCGTCGACGATCAGTATGTGTGCGTCGGATTTCACAGGTGCCCCGTCTCGGTTGCCGGCAAAGCGATTCTTGGTGGCTGAGCCACACGATAGAATTCGGGCCATATGTTGGCCAGTGCCTTGCATTTCAAGGTGGAAGGAATACCGCTTTCCCGCATAGAGAGCATTTGGCGGCTTTCCGCCGGCGAGCCAGAAACAATCCAGAAACAAAATTCTACAATCCGGAAAAACTCCTGAAAAGGTAGGGCGGCATAACGGTGCCGTGGCGGTCAGGTCATTGGCTGCGACGATAGTCTCCGGGTTCGCGGATAAACCGATGCCAAGGTTGTCGATCAGTCTCTTGGGTGCGTTGCTGGGTCTTGGCCTGGTCACCACCGCTGTTGGACAATCCGATGCAAAGGCGCCGCTCACCCGGACTGAACGGTGCGCCAATCTCAGCCACCAATTTGATGAAGCACTCGAAACCCATGCCACGGCAACGCAGGTCACCGCGGCAAAGGCACTTCAGAGAAAGGGCAACCGGTACTGCGCCGCCAAGAAACAGGCGCAGGGCATCCGGATGCTCGCCAACGCTTTGAAGCTGCTTGGAGTGACACCGAACGACCCAGTTCAGTGACGCTCAAACTCGACCCGCAAGAAAAAGGAAACGTAGCCATGAAAAAGTCCCTCCTGTCCGCCCTCGGCCTCGCCGTTGCTCTCGCCTTCTCGATGCCGGCTCTCGGCAACGCCGCCGCCACCACGACCACGACCACTGCTCCGGCTGCCACCACGACCACCACTGCGCCTGCCGCCACCGCTCCGGCCGCGAAGGCTGCTCCGATGAAGAAGGCCGCGAAGGCCTGCAAGGTGACCAAGAAGCATAAGTGCCCGGTCAAGAAATCCGCCAAGAAGGCTGCTCCGAAGAAGGCTGCTCCGAAGAAGGCCTAATCAGGTCCCAGGACACCTCTCCATCAAGGCCGCCCCAGCCGCAAACCGGCTGGGGCGGCCTTCTGCCATGCGCTTGATCGGAAACTGAGCACCGGTGGCTTCCGGTCACGCGCTTCGACCTGCCTTAACCCGTTTGCAACGCCGGCCCTGTAGGACTGCCCGCATGAAGAAGCGGCTTTCGTCCATTTTGCGCTCGATAGTGTTCGGCGGCCTGGTTGCCACCGGCATTGCCAGGGTGCTGATCCTGCTCACCGCCAGCCCGGTGCCGGATCCGGCGAGCGGGCGCACAGAGCCTTCGCTGTTTGCGCCAGCCATTTCCAGCAAGTGGGACTACATCACGCCGGCACAGACCTGGCTGCTGATCCTGCTCACCAGCGTGACGCTGATCTGCGTCGTCGCGTGGCCGATCGCGGCATGGATGGAACACCGGGCGGATGCCGACGCAAATCGCCGCATCTTCGGCCGTCAGGGCCGTTGAACCGCGACCGACAATTTCCCACATGAACGTGAATGACCGGGCCGGCCCGCCGACGGTCTGCATGCCAATCCAAAATGGACGATCGCTGCCGCGCGTGGCAAAATGCGAGGCGAAGCCCGATCGGGAAACTGCCGGTTCCGATGCCAGAAATCACCACAAAACCGCGAACCAAGGTCAAGCCGCAGACCGAGCGGCCGAAGCTCTACAAGGTCATCCTGATCAATGACGATTTCACCCCGCGCGAATTCGTGGTGACGGTGCTGAAGGGCGAGTTCAAGCTCAGCGAAGACCAGGCGCACCGGATCATGATCACCGCGCACCGGCGCGGCGTCTGCGTCGTCGCGGTCTTTACCAAGGATGTCGCCGAAACCAAGGCGACGCGGGCCACCGACGCCGGCAAGGCCAAGGGCTACCCGCTGCTGTTCACGACGGAGCCGGAGGAGTGAGGAGTGGTCGCCCGCCGGGCGATTAATCGACAACAATTTGTCGATTAAAGCGACGAACGCCCGGAGCCATAGCGGAGGGCAGGGCCGGTCGTCCCAGCGTAGGCTGCCCTTCGTCCGCCTTTTCGGGCATCATCTCCCGCAAACGGGGAGATGGAAAAGGGCGCCGCCGCTATCTTCCCTCGCGGTACCACATCGAGCCCATCGCCAGAAGCAACAGGCCGAGGCCGAGGAAGCCGCCGAACAGCGGCACGCGCGAGACGGCCTTCAGGACGCTGTCGTCGGTGGTGCGCAGGCCGATCCAGTCGCTGCCGGAGGCTGCGCCGGCCGAGCGCACCGGCACGATGGAAGGCAGGCTCACCTCGCTGCCAGTAGCGGCGGACGGGGTCAGCCGGCGCACGCTGCCGCCGGTGGCTTCCGCCGGCGCCTTCAGCCGGTCCTCGGTGGAGACGACATCGGCGAATTCCGGCGCGTTGACCGGTCCGACATGGGCCAGCGCGGTGAGATCGCCATTGGCGACCTGGAAGAGGCCGATCTCGCTGGTCTGGACGCTGCCGAGGAAGACGCCGGGCTCGGACTTCTCGAGCTTGACGGTCAAGGTCTTGCCGGAGGGGGTGATGATCTGTGCCGGGCCGGGTTGGTCGGCCATCGTCTGGCGGCGGATCTCCAGCACCATGCCGCGTCCCTCGGCGGTCAACCGCTCTTCCTCGAGCTCAGGCTCCTTCATCAGCCAGTGGGCGATGCGCCGGTAGAGCTGGACATGCGGACCGCCGCCCTCGAAGCCGCGCGCCCACAGCCAGCCCTGATCGGACAGGAGCATGCCGACACGGCCTTCGCCCTTGCGGTCGAGCAGGAGCAGCGGCCGGTTGTCGGCCCCCTTCATCACCACTTCGCCTTGCGGGTTCTGCACCCCGATGGTGCGGAACCAGCGGCTCCAGTGCGGCGGTTCTGTGGCCGAACCGTCGAGGCCGCGCGTCACCGGGTGACGTTGGCCGAGATCGGTCAAGCGTGGATAGAAGGCCTTTTCGACCACCTCGCCGGTCGGCATGGCGGGCAGGGCCGACATCAGCGGCGTACGCGCGATCGAACTTTCTCCGGCATATTCGGGGCCGGCGGCGATCAGCAGCGCGCCGCCCTTTTCGACATATTCGGAGATGTAGTCGTAATAGAGGATCGGCAGCACGTCGCGGTGCTGGTAGCGGTCGAAGATGATGAGGTCGAAATCCTTGATCTTCTCGACGAACAGTTCGCGGGTCGGGAAGGCGATCAGCGACAATTCGTTGATAGGCGTGCCATCCTGTTTCTCGGGCGGCCGCAGAATGGTGAAATGGACGAGATCGACCGAGGCGTCGGATTTCAACAGGTTGCGCCAGGTGCGCTCGCCGGCATGCGGCTCGCCGGAGACGAGCAGCACGCGCAAATTCTCGCGGATGCCGTCGACCAGCGCGATGGCGCGGTTGTTGGTATCGGTCAATTCGCCCGGTTCGCGGTCGATGGCGAGTTCGATGATGTTGCGGCCGGCGCCCGGAATGGTCACCTGCAGCGGCATCGCTTGGCCGACGGTGGCGTGCTCGACCGAAACCTGTTCGCCATTGACGGAAACGCGCACATCGACAGGTCCGCTCTCGTTCTCCGTCGAGATGACGCGGTAGGTCATGTCGAGCGGCTTGCCGACGAGGCCGAAGCGCGGCGCGTTCTCGAAGCGGATGCGGCGGTCCTTTTCGTGCTCGTTGCCGGTGATCAGCGCATGCAGCGGGGCGTTGAAGTCGGCAGCGCCCGGAGGCGCGTCATGCACCTCGCCATCGGTGATCATGATGGCGCCGCCGACGCGCGAGGGCGGCACGTCGCGGAAGGCGCCTTCCAGCGCGCTGAACAGCCGGGTTTCAGTGCGCTCCTCGGCGGCGTCGGACTTGCCGGCCTCGACGACCCGGACGTCGAACTGCTTGAAGCGGCCAAGACGCTGTTGCAGCCCGGCGAGCGCCTCATCGGTCTGCTTGGTGCGGTCGCCAATATCCTGGCTCTGGCTGCGGTCGACGATGAGGGCAACCACGCTCTTCAGCGGATCACGCTCCTCATTGAGGAATACCGGATTGAAGAGGGCGGCGGCGAGCGCCAGCAGGGCGACGAAGCGAAGGACCGCGCCGCGCTGGCGAAACCACAGGCCGACAAGCGCAAGCAGCGCCAGCGGCACAAGCACCAGGGCCCAAAGCGGCCAGGAGATCAGCGGTTCGAAGGAGATCGACCAGTTCATGCCTTATCCTCCCCTTGTGGGGAGGGGCCGATCCGCGTGGGGAGCGTAACAAAGAACCTCATCCTACTGCCCCAGCCGTTCGAGCAGTATCGGCACATGCACCTGGTCGGATTTGTAGTTTCCGGTCAGCATGTACATCATGATGTTGACCCCGGCGCGCAGCGCATACATGCGCTGCATCGGGTCGGCCGGCACGGTCGGCAGCAGAGGGTCGCCATTCTCGTCGACCGCCCAGGCGCCGGCGAAATCATTGGCGGTGATCATGATCGGCGAAACGCCGTCGCCAGTGCGCACCGGCCGGTTGTCGGCATTGCTGGCGTCGAGCGATGCCTCGACCCAGAGCGGGCTGCCGGCGAAACGGCCGGGAAATTCGGGCAGGATGAAGAAGGATTTTGTCAGCACATGGTCCGACGGCACCGGCTCCAGCGGCGGCACGTTGAGGTTGCCGAGGATGTCGCGCAGCCGTTCCGTCGCCGGGCTGGTGGAATTGGCGCCGATGCCGTTGGCGAACTGGTCGCGCGTGTCGAACAGCACCGTGCCGCCCTGCTGCATATAGGCGTCGATGCGGGCGATCGCGGCCTGGCTCGGCATGGGCGCCGCCGGATTGATCGGCCAGTAGATCAGGGGATAGAAGGACAGTTCGTCCCTCGATATGTCGACGCCGGCTGGCGCGCCCGGTTCCAGGGCGGTCTTCTCGATCAGGAAACGGGTCAGGCCCTCGAGCCCGGCGCGGCTGATCGAATCGTCGCCCGGCACGCCGGTCAGCACATAGGCGATGCGGGTCTTAGAGATCGCCGCGATCGCGGCCTCGTCGCCCGGCTTGGCGTCATCGGCGCGGGCCAGATCGGCATGGCCGAACAGCGCGCCAAGCGCAATCAGGATCGCGGCGGTGGTTGCCACCGCGCCGGCACGGCGCGGCCGGCGCGAAAACAGGCCGCCCATCCACAACACCGCCAGCGTGTCGAGCAGCATCAGCACCAGGACTGCCGCGACCAGCCCACCCTTCAGGTTGCGCGATTCGTCGAAGGCATACTGGATCGTGGTAACCGGCACGGTGATTTGCGGGCGCGCCAGCGGCGCGAAGGTGCTCGCGGCATCAAGCAGGTTGTGAGCGAAGACACCGGTCTCCGAGCCATAGAGGCCGGGCGGATTCTCGATAGTCACCGGCAGCGCGCCGGCGCCTGGCACCAGTGGACGTGCATCCGGTGTCGGCGGCACCAGCGAGCCGTCGGCCGCGATCATGCGATAGGGCGCCAGCGACGTGGCGGCGGCTTCGGCATTGGCGATCGCCGCACCCTGGTTGCGTGACAGCTGCACGATGCGGCGCAGCATCTCGACGAAGCTGCCCGATATCGGCAGGTTCGACCATGTCGCCTCGGGCGTGACGTGGAACAGCACCAGCGTGCCCTTGCCCTTCTTCAGGCCGGTGACCAGCGGCGTGCCGTCGGCAAGGGCCGCCCAGGTGCGCTCGACGATGTCGGGTGTCGGCTCGGCCAGCACCTGCCTGCTCACTGTGACTTCGGTGGGCGGCGCCAGGTCGGCGAAGGGGCCGGCCTTCGGAAATTCGGTCACCGGCTGTGGCGAGGTCCATGACAATGCGCCGCCGAGCGAGCGCTCGCCTGTGCGCAGGCGGACCGGCAGAAGGTCGTCGTCATTGCCGGCGGCCGCCAGCCGCGAGCCGGCGAAACGCACCAGCGTGCCGCCATTGTCGACCCAATCGACCAGCCTTTGGCGGACCTGCGCCGGAATGGTGCCGATATCGGCCATGATGATCATCGCCGGCTTCTGGTCGAGGATCTGCGGGATGGCGTCGGCTAGATCGGCGCTGGAGGGTTCGACCAGATCGGCGAAAGGCTGCAGCGCACGCCTGATGTAGTAGAGCGGCGACAGGAGCGGCTGCGCCTGGTCGGCTTCGGCCTGCGACAGCAGCCCGACGCGGCGGCGCTTGGAGCTTTCATCCAGAACGCGCACCGCACCGGCGTGGCGCTCGCCGTCGAGCGCGATCGAGGCGAAGTCGTTGCGCAACTCGAACGGCACCGTCATGGTGCCCGTGGCCGTGGCTTCGCCGGGCGCGAAGGTCAGCGTCGCATCGGCGATGCGGCGCCCCTTATCGTCGAAAGCGCCGGCGGTGACCTGCGCCGGAGCCGGATCGCCCGGCGCGCGGATAGCGGTCAGAGCAAAGCCGTCGACCTGATTGTCGGCCGCGGTCAGGCCGGTCAGGGAAAGCCGGTCAGCGGTTGCCCAGACGATGCGGGCGGCATTTTTCGACAAGAGCGTGTTGAAGGCGGCCTCGTCGCCCTTGGCGGCCAGGCCGTCAGCCAGCACGGCGACGCTGGCGCCGGGCAAGGTCTCCAGCGCGCCGGCGACGCGGGTATAGACAGCGGGCCGGTCGGTCGGGATCGGCCGCGGCTTGGCGGCACGCAGCCGGTTCAGCGCGGCGGCGGCATCGAAGGGGCCGATCTCGGCATTGGGCTTTTCGGCCGTGAAGGCAAGGATGACCGGCACGCCGTTGGAGCCGGCATCGGCGATCAGCCGTTCGGCGGTGGCGACGCGCTTGCTCCAGTCGGCGGCACTGGCCCAGTCATTGTCGACGACCAGTGCAAGTGCCGCACCCTCGGCCGGCAATTTCTCGCGCGGATTGAAGACCGGTTCGGCCAATGCTGCGACGATGAGCGCCGCCATTAGCAGCCTGAGCAGCGTCAGCCACCAGGGGCTCTGCTGCGGCGTCTCCTCGCGCTTCAGCACGCGCGCCAGGATCTTCAGCGGCGGAAAGATCTCGGTCTGCGGCTTGGGCGGCGTCAGCCTGAGCAGCCACCAGATCACCGGCAGCGCCAGCAGGCCCCACAGCACCATGGGAGCGCCAAAGGAGAGCGGCAGCCAGCTCATGCCACGGCCTTTCCAGGCTGACCGGAGGTCGGCCCGGCAAGAGCAGAGGGCAGCCCGGCACGACTAGAGGTCGGCCGGGCACGACCAGAGGTCGGCCGGGCATAAGAGCCATCGGCGGTCATTGCCATGTGCAGGCGCACCAGGGCGTCGGAAGCCAGCCGGTCTGTGTGGTTGACGGTGAAGCTCCAGCCGAGCCGCTTGCACCAGCCGGCCAGTTCCTGGCGGCGGGCGGTGTAGAGCAGGCGGTATTCATCGCCCAGCACCTCGGCACGTCCCGCGGTCAGCTTGTCGCCGGTCTCCGGATCGGTGAACTCCGTGCGGCCGGCATAGGGGAAGGTTTCCTCGGCCGGATCGGCGACCTCGATCAGATGGGCGCGCACGCCGTGGCGGGCGAGGACGTCGAGCCAGGCCATGGTTTCCTCGACGGAATCGAGGAAATCGCTGACGATGACGATGTCGCAGAAGCGCCTGATATCGGACAGGTCAGGCTTTGCCGGCAAGTCGCCGGCATGCATCAACTGGGCGGCGATGCGCTCGGCGCCGTTGCGCGCGGTGAACGGATCGGTCAGGCCAGGCCAGGCGATGCGTTCGCCGCTGCGCGACAACAGTTCGGCCATGGCCAGCGCCAGTACCAGCGCGCGCGATTGCTTGGAGACGCCGGCGCCCGTCGACTTGTAGAGCATGGAGGGCGAGGGATCGGCCCACAGCCAGACCGTATGGGCGGCTTCCCATTCGCGGTCGCGCACATAGGTGTGGTCGTCGCGGGCCGAGCGGCGCCAGTCGATGCGCGAGGCGTCACCCTCCACATAGGGCCGGAACTGCCAGAAATTCTCGCCGATGCCGCGTTTGCGGCGGCCGTGCCAGCCGGCGATCACGGTGTTGACGATGCGGCGCGCCTCGACCAGCAGGTCCGGCACAAGCGAAGCCCGCAACCGGCCGCGGGCGAGCGCGTCGCGCGTCGCTGCCGGAGCCTGGACCTCGCCGATTCGCGCCATCAAATCCCTTTCACGAGTTTCGCCACCACGTCGCGAACGCTGGTGCCTTCGGCGCGGGCGGCGAAAGTGAGCGCCATGCGATGCTGTAGCACCGGCTCGGCCAGCGCGCGCACGTCGTCGACCGAAGGTGCCAGGCGCCCATCGTAAAGAGCGCGGGCACGCGTGCACAGCATCAGCGCCTGGCTGGCGCGCGGACCGGGACCCCAGGCGACGTGCTTGTCGGTTTCGGCATTGCCTTGGCCCGGGCGCGCCGAGCGCACCAGGGTTAGGATCGCCTCGACGACGCTTTCGGGCACCGGCATGCGCCGGATCAGCGTCTGGATCTCCTTCAGCCGGGCGGGCTGCAATACATTGGTCGCCTTGGCGTCCTCGACGCCGGTGGTCTCCAGCAGGATGCGGCGCTCGGCTTCGATCTCGGGATAGAGAATGTCGACCTGCATCAGGAAGCGGTCGAGCTGGGCTTCGGGCAGCGGATAGGTGCCTTCCTGCTCCAGCGGGTTCTGCGTCGCCAGCACATGGAAAGGCGAGGGCAGATCATGGCGGGCGCCGGCAATGGTGACGTGATACTCCTGCATCGCCTGCAGCAGCGCCGACTGGGTGCGCGGCGAGGCGCGGTTGATCTCATCGGCCATCAGAAGCTGGGCAAAGATCGGCCCGGAGATGAAGCGGAAGGATCGCTTGCCGGTCTCGTCCTGCTCCATGACCTCGGAGCCGAGGATGTCGGACGGCATCAGGTCGGGCGTGAACTGGATGCGGCGCGAATCGAGGCCGAGCACGACGCCCAGCGTCTCGACCAGCTTGGTCTTGGCAAGGCCCGGCACGCCGACCAGAAGCGCATGGCCGCCGGCAAGCAGCGCCACCAGCGTACGCTCGACGACGTTCTCCTGACCGAAGATCACCCGGCCGACCCCGTCGCGGATCCTGGAAATGTCGGCGAGCGCCTTCTCGGCCTCGGCGACCATGTCCTTTTCGCTGATCGGGCTTTCCTTGACAATCACGCTCATGCCGCATCGATCCCTTTGGTTTGGAAATACCGGCTCGCACCATACCATAGGTGCCGCGATTCGGCCTCGCGTAGCGCCTATGTTCGAATTTAAATCACAGACTTAGGCTGACAAGCGGAACAACAGTGACTATTTCGTGACCATGACGGAACACTCGCCACATCGCGAACAAAGCCTTACCGATGCCACCGAGGCGCGGGGCCTCGAGGCGCTGATCGCGCGTGCGGCCCGTGCCGGCAAGGGCGCGGCGCCGGTCGAGCACTGGAATCCCGACTTTTGCGGTGATCTCGATATGGAGATCAAGGCTGACGGCACCTGGTTCTACCTGGGAACGCCGATCGGCCGCATGCCGCTGGTCCAGCTTTTTTCCTCAGTGCTGCGCAAGGATGCCGACGGCAGGACCTATCTGGTAACGCCGGTGGAAAAGGTCGGCATCCGCGTCGCCGATGCGCCCTTCATCGCCGTCGAGATGGATGTTTCGGGCCGCGGCGGCGAACAGATCATCACCTTCCGCACCAATGTCGGCGACGTGGTCGAGGCCGGACCGGAGCGGCCGCTGCGTTTCGTCGACGAGGACGAGACCGGAGGCCTGAAGCCCTATGTGCTGGTGCGCGGCAGGCTGGAGGCGCTGGTGGCGCGGCCTGTCATGTACGAGCTGGTCGGCCATGGCGAGGAGGTCGAGATCGACGGCAGGACGATGTTCGCCGTGCGCTCCAAGGGAGCGGTGTTCGCGATCATGCCGGCCGACCAATTGAAACAGCTGAGCGCGTGATGGACCATATGGCGCCGGCGCCGTTTTCATCGGCGGATTTTCGCACGCGCTTCGCCGCGCAGCCGCAAGCGCATGCCGACGACGACTATGGCGATCACCGCTTCAATCCCGGCCACCCGCGCCTCACCCAGAACAAGGCGCTGCGCAATGCCGCGCTGCTGATCCCGGTGGTCGATCATGACGGCGAGGCGACGGTTCTGTTGACCAAACGGGCCGAGAAGCTGCGCAGCCATTCAGGGCAGGTGGCCTTTCCCGGCGGCACCATCGACCCGACCGACGCGAGCCCGGAAGCAACGGCGCTGCGCGAGACCTTCGAGGAGATCGGCCTCGGCGGCGATCGCATCGAGATCCTCGGCCGCATGCCCGATTATGTCGCCGGCAGCGGCTACCGCATCGCGCCGGTGCTGGGCATCGTGCGACCCGGCTTCGAGCTGACCTTGAACGCCGACGAGGTCGATGCCGCTTTCGAAGTGCCGCTGCGCTTCCTGATGGACCCGGTGAACCACAAACGCGACAGCCGCATGTGGAACGATCTCGAATGGTTCTTCTACGACATGCCCTATGGCGACAGGCGCATCTGGGGCGTCACCGCCGGCATCATCCGCACGCTCTATGAAAGGCTCTATGCGTGAGTGTATCGATCGCGGGCAGGGCCGACTGGCTCGGCGACAAGCATCTGCAGCGCCTGCTTGGCGCGCTCACCGAGGGCGGTGAGGAGGCGCGTGTCGCCGGTGGCGCCGTGCGCAATGCGCTGATGGGCCAGGCGGTCGCCGATATCGACATCGCCACCACCTGCCTGCCGCAGGAAACGGTCCGCCGCGCCGAGGCGGAAGGCTTCAAAACGGTGCCGACCGGCATCGAGCATGGCACGATCACGGTGGTCGCCGGCGGCAAGCCCTATGAAATCACCACTTTGCGCGCCGATGTCGAAACCGATGGCCGTCGCGCCAGGGTGTCGTTCGGCCGCGACTGGAAGCTCGATGCCGAGCGGCGCGATTTCACCATCAACGCGCTCTACGCCGAGGCTGACGGGACGGTTGTCGACCTTGTCGGCGGCATCGCCGACATCGAGGCCCGCCGGCTGCGCTTCATCGGCGACACGGAGGCGCGCATCCGCGAGGATTATCTGCGCATCCTGCGCTTCTTCCGCTTCTTCGCCTGGTATGGCGAAGGCCGGCCGGACGCCGAGGGGCTGAAGGCCTGCGCCCGGCTGAAGGACGGGTTGGCGCAACTTTCGGCCGAACGCATCTGGTCCGAACTGAAGAAGCTGTTGTCGGCGCCTGATCCCTCGCGGGCGCTGCTCTGGATGCGCCAGGCGAGCGTCTTGACCGCCGCACTGCCGGAAAGCGAGAAATGGGGCATCGATGCGATCCACGGGCTGACCAAGGCCGAGAAGGATCTGGGCTGGGCGACAGATCCGATGCTGCGGCTGGAGGCGATCGTGCCGCCGGACGCCGCGCGCATGAAAACGCTCACCGAGCGCCTCAGGTTGTCGACCGGCGAAGCAGACCGGTTGCGCCACTGGGCGGTGGCCACCGCCGTCGCGTCGAGGACGACCGAGGGCGAACTGGCGAAAAGGCTGTACCGTGGCGACCGGCAGGGGTTTGTCGATCGCCTGCGGCTGGCGCTTGCATCGGTGCGGATGCGCGCCGCCGAGGACAATGACGCGCTGCTCGAAGCCGGCGGTTTTTCGCGCCTGCTTGCCTTCGCGCTCAAATGGGAAAAACCAGTGTTTCCGCTGAAGGGCGCCGATCTGACCGCGCTCGGCGCAACGCCGGGGCCAAAGCTCGGTGAAATCCTCAAGAACCTTGAGGCGGAATGGATCGACGCGGGGTTTGCGCTTGATCGCGGCGCGTTGCTTGAGCGCGCCGCAAAGGCACTTGAAACCTGAACGCGTCGCGTCGAAACGGATCACGCGCCGCGCTTTGGATCAGGTCTTTGTCTCGATGCCTGTCGTTCTCCCAAGGCCACTTTGGGAGATATGCATTGCCCATCTACCTGATTGCCACGGGAGCCAGGGCGCGTGACAGGCTCGCTTCGCCTTTGCCATAGACGGAGGCCCTATAGTTGACCAGGGTGTCGGTCCGAGCCGTATTGAGCAGATCGTTGGTGATCTGGGTCGGCGTGGCCTTGGTGAACTTGCTGCCTATTATCGCCGCATATCCTGAAATGATCGGCGCGGCGAAGGAGGTGCCATAAAGGCCTGTCTTGCTTCCATCGACACCAACAACAAGGAAGTGGCTTTGCACCAGCGGATTGGAGCCGGCGTAGTCCGAGTACCAGGCAAGCTGCGCCTTGTTGGTTGTCGTGCCATTCGTCGACAGCGCACCGACGAAGATTGCTGTTTGCTTGCCGATCAGGGCGAGATTGAGATAGTCCTGCTGGCCGTTCGTGACACCCCCGACCGCGACGGAGTCGTTGCCGGCCGCCTTTGAGATGATGGCCGATCCACTGCTGGCATAGGAGATGATCGACGCCTCTTCCGGTGCCCACCCGATCTGGTTCACGCTGTAGCCTGCGGTCGTGTACATCCCGTAGCTGAGGTTGAGCACGTTACGGCCGGGCGCTAGCGAGACCGCCGAACCTGTGGAGAAGTCTTTAGATCTGATGCTCGCCCAGGGCGCGATCATGCCGGCTTCCTCGCGGGTCCATTCACCGTGCCGCTGGTTTTGAACCCCGACGCCGAAGTTACCGGAGAAGCGCGACGAACTGCTGAAGTCGTCGACGATGGTCATGGTGACGCCCTGCCCCTTGTAGCCTGCCGCCCATGCGGCACCGACGTCGGGGCTCATCCATCCTGGTGTGGCAGCTTGCGTACGCGCGGTCGGGATTGTTGCGCTCACGCATATGGATAGGCCGCCATGGCACAGCGCGGCCATTTCCTCCGCATCGGGAGCCTCCTGTGCCGACGCGATCGGCGCCGACAGCATGGCGAAAGCGAGGGCGATACCGAATTTCAAGTGATTACCTGACATGTTCCAACTCCGGTCAAACAAGAAACTGGGACGGGCGATCGCGAACTTCGGCGAGATGGTTTTCTCGATCCAAGGCATCGGCGATCAGAAACTAACACGGTAGTTCAGCCAGAGATGCTGGCTCTCCGGTTTAGCGTTAACCAGATATTTCAGCGTTTCCTCAGGTGCCATCTGGCTGGCCGCGAGGCGGCAATTGACGCTGTAGGTACCGAAGTCGCCATAATCGGCTTCGCAGGCCTTTTCGGTGAGCTTGCCGCCGAAGGTCGTGGTGAGCGACAGGGAAAGCGTACTGTTCGGATTCGGATGCATCTGGGTGAGGAAGCCAAGCTTCAGGCTGGGCTGGATCCGATACTTCTCGCCCTCTTCTCCGGTTCCAAAGCCCCAAAGGATGCCGGTATCCTCGGTGACCTGGGTCAGCAGGTCCACGTGCATGTCGACCCAGCTTGCGCGGTACCATTGGTTGAACGATACCCGGTTTCCGTTCTGCAGTTCGTAACCGCCGTTGCCCAGGCCCTTCGCGCGATCGCTGAGTGGCGAGCCCTGATGGATGTCGACCAACGATGTCGTCATTTCCTGGGCAATAGCCGGCGACCCCTCAAGGAGCGCGCACAGGAGGAGCGCCGCCGAGCGGAAACTCTCTCGATTGCCGGACTTTTCGCGCATGCGCGAAACACCTCGCCTACCGATTCCGGACCAGTGCCTGATGGCGACGGGCTCCTCTTGCAGCCCGCTGTAGCCGGATTATCGGTGCGACAATGGCATGGATCGGTTACCGCCGGGTTTACTTTAGTTAAGGCGAATGTAATTTTTTGGCCCTGCGAGGTCTGGCGGCATGACGTTCGCGATCGCGTCGAACGCCATCGCGGACGCCGTGGCCCAACGCTGTTCTATCTGCCTGCTTTACAGCCAATCTTGAGCGCCGACGCTTATCTCTTGCCACAAACCCAGGCGCCAAGACCTACGCCGCGTCGCGAGCCTTCTGGATACGCGAACGGATCGCCTCGATCATCGTCTCGCGGATGATGGTCTCACCATGTGTCTCGCGCATATGTTCGACGGCACGGCGCATCACTTCGGCTTCCTCGTTGGCACGGGTGTGCCATTCACAGCCGGGAACGAGCGACCCGCAGTGAAATTCCTTCATCGGATTTCTCCCTTTCCTCCGTGAAACCTGGTCAGGCTCCGGTACGCTTTTTGGCTCGTGGCCCGTCCGAGTTGCACCTCCGGATCATCGAGCGGGTGAGCATAACACAGATGGGGCGATGTTGGTTGCCGTCAATGGGCAAAAGGCGGAGCAGCACTGCTCCGCCCCGTTACGCTTACCCCTCGTACGCCTACCGCAGGCGGCAGGCCGGACATCGTCTCGCCGCGCCCTTGCGGACAGGCGTCACTTCACGATCTTGATCGCCTCGGCAACCTTGTTCTTGCCGCTCATGTCCCATGAAACTCTGACCTTTTCGCCGGCCTTCAGGCCAGGATCCTTGAAGGCCTTGGAGAGCGTAAAAGAAGATCCGTCGTCGAGCACAAGGCTCATGGCCGCCGCGTCGAATGTCTTGACCGTTCCAGTGGTGTGCTTGACGGCGGCGAACGCCACCGAACCGGAAGCAAGAAGGGCAGCCGCGGCAGTCGAAACAATGATCTTGCGCATTGCGAAATACTCCTGGGAAAGGGCGGGCATCCTTTTGGCGCCCGCATCGTCCTGGGCCATCCGGATCCGTCGAGTCGCGATTCGCTTTGTCCTGATGCAATTCCGAACGAAAAACCGCTTTGCAGTTTTCCTGGAATGCTTAGGCAAACCGCCGGCGCTTCCCGACCCGCCCCGACAAATAGCCCAATCTTTTCCGATGGCTATTAGACGAAAAGAAAGTCCCGACGCCACATTCGCCCCCCATTTCGGGGAAATGGGACAGCAATGCGGCTCACACCGGGCTCACCATCTTGTTACGGCCAGCGGACCTCCGGCGGCAGGCTGGACAGGATCGATGCGACATTGCCGCCGGTCTTCAGGCCAAAAATGGTGCCGCGATCGTAAAGCAGGTTGAATTCGACATAGCGGCCACGGCGAATGAGTTGTTCGTCGCGGTCGCCGTCGGTCCAGTTCTCGTTGAAATTGGCGCGCACGAGGTGGCCGTAGACGACCAGGAAGGAGCGTCCGACATCCTGGACGAAGTTGAAGTCGGCATTCCAGCCGCCCTTGTCCTCGGCTGAATGCAGCCAGTCGAAGAAGATGCCGCCAGTGCCGCGCGGCTCATTGCGGTGCGACAGGAAGAAGTACTCGTCGCACCAGGTCTTGAACTTCGGGTAGTCGGCAATGCCGGCGTTCCTCTCGCAAGCGAACTCCATGGCGCGGTGAAAGGCTGCCGTGTCGGGATCGTCCTGGGCGCGGCGGCGGTCGAGCACTGGCGTCAGGTCGGCGCCGCCGCCGAACCATTGGCTTGAGGTGACCACCATGCGCGTGTTCATGTGCACGGCCGGCACGTTGGGATTCCAGGGGTGCGCGATGAGTGAGATACCGGAGGCCCAGAAGCGCGGGTCTTCCTCGGCGCCGGGCATCTGCTTCCTGAATTCGGGCGAGAACTCGCCATGGACCGTCGAAGTATGGACGCCCACCTTCTCGAAGACGCGGCCGTGCATCATCGACATGGTGCCGCCGCCACCCCTGCCGGCATCGCGTTCCCAAGGCGTCTTTTCAAAGCGGCCTGGCGACCATGAGGCCAGAGGGCCTTGCAGATCCTGTTCGATCTGCTCGAAGGCCGCGCAGATACGTTCGCGCAGCGCCTCGAACCACAGGCGTGCCTTCACCTTCTTCTCTTCGATGTCGGCCGGCAGGCCAGCCGGTATTTCGGGTCGTTCCAAGTGCCGTCTCCGGTTGCGGGCGGTGAGTCCACAAAAGACTCGTCTTTTCCGGGCGCGATCCCTAATCTCTTAGGGAACACGGTCAAGTGTCATTGCGGCACCACGCGTCCTTTGGACGCGCAAGGAACGCCGCAAGACTTGGTTTTGGCGCATGGTCCTTTCCGAAACGCGGGTCCGGTTTCGGGGCCATGTGCTGCGGTGCAAGGAGTTTTTTCATGCGCACCCCGGCAAGACCGCCGCTGGATGGCCTGAAGAAAAGGCTCGACCAGAGCCGGGCCGAACGCGCGCGCATGCCGCGTGACGGTTTCCTGCGCGAGACCTTCGTCCTGCCGCGCTCCGATGCCCGCCTGAAGGCCAAGGAATGGTTCGAGCGCTTCCCCAAACAGGCCTACTGGACCGAGATCGAAAGCTGGTTCGAGCGCCCGGGGGATCTGATCGAGTTCACCATCAGGCGGCTGCCGGCAGCGGATTAACGCTCGACCAACAGGCGCCTCGCGCCCGTTCCTTCGCTGGCCAGCCGATCCCCCTTGTTCCTGAGCGGGCATTTGTCGATCGACATGCAGCCGCAGCCGATGCAGTCGGTCAGCCCGTCGCGCAGCTTCTTTAGCTGGCTGATTTTCAGGTCGAGGCTATCGCGCCAAGCCGTTGAAAGCAGATTCCAATCTTCACGTGTCGGCGTGCGGCATTCAGGTAAAGATTCAAGTGCGGCACTGATTTCAGCAAGCGAAATGCCGACCTCCTGCGCCACCTTGATGATCGCCACCCGACGCAGCACGTCGCGGCCGTAGCGCCGCTGGTTGCCTGACGTGCGGTGGCTGCGGATCAGCCCGCGCGCTTCGTAGAAATGCAGCGCAGACACGGCGACACCGCTGCGCCTGGCCACCTGGCCGACCGTCAATTCCGTTACAGCTGCCATGTCCCACTTTTCCGCTTGACCTCAAGTTAAGTTGAGCTTGTAGCGAAGAGATATCGATTGAGCAAATAAGGAGAGGCGATGTGCGCCTGGGTGAGAATGACTGGAGAAACCGCTGTCGTCGGCGGCGGCAAGGGCGGTGCCGTCGATGGGCATCGGATCCTATCCGAGCTGCCGGACGGCTTCGCCAGCCACCATGGCGACGGAAAGCGCGACGTTGATGCTGCGCGCGGTGCCTTGCATGGGGATAGTCAGCCGTGCGTCCGCCGCCTGGTGGACTTGATCCGGCACGCCCGCGGATTCGCGGCCGAACAGCAATATGTCGCCGTCGGCGAAGCTGAAGCTGGTATAGGCGGTGGTCGCCTTGGTCGACAGAAGTACCAGCCTGCGCGCGCCGGCCTTACGCCATTCCTCGAAGGCCTGCCAGTCGACATGCCGGGTCAGGGCAGCCATTTCGAGGTAGTCCATGCCGGCGCGCTTGAGCGCCTTGTCGGAGAGCGGAAAGCCGGCCGGTTCGATGATGTCGACGCCAAGGCCAAGGCAAGCGGCGAAGCGCAGGATTGTGCCGGTATTGCCGGCAATGTCAGGCTGGTAGAGCGCGATGCGGAGACGACAGTTCATTTCCGCATCCTTCTAATAAGTGGCAGATCGGCCACAGCGGGCTGGCGGTTTTGGAAATTCCTGGACCTGCGGGTGGCCATTTTCTGCGAAGTCGGGTATGTCAGCACCATTGTCAACCCGAACCGATGGAGGGGTATTTCATGATGACCATGCACATCCAGCGCCCCTCCCGTGGGCTTACCTGCCTGCTGGCGGTTTCGGTACGACAATTCTCCTGACTCTCTAAGACTTGATCGCACCGATTCCCGCCGAAACGTTTTTTCGGCTCCTGAAGGAATCCTGCGATGTTTTTCAAAAAGTCAAAAGGGCTGAACGCCCCACCTGAAGACGTCCGGACCGACACGTTCAGTCGTGTCCAGATCGATGCTCGGCATCGTGTCCGGACCGATGCAATCCGCGCCTCCGGCCGAATGCCGGCGGACGATGTTGCTTCGCCTTTTCATCTCTATTTTCACACGGAGGACGGACGGATGTTCGATCCCTACAGAATACCGGGCTCGAGGAGCCTGCATATCCACCGGCTGCCGACCTGGACGCTGCTGATCGGCGATACCTATTCGTCGGCGGTTCATGCCGAAGTCCGCCGACGCCCGCATCGCGGCATGCTGCCGGATGTCGATTTCTCGCGAGCGGTTCCCGATCCGAGCCGGCCGTCGCTGGTGCGCCGCATCATCCGGCTGATCCGGCCCGGCGCGAAGATCCGGATTGTCGGCACCACGCCGACGGCATCATCGAACGATGCTGTCGGCGAAAAGCCCGCGAGTCCCTATATTGCGCGAAGCAGGGCCGACGGTCCGGATGATTCCGGACCGTCGGCCCCTGGCGCCATGCGGTCCGGGGACTTCGTACGTCGTCAGGCCGCCTAAGCGGAAAACAGATTTCACAGGCATGACCTATGTTGTTGTTTAGCTGGTTTGAAAGAAGGCTCGATCCGTTCCCCGCGGGGGAACCGGTCGAGCCGCCCAAGACGCTGGTCGCCTTCTGCCTGCATTATACGCGCGGCGCATGGCCTTATATCCTGACCGATGCGGTGCTGGTGACGGCGATCGCCATCGCCGAAGTGTGGATGTTCGGCTTCCTCGGCCGCATCGTCGACTGGCTGTCGGGGCAGAACCGCGAAGCCTTCCTGCAGACGGAGGCCTGGAAGCTCGCCGGCATGGCCTTCATCGTGCTGTTTGCGCTGCCGGGCACGGTGTGGCTGCATTCGCTGCTCAACCAGCAGACGCTGATGGGCAACTATCCCATGCGCATCCGCTGGCAGGTGCATCGCTACCTGCTCAAACAATCGATGAGCTTCTACCAGGACGAATTCGCCGGCCGCATCGCCACCAAGCTGATGCAGACGGCGCTCGCCGTGCGCGAATGCGTCATCAAGGTGATCGATGTCCTGAACTACGTCATCGTCTATTTCCTCGGCATGCTGTTCATCGTCGGTTCGGCCGACTGGCGGCTGGCCGCCCCGCTGGCTGTCTGGCTGGTCGGCTATGTCCTGTTGCTGCGCTTCTTTATCCCGCGCCTGGGCAAGGTCGGCGAGGAACAGGCCAATGCACGCTCGACCATGACCGGCCGCGTCGTCGACAGCTACACCAACATCCAGACGGTCAAGCTGTTCAGCCATTCGCGCCGCGAGGCCGCCTTCGCCAGGGAAGGCATGATGGGCTTCCTCGACACGGTCTATCGGTCGATGCGGCTGGTGACGGTGCTTTTCGGCTCGCTTTACATCCTGAACGCGCTTCTCCTGTTCTCGGTTACCGCCATCTCGCTGTGGCTGTGGCTTGGCCAGGCGGTAACGATCGGCGCGGTCGCCGTGGTCATCGGCCTGGTGCTCAGAATGTGGGGCATGTCGCAGTGGATCATGTGGGAAATGTCAGGCCTGTTCGAGAACATCGGCACGGTGCAGGACGGCATCGCCTCGATCTCGCTGCCGCGCCTGGTCGAGGACAGGCCGGATGCGAAGGAGATCACGGTTTCCAAAGGCGAGATCCGTTTCGAGGACATCCGCTTCCACTATGGCAAGCAGAAAGGCGTGATCGAAAACCTGTCGCTGGCCGTGAAGCCGGGCGAGAAGGTCGGCATTGTCGGCCGCTCGGGCGCCGGCAAGTCGACGCTGGTCAACCTTCTGCTGCGTTTCTACGACCTGGAAGCCGGCCGCATCCTGATCGACGGCCAGGAGATCGCCGGGGTGAAGCAGGATTCGCTGCGTGCCCAGATCGGCATGGTCACGCAGGACACCTCGCTGCTGCATCGCTCGGTGCGCGACAACATTCTCTATGGCCGGCCCGACGCCACCGACGAGATGCTTGTGGAGGCATCGCGGCGGGCCGAGGCGCTGGACTTCATCGGCGCGCTCTCGGACCACAATGGCCGCAAGGGCTTCGACGCCCATGTCGGCGACCGTGGCGTCAAATTGTCGGGCGGCCAGCGGCAACGCATCGCCATAGCTCGCGTTATGTTGAAAGATGCCCCGATACTTATCCTTGACGAGGCGACGTCGGCACTGGATTCCGAAGCCGAGGCAGCCATCCAGGAGAATCTCTACAAGCTCATGCAAGGCAAGACCGTCATCGCCATCGCGCACCGGTTGTCGACCATCGCCGCCATGGACAGGCTCGTTGTGATGGACCAGGGCCGTGTCATCGAGGAAGGTTCGCACGAGGAACTCGTCGCCAGGGGTGGGCTCTACGCACAGCTCTGGCAGCGCCAGTCGGGCGGGTTCCTGCTCGAGGACATCCCGACCGACGCCGCCAACGATAGTGTTGCCAACGATATTGGCGCAAAGGGGCAAGCCGCAGAATGATGGCCGCCGCATGATGACAGCCGTCTATCGGTGGTTCGAGAACTGGGTCTATCCATTCAGGGAGCCGGCGAATCTTCGGCCACCGTCCAGCGTCGGCGGTTTTCTCTGGCATTATGTCGGCCAGGCGAAGTTCGCCTTCTTCGCCATGCTGGTCATTGGCGGCATCGCGCCGCTGGTCGAGGCCGGCCTGTTCTACTTCGTGGGGAAGCTGGTCGATATTCTCGACCAGCTTCCCGGCGAGCGCAGCTGGCATGCGCTGTGGACCGCCGCCGGCCCTGAGCTGGTGTTCATGGTCGCGGTGGTGCTGGTCATCCGCACCGTGGTCGTCGGCCTGTCGGCGCTGGTCGACGAGCAGACGATCACGCCCGGCTTCTACAATCTGGTGCGCTGGCAAGCGCACCGGCACGTCTCGCGCCAGTCCTACGCCTTCTTCCAGAATGATTTCGCCGGCCGCATCGCCACCAAGGTCTGGCAGGCGGGACAGGCGACGGGCGACCTGATGGAAAGCTTCATCGAGGTCGTCTGGTTCATGGTCGTCTATACGGTGACCACGCTGGCGCTGGTCGCCGGCCTCGATCTCAGGCTGGCGGCGCTGGTGGTGGTCTGGATCACGGCGTTCGGCTTTCTGGCCAGGCTCTATTTGCCGGCGATCCGCAAGCATGCCGAGGCGACCGCCGAGGCAGGATCGATGATCAACGGCCGCATCGTCGATTCCTATTCGAACGTGCAGACGCTGAAACTGTTCGCGGCCGACGGCGATGACCACTACATCAGGAACGGCTTCGACATCTATCTCGACGCGCTGCGTCCCTTCACCCGCCGGCTTACCGGCGTGCGCATGGCGCTGACGACGCTGTCGGGCATCATGATCACGGCGATCGGCTGCTTTGCCGTCTATCTCTGGGTCGAAGGCTCGATCACCGTCGGCGCCGTCGCTTTCACGCTGTCGCTGGTGCTGCGGCTCAACATGCTTCTCGGCCGCCTGATGATGCAGATGAACAGCATCCTGCGCAATCTGGGCGTGCTGGAGAACTCCAAGGCGCTGATCTCGCAGCCGCTCGGGCTGGTCGATGCGCCTAATGCCAAGGAACTGATCGTGACCGGCGGGCGCATCGATGTGAAGGGCATCGAGTTCCACTATGGCAAGGGGTTTGGCGTGCTGGGCGGCATCGACCTTGTCGTGCGTCCGGGCGAGAAGGTCGGGCTGGTCGGCCCATCGGGTGCGGGCAAGACGACGCTCGCCAATCTGATCCTGCGTCTCTACGACCTTGAGGACGGCTCCATCACAATCGATGGCCAGGAAATCTCCACGGTGACCCAGAATTCGCTGCGCGCCAATATCGGCGTCGTCAGCCAGGACACCGCGCTGTTCCATCGTTCGCTGCGCGACAACATCAAGCTCGGCATGCCCGACGCGACCGACGCCGAGGTGATCGCGGCGGCAAAAAAGGCCGAGGCACATGACTTCATCCTGGGCCTGCGAGACAACAGGGACCGTGCCGGCTACGAGGCCTTCGTGGGCGAGCGCGGCGTGAAGCTGTCGGGCGGCCAGCGCCAGCGCGTGGCGATCGCCCGCCTCTTTCTCAAGGATGCACCGATCCTGATCCTCGACGAGGCGACCTCGGCGCTCGATTCCGACATCGAGGCGGCGATCCAGGAGAATCTCACCCGGCTGATGGAAAACAAGACGGTCATCGCCATCGCCCACCGGCTGTCGACGATCGCCGCACTCGACCGCCTCGTGGTGCTCGATGGCGGCCGCATCATCGAGCAAGGCACGCATGAAGAGCTAGTGGCGCTGGACGGGCTCTACGCGCGGCTATGGAAGCGCCAGTCCGGCGGCTTCCTCTATCATGAGGAAAGCGTGCTGGAAGAGACGCGGCCGGCGGAGTAGGCGCATGGGTGGACAGGCGAAGATCGACTATGGGGTCAGGCGACTGCGGCCAACAACGCCGGCCTTCGACAGGCTGAAGGAAGAGAGCCGGCTGGAAGGCTATTGGATGCTGGTGCGCCTGGCGGATGGCTGGGCAAGCGGCCGCGACAAGTTCCTCAAACGGGGCGAGGCGCTGTTTGGAGCATGGCATGGCGCGGAGCTCGCAGGTGTCTGCGGGCTGAACATCGATCCTTATTTCGAGGGCAGGGACCACGGCCGGGTCCGGCATCTGTTCGTCAGCGCGCGTCACCGCCGCGCCGGCCTTGGCCGCATGCTGGTCGAGACCGTCATCGACCGGGCCCGCCAGTATTTCACCGTGTTGAACACCAGGGCGCCGCGCGAAGCCTTCGCTTTCTATGAGCGGCTTGGCTTTCAGCGCGTGGAGGCCGAAGAATTCGTCACCCACCGCATGGTGTTCGGAAAGGGAAGCTGAAATGTCCTTGCGTCCGCCATCTCATCTTGCCGGCGCCTCGGCCGCCGAAGCGGCCTTCGACGCGCTCGGCCATGAAATCCTGGCCGAGAAGGCGGCGGCACTCGGGCGTGCCGGGCAGCGGGTTGAAGAAACGCTGGGTAGGTTGCGCGACAATGCCGACGAGCAGTTGCGCCCCCGATTGCTCAAGGAGGCCACGGTGGCCGTTCACGCCTATTTCATCCAGCGCGAACTGTGCGGCCTTCGAAAGCACGACGCCGTGATCCGCGAATACAATATTCCGAAAACCGTGCTGGTCAGGCTCGGCGCCATGTAGGGTCGGCGCTGGCCGCGCTGATTTCCCTGTGGAAACGCGCCAGGCGGTTGGCGAGCCCTTCGGGATTTTCATCGGCGACGAAATGTCCGCTGTTGGGGATGATGTCGCCCTCTACTTTCGAAAGCCCGGCCGCGAGCAGGCCATCGACATAGTCGCCGATATCGCCGGGCTCCGCCGATCCCCTGAGATACAGCACCGGAATCGCGATCGGCTGCGCGGGCCGCGCGGCATTGGCTTTGGCGTCTTCGGGGAAGGCGCGATACCAGTCGAATCCGGCCTGGAGGCTTTCGGGCCGGGAATAGGCTTTTGCATAGATTTCCCGGGCATCATCCGGGATCGAGGCCCGGTCCTTCGAAAGCGCATTGAAGAAGAAGTCGAAATAGGCGCTCTGATGGCCGCTTACCAGCGTTTCCGGCAAGGCCGGGACGGCATGGAATGCAAAATGCCAGATCCGCGGATTGCCAATGACCTTCTCCCACGGCGCAATGCCCGGAATGACGACATCCATGATCGCCGCGCCGCAGAGGATCTCGGGATGGTCGCGCAGCAAGGCAAACACGATCTGGCCGCCGACATCATGGCCGGCGGCCACGAGTTGCCGCAGGCCGCAAGCCTCGGCCACGCCTCTCATCAGCCTTGCCAGGGTCCTCTTATCGCCAGCGCCGGGCAAGCCCTGCGAACCGCCGATGCAGGGCAGGTCGGGCGCGACGACCCGGTATTCGGTTGCCAGCCGGCCGATCACCCGTTCGAACGCGTAGGAGCTTTGTGGCCATCCGTGCAGCAGGAGGAAAGCCGGCGCTCCGGCCGGGCCCGCTTCGCGCATGGCAATGCTCAGCCCTTCGATTTCGATGTCCGAGGTTTGCATGTCCTGGCCGTGTCGACCGCCCATCCAGTGAATCTAGGCGGCAACCGGAAACCGACAAGCAAGGCATCATCACTCCAGCCACTCGGTGATGAAAGTGCCGTTCTCGTGGATGTCGGTCGTTTCAGGGGCCCCGGACCGAGATTGGTGAATTTATGCGGCGTGTGCGGCGGCACGATCAGGATCTGGCCGGCCGAGGCCTCGATCTCCTGATCGCCTACGGTGAACAGGCCGGTGACCTGGCGGATGATGAAAATCTCGGAATAGGGATGGACGTGCAGGCGCGGGCCGCCGCCGACATCGGGCAGTAGTTGAAGATCAGGCAGGTGTTGGAGCCGCAGGCGCCGCATTGCAGTTCGCCTTCCAGCGGTCGGAACGAACAGCCCGTTCCTCGCGGTCTACGACGTGCGCCATGCCTCCTGTGTCGAGGTGCACAAGGACACTGGATTTGCGGTTGTTTCCCGGCTGTTTAGCCGCCTTTTGCGGCCATTCGCCGTCTTGCCGCGCAACAGGGGATTTTGTCCCCGCGACAATCTGCCCATGTGCCTTGACCCGTCTGGACAAAAACGGGCTTCACGCATAAACCGAAGTCCAAATGCCGGAGGAATTCGCTAGCCTGTTCGCCATGCGCTGTCGGGTTGGCGTGATTGAGCGGGGACAAGGCTCGGCCACCGGCGCGGAAGAGGCGAAAGGATCAGGCACCCGTGAGCGCAACCGACATCCACGATCCCAATCGTCGAGATTTTCTTTACGTCGCCACCGGCATGGCCGCCGTGGTTGGCGCCGGTGCTGTCGCCTGGCCGTTCATCGACCAGATGCGCCCCGATGCCTCGACGCTGGCGCTCGCCTCGGTCGAAGTCGATGTCTCCTCGCTGACGCCAGGCAGTTCGCTGATCGTCAAGTGGCGCGGCAAGCCGGTCGTGGTGCGCAACCGCACCGAAAAGGAAATGAAGGACGGCGAAGCCGTCAGCCTTTCCGATCTCAAGGATCCGATCGCCCGCAACGCCAACCTCCCGTCCGACGCGCCGGCGACCGATGCCAACCGCACCACACCCGGCAAGGAAGCCTGGATGGTGATGGTTCAGGTCTGCACGCATCTGGGCTGCATCCCGCTCGGCCAGGAAGGCGATTTCGGCGGCTGGTTCTGCCCGTGCCACGGTTCCCAATACGATACCGCCGGCCGCATCCGCAAAGGCCCGGCGCCCGAGAATATGGCGATTCCGGTATTCAAGTTCGTTTCCGATACCAAGATCCTTATCGGTTGAGGCAGGGGATATTTCGATGAGCGAGGGACACTCGACCTATACGCCAAAAACCGGTCTCGGACGCTGGTTCGATGCCCGCATGCCGCTGCCGCGGCTGGTCTATGACAGCTTCGTTGCCTACCCGGTGCCGCGCAATCTCAACTACATGTGGACGTTCGGCGGCATCCTGTCGATCATGCTGGTCTCGCAGATCATCACCGGTATCGTGCTGGCGATGCACTATACGTCAGACAGCACTCTCGCCTTCGATTCGGTCGAGAAGATCATGCGCGACGTCAACTCCGGCTGGCTCTTGCGCTACATGCATGCCAACGGCGCCTCGTTCTTCTTCATCGCCGTCTATGTCCACATCTTCCGCGGCCTGTTCTACGGCTCGTACAAGGCGCCGCGCGAGCTGCTCTGGATCCTCGGCTGCATCATCTACCTCTTGATGATGGCGACCGGCTTCATGGGCTATGTGCTGCCGTGGGGGCAGATGAGCTTCTGGGGCGCCACCGTCATCACCGGCTTCTTCAGCGCCATTCCACTGGTCGGCGACTGGATCCAGCAGCTGCTGCTCGGCGGCTTCGCCGTCGACAATCCGACGCTGAACCGCTTTTTCGCGCTGCACTACCTGCTGCCGTTCATGATCGCCGGGGTCGTCGTGCTGCACGTCTGGGCGCTGCATGTCGTGGGCCAATCGAACCCGACCGGCATCGAGGTCCAGTCGAAGACCGACACTGTCGCCTTCACTCCGTACGCGACCATCAAGGACGCGTTCGGCATGATCGTGTTCCTGTTCTTCTTCGCCTATTTCGTCTTCTACCTGCCGAACTATCTCGGCCATGCCGACAACTACATCGTCGCAAACCCGCTGAAGACGCCGGCTCACATCGTGCCGGAATGGTACTTCCTGCCGTTCTACGCAATCCTGCGCGCCATCACCTTCAACATCGGGCCGATCAACTCCAAGCTCGGCGGCGTGCTGTGCATGTTCGGCGCCATCGCCATGCTGTTCCTGGTGCCCTGGCTCGACACCTCCAAGGTGCGTTCGGCGGTGTACCGGCCCTGGTATAAGCTGTTCTTCTGGCTGTTCGTGGCCGATGCCATCCTGCTTGGCTGGCTGGGCTCGCAACCGGCGGAAGGCAGCTATGTGTTCATGGCGCAGATGGCGACGCTGTTCTACTTCGCCTTCTTCCTGATCGTCATGCCGGTGCTCGGCCTGATCGAGACGCCGCGCAGGGTGCCGAACTCGATCACCGAGGCGGTGCTGGAGAAGAACAAGGGTGGCCGCGGGCATCCAGCGGGCGCCACGGCCGCACCACAGACCAAGGGCTGAGCGGTAGAGAATCTAAGGGGATTTGGCATGAAAAAGATTCTCACCTCACTTGCGCTGATCGGCCTTGTGGCCGCCGGTACGGCGGCATTCGCGGCCGAAGAGGCGCACAATGCCGCGGCTCCGACGCATTTCCCGATCAACGAGCCGAAGGAAATGAGCTGGAGCTTCACCGGCCCGTTCGGCACCTATGACAAGGCGCAGCTGCAGCGCGGCCTGAAGGTCTACAAGGAAGTCTGCTCGGCCTGCCATTCGATGAATTTGGTGGCGTTCCGCACGCTTTCGGACCTTGGCTACAACGACGCGCAGATCAAGACGCTGGCGGCCGGATACACCATCCATGACGGCCCCAACGATGCCGGCGACATGTTCGACCGTCCCGGCAAACCATCAGACCATTTCCCGGCGCCGTTCGCCAATGAGGAGGCCGCCGCTGCCTCCAATGGCGGCGCTGCTCCGCCCGACATGTCGCTGCTGGCCAAGGCGCGCGGCGTCGAGCGCGGTTTCCCGCAGTTCGTCTTCGACATCTTCACCCAGTATGACGCCGGCGGTCCCGACTACATCCATTCGCTTCTGACCGGCTACGACCAGACGCCGCCGGCCGGAATGGTCATCCCTGAGGGTACGCACTACAACCCGTACTTCATGTCGGGCGTGTCGCTGAAGATGCCCAAGCCGCTCTCCGACGGCCAGGTGACCTATGATGACGGCTCGCCGCAGACCATCGACCAATATGCCCGCGACGTCTCCGCCTTCCTGTCCTGGGCGGCCGAGCCGCACATGGAAGACCGCAAGAAGATGGGCTTCCGTGTGCTGGTGTTCCTGCTTCTGTTCGGCGCCCTGGTCTACATGACCAAACGCAAGGTGTGGGAAGGCGTGGCGCACTGAACCGCGCGCAGAGTCAAGGGAACCCAGAAGGGCGCCGCGAGGCGCCCTTTCTGGTTTGCGGAGCGCGGCCGGTGACTGTTTTCGCGGCAGCGGAATGGTCCTATAGTTCATGTCGGCGGAGCGGACCGGGAAGGGCCGACCATGCAGGACAGCCAACGCAGCGCGGACGAGAATGCGATCCGGGTTGTCATCGCGCGCCAGTTCGCCAGTCTGAGCTGGGACCACGGTGTCGCGCCGGGCTGGGACGATTTTGCCGGTGATTTCCTCCCCGGCGCCAGCCTTTACCCAGCCGCACGGCCGGCAAGACCGGTCGGTGTCGCCGATTTCGTCGCGCGGATGCGCGCTCTGTCGGAGACGTCGCTGCTGACGTTCGATGAGGTTGTGCTTGGCGTCACCGTTCAGGTCTTCGGCAATATCGCGATCGCGGCCGCCGCCGCCGAGATGACCGAGAACGGAGCCGAGACCAGCCGCTCCGTGGAAATGCTGCTGCTGGTAAAGAGCGAAGGGCAGTGGAAGATCGCCGCGCAGGCGTGGGACAGAGCGAGCGAGGCCAATCCTTTGCCGGATGCGCTTGTCTCGGCCGCGACATCGCGCTAGCCGTTGCCGGTGGCCGGGTTACGATCGGCCCTGCGCCGTTTCTCACCTGTCAGCTGCATCATCCGGAGCCGTCTTATGAAACCTTCGCTCGAAGACACGCTGCTGGCCTCGATCCGCACCATTCCGGACTATCCCAGGCCCGGCATCCTGTTTCGCGACATCACCACGCTGCTCGGCAATGCGCGCGCCTTTCGCCGCGCCATCGACGAGCTGGTGCATCCCTATGCCGGCCAGAAGATCGACAAGATCGCCGGCATCGAGGCGCGCGGCTTCATCCTGGGCGGCGCGATCGCCCATCAGCTTTCGGCCGGCTTCGTGCCGATCCGCAAGAAGGGCAAGCTGCCCTTCGAGACGGTGCGTGTGGCCTACAGCTTGGAATACGGGCTGGACGAGATGGAGATGCATAGGGATGGCGTTTCACCTGGCGAGAAGGTGATTCTGGTCGACGACCTGATCGCCACCGGCGGCACGGCGGAAGCAGCGGTCAAGCTCTTGCGCCAGATCGGGGCCGACATCCTGGCCGCCTGCTTCGTCATAGACCTGCCGGATCTGGGAGGGCGTGCCAAGCTCGAGGCACTCGGCGTGCCGGTGCGGACGCTGATCGGGTTCGAGGGACATTGAGCGGGCGAGGACGGCACCCTGCTTGCCGGGTCCCCGCTGCTTCGCAGCGTCCCGGCGTTCGCCGGCCTTTCATCGTGCCGCTGGCACGATGAATTCGCTTACGCGAACCGGCTACTCACCCACCTTCACGAGCACGGCGCTCTCGAATTCCAGCACCTTGTCGCCGGTCGAATCGAAGGCATCCGAACGCAGCGCCAGCAACTGCCAACCGGGGCGTGAAGTGATCGGGCGGTGGGAAACAGCGGTGCGGGTGAAAGTCACCGTCTCGCCGGCATAGACCGGCTTCAGCCATTTGAGGTTCTTGAAACCAGGCGAGGGACCGAATTCCGGCACCGGGCCTGGACCATCCCAGCCCTCGGCGTCCATACGCTTTTCCAGATTGTATTTCATCCAGGTGGCAGCAGTGTGCCAGCCGGAGGCGCAGAGGCCGCCAAGCACGCTGTCCTTTGCCACCTCCTCATCGACATGGAAGACCTGCGGGTCGTATTTGCGGGCGAACGCCTTGATCTCCTCAGGCTCGAATCTGTGCGAACCGAGGGTGACGGTGGTGCCGATGCGGAAGAATTCGTCGAGGGTCACGCGACGGCCTCGCGGGTGAGGAACATGCCGGTGTTCTCGAGCTCGAAGACGCTTTCGCCACGCTGGTTGAAGAGCTCGGCGCGCATGGTGACCAGCCCGAGCTGCGGCCTCGACCTGGAGAGGCGCTTGGCCATGATGGTGCTGTGGCCGGTCAGCGTGTCGCCGGCCAACACCGGCTTCTTCCATTTGACATAGTCGATGCCCGGCGAACCCTGTGAAGTCGAGTCCAGCAGGAATGCGTCGCACCACATGCGCATGAACATGGCGCAGGTGTGCCAGCCGGACGCCGCCAGCCCGCCAAGGATGGACGCCTTGCCGGCCTGCTCGTCGAGATGCATCGGCTGGGCGTCGAACTCCGTGGCGAATTCGATGATCTCTTCAGCGCTGACCAGCTTGGTGCCAAGGTCGAGCGACGTACCCTCGACGAAATCATCATAGGTCCAGGTCTTTCCGGGAGCAGAGATCTTTTCGGAAACAGAGATCTTTGCGGTCATCAGGCAAAATCCGGTTGAAAGACGAGCGATTGCGACGGATCGGAATTCCCGGATGCAGGCCGAAGGCGGTCAGGTCAAGTATTTTCTAATGCGCCAGGCCCGGCAGGGCCTACCGGGCGAGGCGGTGAGAGTGGAAACCCCACGAGCGCCTCATCCCCGCAGGCGGGGAATGGGATGGCAAGATCGTAACGGCCTGATCCGCGACCTGCTTGGCTGCCGAGGGCGCTCAGAGCCAGCCGCGGCGGCGGAAGTACCAGAAGGGCAGGATCGCCGACAGGATCATCAGGCCGATGGCGAAGGGATAGCCCAGCTGCCACTTCAGCTCGGGAATGACGTCGAAATTCATGCCGTAGATCGAGGCGACCAGCGTCGGCGGCAGGAAGATGACGGCGGCGACCGAGAAGATCTTGATGATGGCGTTCTGCTCGATCGAGATCATGCCGAGCGTGGCGTCGAGCAGGAAGGAAATTTTCTGCGACAGGAAGGTGGCATGGTCGGCGAGCGACAGCACGTCGCGCGACATCGTCTTGATGCGGGCGCGGACATCCTTGCTCATCTTGGTCTGTGTGGCGACATGGGCGAGGAAGCCGGCCAGCCGCTGCAGCGAGATCAGGCTGTCGCGCACGGAAGAGGCGATGTCCTCCTTGCGGCCGATGGCCTTCAGCAGTTCCTGGAAGTCGCGGTTGCGCTTCGACACCTTGGTCGAGCGTGCCTCGAAGATGTCGCGCGAGATGGCCTCGACATCGCGGCCGGCGCGTTCGAGTATATCGGCCAGGCGATCGACGATCGCTTCCAGCAGGCTGATCAGGATGGTGTCGCCGCTGGTGCAGCCCATCGCCACCTTCTCGGCGCGCAGCGGAAAGGTCTTGAACGCCTTTGGCTCGTGATAGCGCACCGTGATCAGCCTGTTGCCGGAGAGCGCGAAGGTGACCGGCGACATCAGGGGATCGTCGACCTCGGTCTGAGCGGGCAGGGTAGCGGTCATGAAGTAGGCGCCGTCCTCGATGTAGAGGCGGCTGGAGATCTCGATCTCCTCCATCTCCTCGCGGGTCGGGATGGCGATGCCGAGCCAGCTCTCGATGGTGGTTTCTTCTTCCTTGGTCGGATTGATCAGATCGGCCCAGACGACCCTGTCGCCATCTGCCAGCAGGTCGTCGACGATGCGCAGGCGATCATTGTCCACGACAAAAGCCTTGATCATCGCCAGATCTCCCCTGCTAGGATTAAAGGGCGTTTGGATTGATACTTCGTGTCGGATTGCACGGTTCTTTGCCGCATGCGCCGAGTGTGCGACCGCCGCTTAGACCCCTGACACGACAAAATCAAGACGAGCCCGGACTGGAGCCGGGCCGGCATCGCCCGCTCAGAAAAACGCGTCCAGCAGCCGGTACCAGGAAAGCTTCGCCGGCTCGGCTTGCGGCGGTCCGTATCGTTCAAACCGCCGCTGAACGGCGGTCCGCAGCCGAAGATCGAACGTCACGCGCCACCGGCGGCGCGCCTTCCGTCAGATCAGGTGTTGAACTTGAACAGCATGACGTCGCCGTCCTGGACGACATATTCCTTGCCTTCGTCGCGCGCCTTGCCGGCTTCCTTGGCGGCCACTTCGCCGCCCAGCGTGACATAGTCATTGTAGGCGATGGTCTGGGCGCGGATGAAGCCGCGTTCGAAATCGGTGTGGATGACGCCGGCGGCTTGCGGTGCCTTGTCGCCCTTGTGGATGGTCCAGGCGCGGGTTTCCTTCGGACCGGCGGTGAAATAGGTGATCAGCTGCAGCAGCTCGTAGCCGGCGCGGATGACCTTGTTGAGGCCCGGCTCGTCGAGACCGAGCGAGGACAGGAATTCCATCTCTTCCTCATCGCTGAGCTGGGCGACTTCGGCCTCGATCGCCGCCGAGATGACGACGGTACGGGCGCCTTGCGCGGTCGCCATTTTCTCGACGACCCTTGTGTGCTCGTTGCCGGTGGCGGCATCGGCCTCGGCGACGTTGCAGACATAGAGCACGGGGTGCGAGGTCAGCAGGTTCAGCCCCTGCAGGATGCGCAGGTCCTCGGCGGAAATGCCCTTGAGCAGGATGCGGGTCGGCTTGCCGGCCTGCAGCAGCTCGAGCGCGGCCTCCATCATCGGCAGCACCGATGTCGCTTCCTTGTCCTTGGTCGAGGCGCGTTTGCGGATCTGCACGATGCGGCGCTCCATGCTGTCGAGGTCGGCGAGCATCAGCTCGGTCTCGACCGTCTCGGCGTCGGCGACCGGATCGATGCGGCCCTCGACATGGGTGATGTCGTCATCCTCGAAGCAGCGCAGCACGTGCACGATGGCGTCGACCTCGCGGATGTTGGCGAGGAACTGATTGCCCAGCCCTTCGCCCTTGGAGGCGCCGCGCACCAGGCCGGCAATGTCGACGAAGGAGATGCGGGTCGGGATGATCTCCTTCGACTTGGCGATCTCGGCGATCTTCTGCAGGCGCGGATCGGGCACCGCCACCTCGCCGGTGTTCGGTTCGATGGTGCAGAACGGATAGTTGGCGGCCTGCGCCGCAGCTGTTCTGGTCAACGCGTTGAAGAGCGTGGACTTGCCGACGTTGGGCAAGCCAACGATGCCGCATTTGAAACCCATTTTCGTCCAGTCCTATCGGGAAATCGAAATTTGATCAGGGCTATGGGGGTAGGGGTGAGGAACGTCAAGCCCTGTAACGCCCGGGACGCCTGAGGCTCAGTCCTTGCCGCCGAATAGCTTTTTCAGCATGGCGGCCATCGGGCCCGTTTCAGGCAGCTTGGCAGGCGCCTGCTGCTGCCGCGCCTGGCGGATGTGGCTCTGCTGTTTTGGCCCCTGCTGCTTCTGCGCCGGCTTGTCCGGCTCGGCCGCGGCCTTGCCCTGGACGGCGAGCGCTGCCTTGTTCATGAAACCGGATTCATCGCCCTTGACGATCATGGCGGCGTTGTCGGCGATCGCGTCCAGCAGCGGTTCCAGCCATTCGCGGTCGGCCTTGGCGAAATCGCCGAGTACATGGTGCTGGACCATTTCCTTGATGCCGGGATGACCGACGCCGATGCGCACGCGGCGATAGGCGTTGCCGACATGGCCGTCGATCGAGCGGATGCCGTTGTGGCCGCCGGCGCCGCCGCCGGTCTTGATGCGCAGCTTGCCCTCGGCAAGGTCGATCTCGTCGTAGAAGACGGTGAGCGCGGACGGTTCGAGCTTGTAGAAGCGCAGCGCCTCGCCGACCGACTGGCCGGACAGGTTCATGAAGGTCTGCGGCTTGATCAGGATGACCTTTTCGCCGCCGAGCGTGCCCTCGGCGATCAGGCCCTGGAACTTCTTCGACCAGGGCGAAAAGGAATGGCGGCGGGCGATAGCGTCCGCCGCCATGAAGCCGACATTGTGGCGGTTGCTGGCGTACTTCGCGCCCGGATTGCCGAGTCCTGCAAACAGCAGCATCGTCAGCTCCGGGCGGGAAAGACTTACTTCTCTTCGGCGGCAGGAGCCGCTTCAGGGGTCTCAGCCTCGGCCGTCTCTTCCGTCTCCGGCTTCATCGCCGCCGAACCGGCAATGGTCGCGATGGTGAAGTCGCGATCGGAGATGACCGGCTTCACGCCGGCCGGCAGCTTGACCGCCGAGATGTGGATCGAGTCGCCGATATCGGCACCGGTGAGATCGACGGTGATGAATTCCGGGATCGCATTGGCCGGGCAGTGGAACTCGACCTCGTGACGCACGATGTTGAGCACGCCGCCGCGCTTGATGCCGGGCGACTTGTCTTCATTGACGAAGTGCACGGGCACGTCGACATTGACTTCGGTGTCCTTGCCGATGCGCAGGAAATCCACGTGCACCGGGAAGTCCTTGACCGGGTCGAGCTGGAAGTCCTTCGGCAGGACCTGGATCTTCTTGCCGTCGACATCGATCGTGGCGACCGTGGTCAGAAACCCGCCGCCATGGATCTTGTAGTAGATGTCCTTGTAGGTGAGAGCGATCGCCAGGGGAGGCTGCTTGTCACCGTAAATTACTGCAGGCACTTTACCGTCGCGGCGAACTGCACGGGCGGACCCCTTACCGACCTGTTCGCGCGCTTCGGCCTTGAGCTCGTAAGCATCGTGGCTCATGGCTTTTCCTTTCGCGTGTTATGGAGCGTTCGCGGAGAGCAGTGTGCCCAAGCCGTAAACGTCGAAAGCCGCCGGACCTCGATGCCCGAATGCCGGAAACCGCAGCGAGCGGATCTTTGTTCGGGATCACAAGGGGAAGACAGCCTTCCGCCGCGTTGCCTCCAAGGGTGTCTACGCGGGTGGCGGCTCTATAGCGGAAGGCGGCGGGGGGTGCAAGCCATGGCCGGAGAGGCTGGCTACTGGTCGCCGGTCAAGGCATCGCGCAACGCCTGGACTTGCCGGTTGAGGGCGTTGAGCTCGGAGAGCGTCATGCCTGAGCGCTCGATCAGGGTCTCGTTGAGGCAGTTGCACCGGACAAGCAGGGCGCGCCCGGCGGCGGTCAGGTCGACCTGAACCTGGCGCTCGTCGGTCCGGCTGCGCTGGCGGGTCACCAGTCCGGCCTGCTCCATCCGCTTCACCAGCGGCGTGATGGTGCTCGATTCCAGGGCGAGCCGGTCCGCAATCGTGCCGACCGACATGCCGTCGGCTTCACCCAGGGCGTTGAGCACCAGATATTGCGGATAGGTGATGCCCATCTCGTTCAGCATGGGTTTATATGTGCGGTTGATGGCCATGCTCGTGGCATAAAGCGTGAAGCAGAGCTGATTGTCCAACGGGAGAGGCACGACGCATTCCTTGTTTTGCAACTTACGGGTTAAGTACCACGAAAATGATATCGCGATACATATTTTTGTGGACAGAGGGTGTGAACCGCGTTAGCAATCGGTTATCGCTATAATGATTATTGCGATAACAAGCGAAGGGAGATTGAGATGACAATGCAGACCAAGTCCGGCTCGGGCAGCGGCACGATCACCACCAAGGACGACACGCAGATCTATTACAAGGACTGGGGAACTGGTCAGCCCATCATTTTCCACCATGGCTGGCCATTGAGCAGCGACGACTGGGACGCGCAGATGCTGTTCTTCCTCTCGAAGGGTTACCGCGTTATCGCCCATGACCGGCGCGGCCATGGCCGCTCAACCCAGACGGATATCGGCAATGAGATGGACACCTATGCGGCCGATGTTGCTGAACTTGTCGCGCATCTCGACCTCAAGGACGCCATCCATGTCGGCCACTCGACCGGCGGCGGCGAGGTGGCGCGCTACGTCGCGAAGTACGGCTCGGGCGGCCGTGTCGCCAAGGCGGTGCTGATCGGCGCGGTGCCGCCGATCATGGTCAAGACGCCAGCCAATCCCGGCGGCCTGCCGATCGAGGTGTTCGACGGTTTCCGCTCCGCCCAGGCAGCCAACCGCGCCCAGTTCTTCCGCGACGTCCCGGCCGGTCCGTTCTATGGCTTCAACCGTCCGGGCGCCGAGGTTTCGCAAGGGGTCATCGACAATTGGTGGCGCCAAGGCATGATGGGCGGCACCAAGGCGCATTATGATTGCATCAAGGCCTTCTCGGAGACCGACTTCACCGAAGACCTCAAGAAGATCGACGTGCCGGTGCTGGTCATGCATGGCGACGACGACCAGATCGTTCCCATCGCCGACTCGGCGCTGCTGACCATCAAGCTGCTCAAGAAGGGCGAGCTCAAGGTCTACAAGGGTTACCCGCACGGCATGGCCACGACCCATGCCGATGTCATCAACACCGACCTGTTGGCCTTCTTCAAGTCGTAAGGTCTTCCGGACCAAACAGAAAGAGCATCCGCCAACCGTAGGGTGCTCTTTCGCGGACAGAACGCGAATGGTCTAACCCATTGCTTTCACGCAATTCCGGACGGAAAACCGCTACGCACTTTTCCTGAAATTGCTCTAAGAGGCGGCTTCCATGGTCCGGGCTTCCCTCATGTTGGGCAGGAACACCGTCAGCAGCCCCAGGAACGGCAGGTACGAGCAGATCTGGAAGACGAAGTCGATGCCCTTCATGTCGGCGACGACGCCGAGCACGGCGGCCGCGATGCCGCCCACGCCGAAGGCGAAGCCGAAGAAGATGCCGGCGATCATGCCGACGCGGCCCGGCACCAGTTCCTGCGCGAAGACAACGATGTTGGAGAAGGCCGATGACAGGATCAGCCCGATCAGCACCGTCAGCACCATCGTCCATTCCATGTTGGCGTAGGGGAGCGCAAGCGTGAAGGGCAGCACGCCGACGATCGAGAACCAGATCATCGCCTTCTGTCCGTAGCGGTCGCCGAACGGGCCGCCGAGCAGAATGCCCAGCGCCGAGGCGCCGAGGAACAGGAACAGCATCACTTGACTCATCTGCACCGACACGCCGAACTTATGGATGGAATAAAAAGTGTAGTAGCTGGCGAGGCTGGCGATATAGGCGTTCTTGGTCAACACAAGCAGCGTCAGCACCGCCAGCGCCCACATCACCTTGCGGCGGGGGAATGGCGAGACGAAACTTGGCGCCTTGCGGATGCCCTGCGCGGCGCGCAGACGGCTGTACCAGCCGCCGACCTGCCACAGGATGAAGATGCCGATCAGAGAGCCGCCGGTGAACCAGGCGATGCTGGTCTGGCCGAAAGGCACGACGATGAAGGCGGCAAGCAGGGGCCCCATGGACTGGCCGAAATTGCCGCCGACCTGAAAGAGCGACTGGGCCAGGCCAAACCGGCCGCCGGACGCGAAGCGGGCGATGCGTGAGGATTCGGGATGGAAGATCGCCGAGCCGATGCCGATCAGCGAGGCGCCGATCAGGAGCAGGTAATAGTGCCCGGCATAGGCCAGCACGACCAGGCCGATCAGCGACGCGGCCATGCCGTAGGGCAGGGAGTAAGGCATCGGCCGCTTGTCGGTGATTGCGCCGATGATCGGCTGCAGCAGCGATGCCGTCACCTGGAAGGTGAAGGTCAACAGGCCGATCTGCCAGAAGTCGAGGCCGTAATTGTCTTTCAGAAGCGGATAGATGGCCGATAGCAGCGACTGCATGATGTCGTTGATGCAATGGCAGAGGCTCACCGCCAGAATGACGGTGAAGGCCGTCGCCTGGGCTGAAACGTGACTGGCGCTCGCCGGTGTCGCGACGCTGCTCGCTGTCGTATCGGTCAAGATAGGCTCCGTAGTCTTTTTGGCGGCAGAGCCGCAGGACTGACGCGGCGGGGCTTTCCCGCCCCGCAGCGGTAACATAGCGGGGGGCTCCCGCAGGGCAGCCTTATAAGCTGGTTGCCAGGCTACTTCTTTCGTGGTTTGGTCCAATAGTTTCGCAAGTGGGCCAGCTGAGCATGATGATGCCGAACGGTAAGGAGCTTTTCGGCGCCGGTCGTACCGATCTCGAGCGATTGCACGGGTTGCGTTGGCAGTGGCTGGAGCAGGCGGTTGGACCGGCGGTGGTCTTGCCGACCGAATATCCGGATGGCTACCATGTGCCGCATCATCACCACAGCCGCAGTCAGTTGCTGCATGCGCTGGTGGGCGTCGTGCTAGTGACGACGCGGCACGGGCGCTGGATGGTGCCGCCCGACCATGCAATGTGGATTCCGGCCGGCATCGAACATTCCGTCGAGATGCTGGGTGATGTCTCGATGCGCTCGGTCTATGTCGTGCCGCAGGCGATTCCCGGCCTGCCGGAAGGCATGCGCGTGGTCGGCATCACCGACCTGATGCACAGCCTGATCGTGGAATCCGAGAAGCTGCCGCAAGGCGGCGAACTGGAAGGGCGCGGCGGCCTGATCATGAACCTTCTGCTGCATGAGATTCCGCAGCTGCCGGAACGGCCACTGGGCCTGCCGTTCCCGTCCGATCCCAAACTGGCGGCGCTCTGCCGGCGCTTTGTCGCGGCACCCTCGCCACACGCAACGATCGACGAATGGGCCGATGCCGTCGGCATGAGCCGGCGCTCCTTCACGCGCGCCTTCCAGCGTCAGACCGGATTGTCGCTGTCGACATGGCGGCAGCAGGCCTGCCTGTTCGCGGCGCTGCCGCGGCTGGCCGATGGCGAGCCGATCACCAGGGTGGCGCTCGATCTCGGCTATGACAGCGTGCCGGCTTTCATCACCATGTTCAAGCGCATGCTCGGCTCCTCGCCGCGTGGCTACATGCGCGGTGCCCGTGACAGCGGGGAAAGCCCGCGGCGGATGGTACCCGGTGCCGGAACCAGATTGCCGCCGCCGGGAGGTTAATCGAACAGGCTCGACACCGACTCTTCGGTCGCCGTGCGCGAGATGGCTTCGCCGATCAGGTCGGCGATCGAGATGACGCGGATGTTGGGGGCATCGAGCACGGCCTGGGTCGGCTGGATGGAATCGGTGATCACCAGTTCCTGCAACTTCGAGCCGCTGATGCGGGCGACCGCGCCGCCCGAGAGCACGCCGTGGGTGATATAGGCGGTGACGCTGGTGGCGCCGTTGGCCAGCAGCGCATCGGCGGCATTGCACAGCGTGCCGCCGGAATCGACGATGTCGTCGATCAGCAGGCAGTCCTTGCCGGCGACCGCGCCGATGATGTTCATGACTTCCGATTCGCCCGGGCGCTCACGGCGTTTGTCGACGATGGCGAGTTGCGCGTCGAAGCGCTTGGCCAGCGCACGCGCGCGCACCACGCCGCCAATATCGGGCGATACCACCACGACATTGCCGAGTTGCTTGTATTTCGCCTTCACGTCGCGGGCCATCACCGGTACCGAGAACAGATTGTCGGTCGGGATGTCGAAGAAGCCCTGGATCTGGCCGGCATGAAGGTCCAGCGTCAAAACCCGGTTGACGCCGGCGCGGGTGATCATGTTGGCCACCAGCTTGGCCGAGATCGGCGTGCGGCCGGAGGCGCGGCGATCCTGCCTTGCATAGCCGAAATAGGGGATGACCGCCGTGATGCGCCGGGCCGACGAGCGCATGAAGGCGTCGATCATGATGAGCAGTTCCATCAGGTGATCGTTGGTCGGGAACGAGGTCGACTGCAGGATGAAGACATCCTCGCCGCGCACGTTTTCCTGGATTTCGACGAAGATTTCCTGGTCGGCGAAGCGCCTGACACTGGCCTTGCCCAGCGGGATGTTGAGATAGCGGGCGACCGCTTCGGCCAGCACCCTGTTGGAATTGCCCGCGAAGAGTTTCATGCACCGTTCCTGGTGGAGGGTGGAGAGGCCTGACGGACTCTCCTGTACCTTTTAACCGGGCTTTTAGCGGCCCGCGCTGGTATTGCAAGCGCCGAGATCGGGAATCCGCCGGCTAAGCTCAAGAAAGCTGTTGGGCATCGCCGGCTGACAACATCTCAACTCGCCTTGCCGCCAAGAAACGCCGCGAACTGGTCGATGGTCTGGTCGGCGATCGCCTGCATGGTGGCGGGCGAGACCGCCTTCCAGCTGTCGGCACTCCCGCTGTTGCCGGAATTGACCGCAGGCACCTTCATCTGGCCGTTGATACGGTGCAGGCGGTTGCCGGAGGGGTCGTAGACGTCCCAGACATAGATGATGGTGGTGTCCTTGCCCTCCGAAATCGCCGAGAAGTAGCCCTTGAGCACGTGGGTCGCGGTCTGATCCTGGCTGCCTGCAAGCGTGATGCCACGCTGCTTGGCGCGCGCCTGCAGTTCCGCCGTCAGCGGGGTGGCGGCTTCCACCGAAGCGCCAACGATCGGCGCGATCTGCAGCCGGGTTTTGGCAAGGATGGCGGCGGCCTGTGCGGGCGTGACCGGAGTGGTGGCGGCAGGCGCACCCGCCGTGGTGGCAGGCGCGGCTGATGACGCCGGGACCGAAACACCAGCCGCCGCTCCGCCTTGCGCTGCCGGCGCCGAGGTGGCCGGTGGGGTGATTGCGGAAGGTTCGAGAACGTCCTTTGCGTTGGTGCAGGCCGCCAGAGCCAATGCCACAAGCAATGACACGGTCGTCAGACGCGATCGTCTCATTTGCCTTCTAACTCCTTGGCGAAGAACGCCTCCCATTGTGGTTTCACTGCACGATCAAGTCGAGATCATGGCGGGAGAGCGGCTTCGGCTGGGATTCGGTTGTCAGGTAGGTGCGGCCAAGCGTCATCGCCGTCTCGGTGTCGGAATCCATGATGATCATGTGGGCGAACAGGGTCATGTTCGGCGCGATCGGCTCGGGATTGCCCTGGATGAACATCGGCATGTCCATCCAGGACGGTGTGAAGCGCGCGCCGACCGAATAGCCGCAGGCGTTCAGCCGATGCTTGGTCAGGCCATGCGCCTCCATGGTGCGGGCATGGGCGTCGAAGACGTCGCCGAATGTGTTTCCGGGCGTCATCGCCTTTTCGACGGCGAGAAGCGCGGCGCGCGCCGCGTCGAACAGTTCCTGATGGCGCTTGGAGACCTTTCCGGTCAGCACCGTGCGCATCATCGGCGCATGATAATGATGGAAGACGCCGGCCCATTCGAGCGTCAGCTGATCGTTCTTGGTGAGCTTGCGGCGGCCGGCCTTGTAGCGGCACAGCAGCGCGTCGACACCGGAGCCGATGATGAATTCGTTGGCCGGATAGTCGCCACCGCCAGCAAAGACGGCGCCCTGCATGGCGGCCAGAATCAGGGCTTCGTCGCCGCCTTGCTTGATCAGCGGCAGGGCCGCGTCCAGCGCGTCGTCGGAGAGGTTGGCGGCCTTCTCGGCCTTGGCGATCTCGGCCGGACTCTTGAACAGGCGCAGCCGTCCGACGATGCCGGATGCGTCGGCGATCTGGCCGAAGGTCTGCAACTGCTCGTCCAGCCGGCGGCCATTGTAGGCGGTCAGCCCGTGGGTGTCGTATTCGACGCCGATACGGGCGCCAAGCAGGTCGAGTTCGTTGAGCAGGTTGCGCAGGTCGACCGCCGGGTTGGCGCCATTGCGGTCGGTCCACAGCACGATGTTATCGATGATCGAGGTCTGGCGTGCCTGGCGCAGATCGGCCGAGCGGGTGAGCAACACCATCGAGCCGTCGGCCTTCACCACCAGGCACTGGAAGAAGCAGAAGCCGAACGTGTCATAGCCGGTCAGCCAGTACATGCTCTCCTGCGCGAACAACAGGATGGCATCGAGCTTCTTCTCGGCCATCTCGATCATCAGCCGGTCGCGCCGCGCGTCAAATTCGGATCGTTCAAAATGCAGCGCCATTATTCCCTCTCCAAAACAATCGCCGAAACCTGCCGGCCATAATCAGGCTCCTTGCGGTGCGTGGTGCGCCGGTAGGAGTAGAAAAGATCTTCCTCGGCATAGGTGCAGCGGCCGAGGCCCTCGGCGGTAACGCCGGCCCTGGTCAGCCGGTCGACCGTGTAGCGGTTGAGGTCGAACATGGCGTGGCCGGCATTGGCGGAGGGTGTGAAATAGGCGGCGTTTTCAGCATCCGCCTCGACGAAGCGGGCGACGAATTCAGGACCGACCTCGTAATTGTCCGGGCCGATCGAAGGACCGAGCACGGCAATGATGTTCTCACGCCGGGCGCCAAGGCTTTCCATGGCAAGAACGGTGTTTTCGAGCACGCCGGTGAAGGCGCCCTTCCAGCCGGCATGCGCCGCGCCGATGATGCGCGCTTGCGCATCGGCAAAGAGCACCGGGCCGCAGTCGGCGGTCGAGGCGCCGATGGCGATGCCGGGCCGGTCGGTGACGATGGCATCGGCCCTGGGCCGCTCGCCGGCAAAGGGCTCCCGAGCAATGATGACGTCGGGCGAATGGATCTGCCAGGCGGTCAGCAGATGGTTCGCCGGCACGCCCATCCAGGCGGCGACACGGCGGCGGTTCTCGGCGACCAGCGCCTGGTCGTCATCCGATCCGGTGCCGATGTTGAGGCCCTGGTAGATGCCAGCCGAGACACCGCCGACGCGGGTGAAATAGCCGTGGCGGATGCCTTGTGCCTGCGCCTTGTCCAGCAGCGGCGACCGAACAGGATCCGGTTTGGTCTGATTCAGCATGCGGGCGTTGTTGTCCGTGTGAGCGGTTTCGTCAAGAAAAAGCGGCCGGCGGTCCGGCCGCTCTTTTACCGGACGGGAGATTGGGAGGGGGAGCGGTGAAAAGTCAATCCGTCGTGGCAAAAGGCCGGACGGCGGCGCCGCGCGGCAGGACGGCAAGCACCTTGAACAGTTCGCCCATGGCCTGCGGCCCGGCGAGGCGTTCGACATCGCCGGTGATCTTGTCGCGCGCCGCCTGGCTGGCATCGGCGCCAAGCCTGCCGGCACGCTCGAGGATGCCCATGCCGAGCAGGAAATCGCCCTGCGTCGACAGGTGGGCATCGAGACCGTGCGCGCGCACGATCTCGGCAAGGGCGGCGAAATCGACATGGGAGGTGAGGTCGGCTTCACCCGGATTGGCCAGCACATCTTCGTGATTGTGCCGGCGCAAGGCCTGCAGCGTGTCGCCGACACCCGGCTGCAGATGGCCGTAGTCGAGGAACAGCCCGGCGCCATTGTCTCGGGCCATGCGCTCGGCGATGGCTGCCATCAGAGCCGTGCGGGCCGGTGCCACTTCGGCGACCGCGCCTTGCGGTGCATTTGCGGCGTCGGCAGGCAGCAAAGTCGGATCGACCGAGCCGGCGCCGGCGAAGAAGCAAAGATTGTTCTCATCATCGAGGCCGATCGTCCGCTCGCGCCAGCCGGCGCCGGCGCGCACGAACTGACGAATGGGGACGGCATCGAACAGTTCGTTGCCAACGATCAGCAGCGGCTGATGAGGGAGGGTCTCGATCGTCTCGTGCCACCGAACCGCGAGCGGTGTCGCGGCAAGCGTCTGCTTCTGCACCTCGGCCAGACGCGGGCTGGTCTCGATCATGGCGAAGTCAGCACCATTGGCCAGCGCCGGGTCGAGCCGCGACAGGGTGCGCAGCATGTCCTTCATCAGTGTGCCACGGCCTGGGCCGATCTCGGCGATGGTCACCGGCATCGGGCGGCCGATCGCCAGCCACGCCTGGTAGAGCCAGACGGCGACCAGTTCGCCGAACATCTGGCTGATCTCCGGCGCGGTGACGAAATCGCCGGCGGTACCGAAGGGCTCGCGCGTCGTGTAGTAGCCGTCCGAGGGGTCGAACAGGCACATCGCCATGTATTCGTTGACGGGAAGGGGACCAAGTGCCTCGATCAGGTCGACGATCCGGGTCTTCAGCCGCGTCATGTCGCCTGCGGCTGCGATTGCGTCACCGGCTTGGCGGTGGCCATCGCCCAGATGCCGGCCAGCACCATCGGTGTCGACAGGATCATGCCCATGGTCAGCCAGTTGGTGCCGAGGAGATAGCCGAGCTGCTGGTCCGGCTCGCGGAAGAACTCGACGAAGATGCGCGACAGGCCGTAGCCGCAGATGAAGGCGCCGCCGACGAAGCGCGGCGTCTTCAGCTTGAGGCGCGAATGGGTGAGGATGCGCAGCACGACAAACAGCACCAGACCCTCGAGCAGCGCTTCGTAGAGTTGGCTCGGATGGCGAGGGTCGAGGCCGGCCGGACATTGCCCTAGCGCCTGCTGGAGGCGATCGTTGCAGAAGACCACCCCCCAGGGCATATCGGTCGGCCTACCCCAAAGTTCGGCATTGATGAAATTGCAGACGCGCACCAGTCCAAGCCCAACCGGCACGCCGGCGGCCACGACATCGAACAGCGACCAGGTGCGGATGCCGCGCTTGATGGAAAACAGCGTCATGGCGAGGATGACGCCGAGCAGGCCGCCATGGAATGACATGCCGCCTTGCCAGACGGCGAAAATGTCGAGCGGATGCGCGATGTAGCGCGGCAGGTCGTAGAACAGCACATAGCCAGTGCGGCCGCCCAGCACCACGCCGATGGCCGCCCAGACGATGAAATCGTCGAGGTCCTCGGGCTTCATCGGCAGGATGCCGTCGGGCCAGAGCCTTGGATTGAAGGCAAGCCGCTTGGCATACCACCAGGCAAACAGGATGCCGACGATGTAGCCGACGCCGTACCAGTGCACCGCCAGCGGCCCGATCTGGACGAGGATCGGGTTGATGTTGGGAAAGGGCAGCGAGGCCAGCGGCAGCAGGAAATAGTCGTTCAACGGGAGCTCTCGGTTGCGAAACGCGTTTGCGCGCGGACCATGCGGCAGGGTTTGGGCAGGGTCAAGGCAAGGTGGTTGCCGTCAATTGTCGGGGCGGGTCATCCTTTCGGGCCATCGCCGTGCAGGCGGTAAGTTCAACCCTGAGACTTGGCAGCCACCACCTGCCGCAACGCGTCGTTGATCCTGTCCTGCCAGCCGGGGCCATCCTCCTGGAAATAGTCCAGCACGGCTCGGTCGATCCTGATCGAAACGAGCTCGCGGACATTCGGGGCGGTCGAGGGTTCCCGGGGCAGTGCCGCCGGCTTCTTGACCGGCTTGAAGGCCGCTTCGGCGGCTGCCATCGGATTTGTTGGTCGGCGTGGAGGCGTTGCCATTGATTGACCCTGATTGGAGTGTGCTGACGCAACATGAGACGACAACACAATAGGCGATTTGGCGTCCTCGAGTACAGGTTGGAGCTGTTTGACAACTGCCTATAGGCACGGCAGCGCCATGCGCCATAGCAACGCAGATGCCGCACCAAGCTTCAACGTTCTTGCATTCTCCGCGCGGCGCCACTACGTCATTTCGAGCAAGCGAGGATTTGCCATGTCGACCGGACCGAACCGCATTCTCGACGAATTCGCCAAGCTCATGACCGATGCAGCCGGTGCCGCCCAGGGCGTGCGGCGCGAGGTGGAAACCGCCTTCAAGGGGCAGGCGGAGCGTATCCTCAATTCGATGGACGTGGTGCAGCGCGAGGAATTCGAGGCCGCGCGCGAGATGGCAGCCAAGGCCCGCGACGAGAATGCCCGTCTTGCCGCCCGCATCGAAGCGCTCGAAGCCAGGCTCGCCGAACTGGCCGGTGATACCGCGCCAGCGGCGGCGGCGAAGCCGCGTGCAAAAAAATAATCATTAAACTTTTCCACATAGCCCAATTCTGAAAAGCGCTTTGCCGTGAATCGCTTAACGGCATTGCATGAATCTTTGTGACAGCGCCTTTCCACATGCGAATGACGCAGTGCGAAAAATTGGGCTGTTCACGCGACTCCCGATCAATAGACTGAATTTGTTGCATGATTCGGAGCAGGGTCATGCGGCCGGGCGGTGGGGTCCGGTCTGGGGGTCTTTGCGTCGAGAAGTCCTGGCCGTCCGAGTTCTAGATCAGATTGTTCGTTGTGTGTGCCCTCCCGCGGAGCGTGTGGCGGCGCTCCTTAGAACGACAGGAAGCATTCCATGGAACTTCTCGAACTCGAATTCTCCCGCGAAATCCATCCGGTGGATGTTATCGAGCAGGTGGCCCACAACAATGACTGGTCCTTCGAACGGGCCGGCGATGACGAAATCTCGATCTCGGTCGCTGGCAGCTGGACCGACTATCACGTCTCCTTCTCCTGGATGGAGGATTTCGAGGCACTGCATCTGGCCTGCGCCTTCGACATCAAGGTGCCGGAGACCCGCGCGCTGGAAGTGATGCGGCTGTTGTCGCTGATCAACGAGCAGATGCTGTTCGGTCATTTCGACCTCTGGGAGCAGGAAGGCGCGATCATGTTCCGCCAGTCGTTGCTGCTGGCGGGCGGAGTCGAGCCGTCGAGCCAGCAGGTCGAGGTGCTTTTGTCCTCGGCGCTGGAAGCCTGCGAATGCTATTTCCAGGCGTTTCAGTTCGTCGTCTGGTCGGGAACCTCGGCCAAGGATGCGCTGGCCGGTGTGCTGTTCGAGACCTACGGCAACGCCTGAGCATCGGTAAGACAGTGTCATGAGTTCGAGCAGCGAGCGCAAGCCCGAGATCAGTTTTGCCGATTTCGATCGTGTCGACATCCGCGCCGGCACGATCGTCGAGGCCGAACCGTTTCCCGAGGCGCGCAAGCCGGCATTCAAGCTGAAGATCGATTTCGGGCCCGACATCGGCATCAAGAAATCGTCGGCGCAGATCACCAAATACTATACGCCGGAAACGCTGGTCGGGCGGCAGGTGTTCGCTGTGGTCAATTTCCCGCCGCGCCAGATCGGGCCGTTCATGTCGGAAGTGCTGACGCTGGGCTTTCCTGACGAGGAGGGTGCTGTCGTGCTTGGCGCCATCGAGCGCAAGGTGCCGGACGGCGGGCGTTTGTTTTAGTTTTCGTCATCTCATCCACGGTTCGGGCGTCGGCTTCGCCCGTGGATGACGAAGCATGGTGTCACGCCGCCAGTTTGCGCGGCGTCCCCAGCGCTTCCCCGACCGTGTCGAGGAACATTTCCGCGCAGGCTTTCCAGCTGTAGCGCATGGCGCGTTCGCGGGCCTGGGCGCGGTCGACCTTGAGGGCGGCGAGCGATGCTTCGCGCAAATCGTTGGAAACCGCGCCGCCAATGCCGTCGCCAACGATGTCGATCGGCCCGGTGACCGGATAGGCGGCGACGGGAGTGCCGCTGGCCAGCGCCTCGATGATGACGTTGCCGAATGTGTCGGTGCGGCTGGGGAAGACGAAGACGTCGGCCGAGGCATAGATCTCGGCCAGTTCGTCGTTAGGGCGATGGCCGAGGAAATGCGCCTGGGGATAGCGCGCCTTGAGCTTTGCAAGCTCCGGACCTTCGCCGACGACCACCTTGCTGCCGGGCAGGTCGAGGTCGAGGAAGGCCGAGAGGTTCTTTTCGATGGCGACCCGGCCGACGCAGAGGAAGACCGGGCCGGGGAAGCCGAGGTCCTTCCGTTTGTCCGGCCGGAAATGGTCGGTGTCGACGCCGCGCGTCCACGGCCTCAGCTTGTTGAAACCGCGCGCCGAAAGGTCGTCGGCGAGCGACTGGGTTGCGACCAGCGTGCCTTGGCCGGAATTGTGGAAGTCGCGCAGCCAGCGATAGGCCCAGCTTTCCGGTACCGGCAAGCGGGCGCTCAGATATTCGGGAAAGCGCGTGTGATAGCTGGTGGTGAATGGCCGGCCGGCATTGCGGCAATAGCGCCGCGCCATGATGCCGAGCGGCCCTTCGGTGACGATGTGGATGTGGTCGGTCTTGTAGCCATCGATCAGCCGTGCCACGTGGCCGGGCGTGGTCAGCGCCAGCCTTATATCGGGATAGGTCGGCAAGGGCAGCGTGCGAAAGATGTTTGGCGTCAGGAAATCCACCCCGACGTCAAAGGATTTCAGGGTTTCGGTGAGCCGCTCCAGCGTGTGGACGACGCCATTGACCTGTGGGCGCCAGGCGTCGGTGACCATCAATATGCGCATGGCGGCCCTTTGCTGGAAAGGTCGACGGTTGCCTTGAAGCGATGCCGGAACGGCGACCAGCCGGCTACAACCGCTTCGCTCCAGCGCACCCGGGCGGGCACGGGGTCGAAATGGGCCGGCAAGGACGAATCGAGTGTGATCGCACGTTTCATGCGCGCTCTTCACCACGATTTCATGACGGGCGGATGAAGCCAGATGCTTGAAGTGCATAGAGCAGCCCACCGTTCGCGGAAACGGCGAACTCCTTTAACTCTTTGTCTTGACGCAAGTCCGGACGGAAAACCGTTTCACACTTTTCCTGGAATTGCGCTTAGGCCGGAACCTTGATCACCGCGCGCAGGCCGCCAAGCGGGCTGACGTCGAGGGTGATGTCGCCGCCATGGCTGCGGGCGATGTCACGGGCGATCGACAGGCCGAGACCGGTGCCGCTGGCATCGAGGTTGCGGGCCTCGTCGAGCCGCACGAAGGGCTTGAACACATCCTCGCGCCTGTCGGCCGGAATGCCCGGGCCGTCATCGTCGATGGTGACCACAAGCGAGCCACGGCCATGATTGGCGCTGACCTCCACCGTCTTGGCATAGCGGAAGGCGTTGCCGATGACATTGGACAATAGCCGGGCGAAGGCGTTGGGCCGCACATGCACGGTCGGGTCGCCGGAAAGCGTCGTCGACAGCTTGCATTTGCGCAGGCTCGCTTCTTCGCTGAGCTTCTGGAAGTAGGCGTCGAGATCAAAGCGCCCGGGATCCTCCGAGGCCTCGCCGCGGGCGAAGGAGAGATAGCCTTCGAGCATCGACTGCATGTCGTCGATGTCCTGGTTCAGCGCCGCCTTGGTCTCGGCCTTGCCGCCGGCCAGCGCCAGCTGCAGCTTGAAGCGGGTGAGGATGGTCCTGAGATCGTGGCTGACGCCGGTGAGCATCGCGGTGCGCTGCTCGATCTGGCGCTCGATGCGCTCGCGCATCTGGATGAAGGCAAAGCCGGCGCGGCGCACCTCCTCGGCGCCGCGCGGGCGAAAATCGCGCGGCATCGGCCGGCCCTTGCCGAAGCTTTCGGCGGCCTCGGCGAGCGTCAGGATCGGCCGGATCTGGTTGCGCAGGAAGGGGATGGCGATCATCAAGAGCACCAGCGAGGTACCGACCATCCAGATCAGGAAGATGTGGGTGTTGGAGGCATAGGCCTGACTGCGGCGCACGAAGACGCGCAGCACTCTGTTCTCGAGCTGGACGCGCACCTCGACGATGTTGGAATTGCCGACCGTGTCGATCCAGAACGGCCGGTTGATCTGGCGGGTGATCTCGGCGGAAAGAACGTCATCGAGGATCGAGAAGAACGGTTTGGGTCCCGGCGGTGGCAACGGATCGGGCGGCAGGAGGTCGACCTTCAGCTGCATCCGGTCCTGCGCGATGCGAATGATGTTGGCGTAGTCGGCGTCGTGCGGATAGGTCTCGATCATGTCGATGATGGCGGCGATGTCGCGTACGGTGGCCTGCGACAGGCGCTGCGTCACGGTCGCCCAATGGCGCTCCATGAAGACGAAGGCGACCACCGATTGCAAAAGGATCATCGGCGCGATGACGATGATCAGCGAGCGCGCATAGAGGCGCTTGGGCATATAGAGCGAGACGAGGCGCCAGAACCGGTTCCAGATGCGCGGCACCGCCTTGAGCGTTCGCGTGGCGCGTGCGCTCAAGCCGTCATTTCCCGGCTGTTCCAGTTCCGTGGTCGCCATTGGCCCGTCTCATCCGTCGGCGGCCATTGCGGCCGCGGCCGGTATTCTATTCCACGCTGAGCCGATACCCAATACCGCGCACGGTCTGCAGCCAAACCGGATTGGAGGGATCACGCTCAATCTTGCGGCGCAGCCGGTTGATCTGAACGTCGATGGTGCGCTCGCCGACCTCCGAATCGTCGCCGACGAGTTCGTGGCGCGGGATGGTTTCGCCAGCGCGCGCGGCAAAGATAGCCAGAATCTCCTGCTCACGGTCGGTCAGCTTCAGCGCCTCGCCGCCGCGCTTCAGTTCGCGCCTGGCGATCTGGAAGGTGTAGGGGCCGAAGACCAACTGTTCGACCTTTGGCGTCGCCGCCGGGCCGCCGCGGCGCAGGATGTTGTTGATGCGCAGGATCAGCTCGCGCGGATCGAAGGGTTTTGGCAGATAATCGTCGGCGCCAGCCTCGAGCCCCGAGATGCGGCTGTCGGTTTCCGACAACGCCGTCAGCATCAGGATCGGCACGTTCTTTTCTGCACGCAGCGCCTTGGTCAGATCGACGCCGCTTTCGCCCGGCATCATGACATCGAGCACAAGCAGGTCGAAGTCGAGGCCGGCGAGCTTGCGGCGGGCCTCACCGGCATTGCCGGCGACGGTGACGCGAAAACCATTTTCGGTCAGATATTGCTTGAGAAGATTGCGGATGCGGGTGTCGTCGTCGACCACGAGCAAATGCGGTGCGTCGTCATCCGGTGCGGTCGCCTGGTCGACCCTCTCACTGCTCTCCATGGCTTTTTCCTGACATTTTTGCGGACCCAACGTCGATTTGAGCTCTCAGTTCCGGATTGACCATCGCTTCGAGGAAGCGTTCCACCAAAGCCCGTTCGGTGGCGCCGGAATCTTCCAATGCAGCACGGATGCGGCGCGACTGTGGCCGCGCCAGCGCCAGCGCCAGCGCACGGCCCTTGGCCGTCGGATAGAGCTCACGCTGGCGGCGGTCGCGCGGACCTTGCAGCTGCACGACATGGTCGGTGTCGATCAGTTGCTTGAGCACGCGCGCCAGGCTCTGCTTGGTGATCTTCAGCACGTCGAGCAGTTCGGCGACCGTCAGGCCTGGCCTGCGGTTGACGAAATGCAGCACACGGTGATGAGCGCGGCCGAAGCCATAGTCGGCCAGGATCTGATCGGGATCGGAAGTGAAGTCGCGGTAGGCGAAGAAGAACAGCTCGATGATGGCGAAGTCGATGCCGTCCTCGACTGACATCGCGGTCCTGATCGGTTTTCCGGCGGCTGGGCTTCGATCCGTCATCATTTCTCCACGGGAACAGGAGATTATGTCAGTACTATTGACGTAATTTCCCTGCAATGATAATTTTTGACAAGCTTTTGGGCGGATTGCGAACGAAAAGGCAAGACCGGCGGGTTTTTCCGGAATTTCCTGAGTTCGCCAGAGCGCGATTATCCGCTTACGCTTCGAGACACCGGCTGGCGTCTCCAATCTCACGGCGCGGCCAAAAAGAACACGCAACGACACTGTAAAGATATGCGGGCCGGCGCCCGCGGGAGGTTATCATGGCATCCGTTCCCTTCGATCAACTGGACGGCTTCATCTGGATGAACGGCGAGTTCGTTCCATGGGGCGACGCCAAGATTCATGTGCTGACCCATGGCCTGCATTACGCCAGCGCGGTGTTTGAAGGCGAACGCGCCTATGGCGGCGTGATCTTCAAGCTCAACGAGCACACCGAGCGTCTGCATGAATCGGCGCGCCTGCTCGGCTTCAAGATTCCCTATTCGGTGGCCGAGCTCAATGATGCTTCGACCAAACTGTTGAAAAAGCAGGGTTTCCAGGACGCCTATGTCAGGCCGATCGCCTGGCGCGGCAGCGAGCAGATGGGTGTTTCGGCGCAGAACAACCGCATCAATGTGGCCATCGCCATCTGGCAATGGCCGAGCTATTTCGATCCGGCGCAGAAGCTGAAAGGCATTCGGCTCGACGTGGCGGAATGGCGCCGGCCCGACCCGCGCACGGCGCCGTCCAAGTCGAAGGCCGCCGGCCTCTACATGATCTGCACCATGTCCAAGCATGCCGCCGAGGCCAACGGATATGCCGACGCCATGATGCTCGACTGGCGCGGCCAGGTCGCCGAAGCAACCGGCGCCAACATCTTCTTCGTCAAGGACGCCAAGATCCATACCCCGAAGCCCGACTGCTTCCTCGACGGCATCACCCGCCGCACCGTCATTGGCCTGGCCAGGGATCGCGGGCTGGAGGTCGTCGAACGCGCGATCATGCCGGAGGAACTCGAAGGCTTCGAGCAATGCTTCCTGACGGGAACCGCGGCGGAAGTCACGCCGGTTTCTGAGATCGGCCCCTACCGATTCGAGGTCGGCGAGATCGCCAAGAACCTGATGAACGACTATTCTGTCGCCGTTCAGCCCAAGCATGCGATCGCCGCAGAATAACGAAAGTCACAGCTTTTCGCGCAAGTAGGGGCGGTTTTCGAACCGCCCCTTTTATTTCAGCGTCTGTGCATTTGACTTTCATCCAATTCGGCGTCTCATGATGGCGTCGGCCCGGGAGGCTGGCAGCTATGGAGGGACTGGCAATATGGACACGAACACGCTTCTTCCGATCATCATTCAGATCATTACAGGCATTATCGGTGGTCAGGCGGTCGGCGCGGCGATCAAGACGGCAGCGATGGGGCAGCTTCCCAAAATCCTGGCCGGCGCGGTTGGCGGCGTCGGCGGCGCGGCGATCCTCGGCAGCCTGCTCGGCGGGGGCACGATCACTCCGGACGCAGCCGCGGCGGCGACGAGCAGTCTCGGCAGCGCGCTCAACCTGAAGAACATCGTCGGCGGCGCCGGCGGCGGCGCGATCCTGACCGCCATCGTCGGCGCGGTCATGGGCGCCATGAAGAAGTAGGCGATTTCTGTCTAAGGTTTTCAAATGGGCGGCTTCGGCCGCCCATTCCGTTTTAAGACGACTGACTGTTCGTCTTTCGAGGGGTGGACGCCTTTCACCGGCGCCTCTACATGACCGCTTGGACATCGAAAGGACGATCATGGGTCAGCTCAACGCCGGCATCGTACCGGTCACACCGTTCCAGCAGAACTGCACCATCCTGTTCGACATGGACGACAAGCACGGCGTCGTCGTCGATCCGGGCGGCGACATCGACAAGGTGTTGGGCGTGTTGAAGGACAACGCGATCACGGCCGGGGCCATCTGGATCACGCATGGCCACATCGATCATGCCGGCGGTGCGATGGAGCTCAAGGCGGCGCTGGGCGTCGAGATCGTCGGCCCGCACGAGGCCGACAAACCCTTGCTCGACAATCTGGAAAACCAGGGCAGGCGCTACGGCATCGCCGGTTCGCGCAATTGCGTGCCCGACCGGTTCCTGACCGAGGGGGAGACGGTGTCGTTCGGCTCGCATCGCTTCGAGGTGCTGCATTGCCCCGGCCACGCGCCGGGCCACGTCGTCTATTACAACCGGGCGGCCAAATTCGCCCATGTCGGCGACGTGCTGTTTCGCGGCTCGGTCGGCCGCACCGACCTGCCGGGTGGCGACCATGCGGCGCTGATCGCTTCGATAAAGGACAAGCTTCTGCCGCTCGGCGACGATATCGGTTTCATCTGCGGCCATGGGCCGGGCGGCCGCTTCGGCGAGGAGCGGCGGACCAATCCGTTTTTGGTCTAATTCGGTAGGGATTCAGACGATCCCGAACAACTTGACCAGGCCGTTTCCGAAAGCTGGCGCCGCCGGACGTTCGTCGTTGAAAAAGCCAAGCAATTGGCTTTTTCGTCCGCTGTGCGGACCACTTCTCAACTCCCCGTATAGGGACGGGGAGAAAGACAGCCTGCACAGAGGATTTCGCCAATCTCCAGCGTCGCAGTACCAGCGCCAGCATTGCGGCCAGTTCTCTTCTCCCCGTCCCTATACGGGGAGAAGGTGCCGGCAGGCGGATGAGGGGCGGCGCTGACTTTTGCAGCCGCAGATTGCCCTCGAAATCCTAGAGCCCAAACAAAAAGCGCCGACCTCGCGGTCAGCGCTTTTTGTTTTGGGGCAGGGAAGCCTCAGTTGGCCGTGCAGAAATGCTGTTCGCCGTCATTGCCGGTGAAGGTGCCGGTGCGGGAATTGAAGGTGCGGTAACGGTCCGAGCAATACTCGTACCAGTCGCGCGTCCACGGTTCGGCATAACGGTCGGCGTACACCACCCGAGGCTCCGCGTAGTAGCGGCGGACAGGGGCCGGGCGCACGCTCACGTCACGATCGTAATAGTAACCGTCATCGTAATAGTCTGGCGGCGGCGGTTGCTGGTTGGCCAATGCACCGCCGATCAGCGCGCCGGCGGCGAGGCCGAGGACGCCGGCTGCGACGGCGTCGCCATGGCCGTGACCGCGATGATGCCAACGATGCCAGTCATCGGCGTTGGCCGCGGGCAGGGCCACAAGCATCGTGGCGGCCACGGCGGCAGACAGCACGGCTGTCTTGAAAATTCGGTTCATGTCGATCTCCTTCGTGCCAGCCCGTATGATTTTTCGGGAATGCGGTCCGGCTTTACGAAGATTAATATGAGACCGTGGCTGAACGGGGGCTGAACGGATTTTATGTGCCGCGCCGCCACAAGCATCAAAAAACGCACGCTCCGGGGAGCGGACCTGGCCTGCCGGAGCGTTCGGCCTGAAGCCGGCTCAGCCGATCGACAGGTTGACGGCCTTCGGACCCTTGCCGCGTTTATCCGGCTCGGTGTCGAATGTCACTTTCTGCCCATCTTCGAGACCGGGAAGACCCGACGCCTGCACGGCCGAAATATGGACGAAGACATCCTTCGCGCCATCGTCCGGCGTGATGAAGCCGAAGCCTTTGGCATGGTTGAAGAATTTGACGGTGCCGGTCTGCGGCATGGGAAGCTCCTTTGATCCCATAAACTCCAGTCTCGGGCCGGCAAATGCCCGAGAGGAAATTTGTCCTTTATTTTAGCGTCATCGGCAAGAGAAAGTTTTGCGGAGACTTAAAGCGCGTTGCGCTTTAAGTCCTTGTTATGACGCATGTCGTTGACCCAAAACCGGAACCGTTTTGGGCGACATGCTTTTATGCTGTCCCGCGGACATGAAAAAGGCGCGACAAAAAACGCCGCGCCTTCAAAAATCTGTCTGCGTGCCCAGAGGCTGGGCAAGCTCCGCCCCCTCATTCGCCCGCCATCAAGAGCGGGCGGCGTCCCGATGGTTCAGGCCGCGCGGAGATTGACCGCCTTCGGGCCCTTGCCCATGCGGTCCGGCTCGACGTCGAAGGTAACCTTCTGGCCGTCAACGAGCGTGCGCAGGCCCGATGCCTCGATCGCGGAAATGTGGACGAACACGTCCTTGGCGCCGCCATCGGGCGTGATGAAACCGAAGCCTTTGGTCGCGTTGAAGAATTTAACGGTGCCGGTCTGGGCCATTGGGGAAACTCCTTCACCCGTTCAGTCTTTGGTGGTCCTGCCCGCCACCTGGCGTCGAGGGCAGTTCCCGGTGGTTGCTTCGGCAGTCATGCATTGGCGCATGGTCAAAACCCCCCGCCGAAAAACGGGGCCGTCAGAGATTCACAGTATCGGGGAAAGGTCGTCCAAAACGTTCCGCTCTCCGGGTCGCAAATGCCCGAACACGGAATTTATCGCATGGAAACGTGAAGGTTGCAAGATAGCGCCGCGGGCCGCCATTATGAGCGCATCCCGACGCGAGAATCGACCGATTTGAGCGTCGACCGGCCGCAGATAAGCCTCGTCGCCTGGCGGGTCATCGGCCCACAGCCGCAGTCACGCATGGGCCAGGGAGATCTTCGACCCAGCCCGCCACGGTCCATACCCCTTTTCCCGTGTGGGGAGCCGCGACGGGGTTGCATTTGACAAGGGAATGGCCAGGATTTGGGGAGAGATCAGCATGAAGTTTCTGGCGTCAATCCTTTCGCGGCAAGGCTGGCCGTCCTGTTCCTGTCGGCGATTCTGGCCGCCTGCACCGTCGTCGTCGACGAAAGGCCTGGACCCCGTCCGCGTCCGCCACGTCCCGAACCGCAATTCTGCACCAAGCGGTACGAGCCGGTCTGCGCCCGGCGCGGCGGCGACCGCCAGACCTTCGCCAATGCCTGCCTTGCCGACCGCGCCGGCTATCGCATCGTGCGCGACGGCCCCTGCCGCGACGGCGGTGGTGGTGGCGAAGAGCAAACCTTCTGTACTCGTGAATACGCGCCCGTCTGCGCCCGTCGGCATGGCGAGACGCGTACCTTCCCCAACGCCTGCGAAGCCCGCGCCGCGGACTACCGCATCGTTGGCGGCGGGCCGTGCTGAGAGGCTGTTGCCCTCTTCCTTCCAGCAGGGAAGAAGGCAGGCGCCGCTTGCGAGCGAGCCCATTTGCCGGCAACGCAATGGCCGAGGCAGACAAGCAAAGCCTTGAACCTTTGGCGCCAATGGCCTAGATCGCGGCAGGCGGACAAACACGGCAGGTTTCCCATTAACAGAGATCAGAGAAGAGCGGCGGGTGCGGGAGTCAGGTCTGGCGCGGCCAAGTCTGGCGCGGGAGGCCAGCCGCCGCTGGGCCTCGACCAGTATGTGCAGCAGGCGCTGCAACTGCACCAGGCCGGGCGCCGGCAAGAGGCTGAGTCAATCTACCGGCAGGTGCTGGCGCGTCAGCCCAAACACGCGGCGGCCGCGCATTTCCTGGGATTGCTGCTGCATCAGACCGGGCGTAGCGAAGAGGGGCTGGAACTCCTCGAACAGGCTGTGAGCCTGCAGCCGACGAATCCCGATTTCCTCAACAATTTCGGCACGGTGATGCGCGACCTTGGCCGCGTCGCGGCGGCGATCGATTTCTTCCGAGGCGCGGTGGACCTGCGGCCGGAACAGCTGGCGGCGCGCGACAACCTCGGTTCGTCGCTGAAGCAGCTCGGCCAGTTCGAGGAGGCCGAAGAGGTCTATCGCGGCACGGTCGCGCGCAATCCATTTCATGTGCGCGCCCGCATCGGGCTTGCCGAAACCCTGCAGGAAGCAGGGCGGCTGGACGAGGCGCTGTCTGCTTTCCGCGAAGCGCTCGCGATACGCCCGAAGGATGCCGACCTGTTGCACGGGCTCGGCGTCGGGCTGATGGAAAAGGGCCAGCTCGACGAGGCGACGGATCTGTTCCGGCAAGCAGTCGAGGTCCAGCCCGCCATGGCCCGTGCCTGGCTGATGCTGACGCAGGTCAAGCGGCAGAAGGAGCGCGACGCCGAATTGGCCGGCATGGAGGCCCAGCATGCCAAGGCGCCGCAGGACAGCCTGGCCCGCATGCAGCTGTCCTTCGGCCTCGGCAAGGCCAACGACGATCTGAAGGACTATAGCAGGGCCTTCGACTATTTCGCCGAAGGCAATGCCATCCGCCGCAAGGGCATCGACTACGATCCCTTGAAGACACGCGCCGAGTTCGAGGCGATGAAGACGGTATTCGATGCCGGCTTCTTCGAAAGGCACAGGCCGAGCGCGATCGCCGATGACGCGCCGATCTTCGTCGTCGGCATGCCGCGCTCGGGCACGACGCTGGTCGAACAGATCATCGCCAGCCATCCGCAGGTCTATGGCGCGGGTGAGCTCAGCATTCTGAAGAAGGCGGTGGGCAAGCAGTTTCCGTCGAACATGCCGGGTGGTTTCCCCTGGGGCGTATCCGACGCGGACGACGCGGATTTCGCCGAGGCGGGGCAGGCCTATCTCGACATGCTGCACACCCGCTACCCGCATATGCGCCACGTCACCGACAAGATGCCGGGCAACTTCCTGCTCGTCGGCTTCATCCACATGATGATGCCAAAGGCCAAGGTCATCCACTGCGCCCGCGATGCGGCGGCAACCTGCCTGTCGATCTACAAGGTGCATTTCCGGGGCGACAGCCATCGCTATGGCTATGACTTGGGCGAACTCGCCGATTTCCACAATCTCTACACCGACATCATGGCGCATTGGCACAAGGTGCTGCCCGGTGTCGTGCATGACTTGCACTACGAGGATTTCGTCGCCGACCAGGAAGGGCAGAGCCGGGCGCTCATCGACTATCTCGGGCTGCCCTGGGACGATGCCGTGCTGTCGTTTCACGAGACCGACCGGCCGGTGCGCACGGCTTCCGCCGCGCAAGTGCGCCAGCCGATGTATCAAGGCTCGGTCGACCTGTGGAAGCGCTATGGCGACAGGCTGAAACCGTTGCTCGACAAGCTGGATTAGCGCCCTCCTTATGGATTAGCCGAAGCCCACCCAGCTTCGTCATCCACGGGCGGAGCAGCCGCGAAGCGGCGTCGCGAAGACCCGAGGATCCATGCCGCGACGTCGATCGAAGGATGCAACGGCGCAGAATTCTGCACCGTTTTCAATGCTTTAACGTCACGGCATGGATCCTATGGTCTGCGCCGCGTCGCTGCGCTCCTTGCTCCGCCATAGGATGACGAAGCGATAGCGTTCCGTCGCTCCTCAAAGCTCCAGGAACGGTTGGAAGCCGCCGAAGATCATGCGCTTGCCGTCGAACGGCATTGACGACCAGTCCATCTTCAAGCGTTCATCGGCCATCACCTTGGCCATGACCGCGTCGCGGCTCTGCCTCGACTCGTAGACCACCCAAGAGAAGATGACGACCTCGTCGTCCTTGGCCTGCACGGCGCGTGGGAACGAGGTCAGCTCGCCGTAAGGCACGTCGTCGCCGACGCATTCGACATAGGCGAGCGCGCCGTGCTCCTTCCAGATGGCGCCGCCATTTTCAGCCATTTTCTTATACGCATCGAGCTTTGCCTTGGGCACGGCCAGCACGAAACCATCGACATAGGACATTGTGGGTTCCTTTGTTGAAGTGGAGCGCCGGGTCGGCAGGGATGCAGCCCGGCGCAGGTGAGCGCATCACGCCCTTGGGGAGGGGCGCCGGCTCGCCAGTTTACTTGACCGGTGCATTCATCGCCCAGGCAACGCCGAAGGGATCCTTCACCTGGCCCCAGCGATCGCCCCAGAACATGACCTGCAGCGGCGTCACGACCTCACAGCCTGCGTCGACGGCACGCTTCCACCAGGCATCGATATCGTCGCTGCCGAGATGAAGCTGCAGCGTGTAGCCTTGCGCCGCCTGATGTGGATGGCCGTGTTCGGGATAGGCGTCGCCCAGCATCAGCGTCGAGCCGTTGATGTGGAGATGGATGTGCATGGTGCGGCCCTTCTCGTCCGCCGGATAGGAAAAGACCTGCTCGGCGCCGAAAGCCTTCTTGTAGAATTCCGCGGCCTTGAAGGCGCCGTCCACCTGGAGATAGGGGGTCAATCCGCCGAGCACTTTCGCCCTTGGCTGAACTGGGGTCTGGTCAGTCATGTCTTGCTCCTCTTTACGTTCGGTTTGGGCCTCGCCAATCATAGGACGCATGAGGTGACGGCTATCCTACACGGCCGTCAAATTTTTCTCGCGGACCGAGCCTGGAGAGGCGGGCCGCCGGCGGGCTTGACGCATGGTTGACTGGCCGTGGTCATATGACCTTGGCAGAGAAGGTGGCCGCGCGACGGCTGTTCTTGGCGTCGAAGAGTTCCGGAAAGCCGACGTCCTTGCGCAATTCGGCCGGCAGCGAAAGCAGGATGCGCTCGCTGCGGTGGCGGGCGCGCGCCGCCGCATAACGGGCCGCAATGCGTCCGATGGATGAAAGAACCGACATGATACATTCTCCCTGGGTTGGCGCCGGCATCATCGTGTCGGCGTCCCAAGGACGTGGCATCGGGCGGCGGTCCGACAGATCGGGCAGAATTTTCTGTACGGGTGTGCGCCGGCCCGTTGTTTTCGACGGGCCGGCTACGTTTCTCAGGCCGCGGCCTGTGCCACCTGGCGGAAGAAATCCTCGGGGTCCTCGACCTCGGTCAGCTTCCGCTTCTCGATCAGCCAGAAGCGATTGCCGATGGCGCGGATGAAGGAGCGGTCATGCGAGGCGAGCACGCAGCTTGCCTCGTGCGCCAGCAGTTCGGCTTCCAGCGCTTCCTGGCCGTCTATGTCGAGATGATTGGTCGGCTCGTCGAGCAGATAGAAATTGGGATCGGCGAGCCTGAGCGCCAGCATCATCAGCCGCGCCTTCTGGCCGCCGGACAGCACGCCGATCTTGCGCTCCTGCACGTCGATGCTGACGCCGGCGCCGGCGAGCAGCGAGCGGGCGCGCTGCTCGCCGACATCATGGCGGCGCGAAACCATCGCCAGTGGCGTGTCGTCGCCGCTGATGCCCGACAGGGCCTGATCGCTGTAGCCGAGCACCGTGGAAGGCGTCACTTTCACATTCCGCGCGGTGTCAGGCTCGAGGATGGCGTTGCGGATCAAGGTGACGAAACGCGACTTGCCGACGCCATTGCGGCCGAGCAGCACGATGCGGTCGCCCTGGCAGATATGGCGCCTGCCGGTCCTGAACAGCAGTGTGCCGTCGGGCGTTTCGACGGCCGCGTCGTCAAGCGTGATCAGCACCTTGGCGTGCGTGCCGCGATTGGCCAGCCTTATGGTACCGGCCGAGCGCTCGCGATGCGCCGCGACAGCCGCGTCCTCCAGCTTTTCCGCGCGGTCCTTGAGCTGCCTGGTCTTGACGGTCAGCAGGTCGCTGCCGGAATTGATGCCGATGTTGTTGAGCTTGGCCGCCTGCTTGCGCAGTTGCTGGGCCACCTTCATGTCGCGCTCGAACTTGCGGGTCGTCGAGGCGTCGACTTCGTCCAGCGCATTCCTGGCCCGTGAATAGGGGAGAGAAAACACCGGCGACTGTTCCGGGCGCAGGAACAGCGTCCGGTTGGTGGTCGCGTCGAGGAAGGCCCGGTCGTGGCTGGCGATCACCACAGGTACCTCACGCGGCAGCGCGTTGAGCCAGGTTTCCAACTGGCTGATGCGGGCGAGGTCGAGGTGGTTGGTCGGCTCGTCGAGCAGCAGCACATCCGGGTCGGTGACCCAGACGCGGGCGATCAGCGCCAGCCTTTGCCAGCCGCCGCTTAGCGCCTGCATGGGTCGCCCGCGCATGTCCTCGGGCACGTCGAGCGAATCGAGAACGACGTCGACACGCCACATCTCGCTGTCGGCCTGCCCGGGCGGCAAGGCATCGGCCACCACCTGTTGGAAGGTGCGGCCAAGCAGGGCAGGGGGAACCGACTGCTCGACATGGCCGACGCGCAGGCCGCGCGTGCGGGTGATGTCGCCTGATGTCGGTTCCATCTCGCTAGTCAGGCATTTCAGCAGGGTGGACTTGCCGCGGCCGTTCGCGGCGACGATGCCAAGCCTGTCGCCGCTGCCAATGGTGAGGTCGAGATTGGAGAAGAGCGGCGCGCTCATGGTGACGCCGAGGGATTTGAGGCTGATCAGGGCCATTGTGATTTCTCTGGTCTGTCCGGAGGCAAACTCCGGTTCGATGCACTTTGACGGTGCGTGTGCCGGCCGTCAGGCTCAGGCATTGCGCACCACGAAGGGCAGACCAAAAAATCGAAGCGGGAAAAACCCGGACCGTCCCTGGTCAGCCCTGCAAGCAAGCTCGCAGGGCGGAAATCGGGCCACGCTGACGATGGTGACGATAGAACGTAAACACGTGAGCCCTCCTTTCAGACGTTCGAGTGTGGGGATTGGCTACACCAAAGGCGGAGCGGATGGCAAGGCCGCCTGCGGCACTACCTTGGCGCTGCGCGGGAATGGGTCCAGCACCAGCACGCAGCCGCCGATGATCGCCACCGCGCCGAAAGCCTGGATGATGGTCAGCGCCTCGCCGAGCATGACAGTGCCAACCAGCACCGCGATCGTAGTTACGGCGAATTCGACGCTGATCGCCCTGGTCGCGCCGATGCTGGCCACCAGCCGGAAATAGACGACGTAGGTCATCGCGCTCATCACGCAGGCGAGGATAGCGAGGTAGAGGAAGTCGACCGCGCGCGGCAGGGCCGGTACCGGCACGGCGAGGAGCAGCGGCAGCGTCATCAGGCCGCCGAACAGGAAGGCGGCACTGGTGACTTCCCACGAGCCTGCAGAGCGCAGATGGCGATTGGCGTAATTGCTGCCGAAGGCTGCCGAGAACGAACTGAACAGGGACGCGGCACAGCCAAAAGCGAAGGGCGCCGTGATCGGGACGGCGGGAAAGCCGACCAGAACGATGATACCGGCGGTCCCGAGCAACAGTCCCGCCAGCCCGCGAACGGTTATGCGCTCAAGCCCCCACAATTGGCTGATGATCATCGAGAACAGCGGGATGGCAGCAACAAGGATGGCCGCCATCGCCGTGCCGATGCGCGGCGTGGCATAAGACAGGCCGATCAGCTGTGCCGCTACCGTCGTTGCGCCGACCATCGCGAAGGGCCGCCAGCCGGCGCTGAAATCGAGCTTGCGTCTCGTCGAGGCGGCAAACAGAAAGAGCGTGATGCCCGCGACCAGCGACCGCAAGGTGACCGCGCCGACCCAGCCAAAAGCATGCACCACCTTGAGCAGCACCAGGAACGACAGCCCCCAAGTGACGGCCAGAAACACGTAGGCGGCGATGTCTCTGGGTTTCATGGTTGGTGGGGAAGGTTGTTGCGGCTTGCTGCGGCTTATCGTTTCCGCCGGAAGGTGGCAAGCGCAGGCACGACGAGCCGGACTGCCGGGGTTTGCGCTGCCCCTCATCGCCCTGCCGGGCGTTCGTCGTTCCAAAAGCCAAGCAATTGGCGTTTCGTCCGCTGCGCGGACCACTTCTCAACTCCCCATTTAGTGACAGGGAGAAGGACGCTGCCAATTTATATTTCGCCAATCGCCAGCGTTGCAAGACGGGCGGCGCGCTCGCGGCCAGCCGACTTCTCCCCGTTTACGGGGAGAAGGTGCCGGCAGGCGGATGAGGGGCAGCGCGACGCTCGGTTCAGAAGCCACGCGCTGAACTCTCTGACCTATCGTCCCGGCCGACCTGTCTTGCCTGGCCGGCGTTTTTCGCGGCGGGCGTCGCCTGGATCCTCATAAGAGCCGATGCCGGCGCGCTGACGGACAATGGGTTTGGCGGAATTGTCGCGCTCCTTCGCGCCCCCCTCTGTCCTGCCGGACATCTCCCCCACAAGGGGGGAGATTGGCTGGGGCCTGGCCGGCTTCTTTCCTTCAACGGGCGTTTCGGTCCGCCGCACGGTCATCTCGTCCAGCGAATTCTTCTTGAACAATGGTTTTGTCGGCTCGCCGGGAATGCCGAAATCGGAGCCGTGCGCTTCGGAGGCCGACTGTTTCTTGAACAGGGAGCGCGAGACGGCGCCCGCCGGCGTTGGCATGTCGGTGCCGGGGGCCATGTCGTCGATCGATGGCTTGGCGAATAGCGGCTTCTTCACCGGCACGGCGCCGTCGGCGCCCATCTCGTCGAGCGCGGGCTTGCGGAATAGGTTGGACCGGGCGGCTTTGGCAGCCTCCTCCGCGGCACCGGCTTCGTCGAGCTTGCGGAAACGCTCCTGTTCCTCAGCCGTACGATGTTTGGCCACGCCCTTGTTGTGCTTGCCCTTTTCGCGGCCCGAGGCGGGGCTTTGGCCTTCCACCTCGCGCGCCAGCGGATCGTCCGAAATCGACAGTTCCATCTCGCGCAGCCGCTTGATCTCGTCGCGGATGCGGGCCGCCTTCTCGAAGTCGAGATTGGCGGCGGCGTCGCGCATCTGCTTGTCCAGCGCATCCAGATGGGCCTTGAAATTGTTGCCCATCATGGCGCCGGCACTGTCGGTGAACTGCGAGATGTCGGCGCGGACGTGATCTCTCTCGTAGACCGAGTCCAGGATGTCCGAGATGCGCGACTTCACCGATTCCGGCGTGATGCCGTTGGCGGCGTTCCATTCCATCTGCTTTTCGCGGCGGCGGTTGGTTTCCGCCATAGCCCGCTCCATCGAGCCGGTGACCTGATCGGCGTAGAGGATGACCTTGCCGTCGACGTTGCGGGCGGCGCGGCCGATGGTCTGGATCAGCGATGTCTCCGAGCGCAAAAAACCTTCCTTGTCGGCGTCGAGAATGGCGACGAAGCCGCATTCGGGAATGTCGAGGCCCTCACGCAGGAGGTTGATGCCGACCAGCACGTCGAAAGCGCCGAGGCGCAGGTCGCGCAGGATCTCGATGCGCTCCAGCGTGTCGATGTCGGAGTGCATGTAGCGCACGCGCACACCCTGCTCGTGCAGATATTCGGTCAGGTCCTCGGCCATGCGCTTGGTCAGCACCGTCACCAGCGTGCGGTAGCCGGCCTTGGTGGTCTCACGGATCTCGCCGACCACATCGTCGACCTGGCTCTTGGCCGGGCGCACCTCGACCGGCGGATCGATCAGCCCGGTCGGGCGGATGACCTGCTCGGCGAAGACGCCGCCGGCCTGCTCCATTTCCCAGGCGCCGGGCGTCGCCGACACGGCGACGGAGAGTGGACGCATGGCGTCCCATTCCTCGAAACGCAGCGGCCGGTTGTCCATGCAGGACGGCAGGCGGAAGCCATATTCGGCCAGCGTCGCCTTGCGCCGGAAGTCGCCGCGATACATGCCGCCGATCTGCGGCACGGTGACATGGCTCTCATCGATGAAGACCAGCGCATTGTCTGGAATGTACTCGAACAATGTCGGCGGCGGATCGCCCGGCTGGCGGCCGGTCAGATAGCGCGAATAGTTCTCGATGCCGGCGCAGGAACCGGTGGCTTCCAGCATCTCCAGGTCGAAGCGGGTGCGCTGCTCCAGCCGCTGCGCCTCCAGCAGGCGGCCGGCGCGTTCGAGTTCGACCAGCCGCAGCTTGAGCTCTTCCTTGATCGACTTGATCGCCTGGTTCAGGGTCGGGCGCGGCGTCACATAGTGCGAGTTGGCGTAGATTTTGACGCTTTTCAGCTCGCCGGTCTTCTGGCCGGTCAGCGGATCGAACTCGGTGATTGCCTCGATCTCGTCGCCGAACATCGAGATGCGCCAGGCGCGGTCCTCAAGGTGGGCGGGGAAGATCTCGATCGTGTCGCCGCGCACGCGGAACGAGCCGCGGACGAAATTGATGTCCTGCCGCTTGTATTGCTGGGCGACGAGGTCGGCGAGCAGCGCGCGCTGGTCGAGCCGGTCGCCGATCTGCATCTGGAAGGTCATCGCCGTATAGGTCTCGACCGAGCCGATACCGTAGATGCAGGACACCGAGGCGACGATGATGACGTCGTCGCGTTCGAGCAGCGAACGCGTCGCCGAATGGCGCATGCGGTCGATCTGTTCGTTGATCGAGGATTCCTTCTCGATAAAGGTGTCGGTGCGCGGGACGTAGGCTTCCGGCTGGTAGTAGTCGTAGTAGGAGACGAAATACTCCACCGCATTGTCGGGGAAGAACTTCTTGAACTCGGAATAGAGCTGTGCGGCAAGCGTCTTGTTCGGCGCCAGGATCAGGGCCGGGCGCTGCGTCTCCTCGATCACCTTTGCCATGGTGAAGGTCTTGCCGGAGCCGGTGACGCCGAGCAGCACCTGGGTGCGGTCGTTGTTGTCGACGCCTTCCACCAGGTCCTTGATGGCGGTCGGCTGGTCGCCGGCCGGCTCGAAGTCGGACACCATCTTGATGGCGATGCCACCTTCGGATTTTTCCGGGCGGGCAGGGCGATGCGGCGTCCACAGCACGCCGTCCTTGTGCAGCGGATTACCAGATTCGATCAGCGCCGACAGCGCGGCCACCGTGGCGGTGACACCACTGGAGGTCATCGTCTCCGCCTCTTCCAGCGAGATGTCGAGGCCGGCTACCGGATTGAGGCCGACTGCCGCGCGTTCACGGGCGGTGGCTGCGCCACCCATCGAGGTGCCGCGTGCGGTTCGGCCCGGCGCGGCGGAGCGCTCGGGAATCTTCTTCGCCGGTTTTGGCGATTTGCCGCCGTCGCCCTTGCCGGTCTGGCGCCCTTCGCGTTCTGCTTCCTGCTCGATCTGCTCGGCCCAATCGGAGATCGAACCGGTCAGCAGGGTGCCCGACAGTTCCGGCTGCGGCATCTCGGCGAAGCCGCCCTTGTGCAGCGGCTCCGAAGCGTCGAGGAAATCGGTCAGCGGGCTGCGCCGCTTCGGCGCGGCGCGGTCGTCATTCGCCGTCGGCGGCGTTCTTTTGTCGGGGGATTTGGCCATGTCCCGAATATGGGATTTCCTGGCGAAAATGGAAAGAGCGGGATGGAGCGAGGCGCTGCGCCTGCTCCGGCTCCTGACAGCAGGCTGTCAGGAGGAGGCAATTGCCCGGCGCCGCCTTTCAGTCCTCAGGCACCGCGTGCGTTATCCGACGCCACCTGAGTCGGCGATCCGCTTAATCGTGGCACTACGACGAGTCGTGTGACCTTGCCCTTCTTGAAGGCGGCGAGGAAGCGCGCGTAGTCCCTGAACACGACGCAGCCATTGGACTCGGCGCGGCCGCCGCGCAGCATGTAGGTGTGGGCGAGCAGGCCGTTGCGGTTGTATTTGTTGCCGCCGCCCACCGGTGTCAGGCGGATGGCCTCGACGCCATGGAAGCGGGACTCACGCAGCGACAGATTATAGGTGTTGGGCGGCGTCGGACCACGATCCTTCACGTGGACATAGCGCGGCTGGTCGACCATGGCGCCAAGGCCCGAATGCGCCTCGAGCCGCTGGCCATCCGGCATGTAGACGGTCATGGCCGAGATGTCGTAGACGGCTACGCCATGGCCGGCTCCGCTTCCGGCGCTCGGCCCGCTGAACAGGTTCCTGAACGCCTGGCCGAGGCCGCCCGAAGGCGTGTCGGGCTTGGCGTAGGCCAACGCGTCGCCGCCATCACCAGACCGCCCTTGCCGGGCCGGCTGTCTGGCCTGCTGGACCGGTTTGGCCTGCAGAAGCGGCTTCTGCTCTACGGTCCTGGACTGTGGAGCCGGCTTCTGCTCCACGATCCTGGGCTGTGGAGCCGGCTTGTCCTGCTCCACAGCCTTAGGCTGCGGCGCGTCATATTGCGGGCGACGCGTCGGCAGCGGCACGTCGTCGGTGAGCGCGTCCGGCAGCGAGGCAGCATCGCCAGGCTGTTCCTGCCGGGTCTCGACAGGGGCAACCGCGACGTCCGCAGAGGATTCGGTCATCGGCAGCGGCGAGGCGAATGCCTCGTCCTCGACCGGCATCGACTGCACGAGGGCAAGCGCCAGCTGCGCGTTATCGGGCGTTTCCGACTGGGCAAAGCCCATCGGCGCCGGCGCGGTCTGGACGACAACGGAACCCGTGTCCATACGGGCGAAGCGCTCCGCCGCCGGGGGCGGCATGTCATCCGACAGGCTGGCCACGACCTGGACGGATGGCACCAGCGATGCCTCGGTGATTTGCGGCGTGGCGCTGGAAATCACGGGACGGGCGTTGGGGGCGGCAGCCGGCTTCCCGGCGCCGGCGAAGGCCGCAGCGAGCCTGGACGGCGACAGCGACGCTTCCATGCGTTCGAAACGCTCCTGCGACTTCGACTTGACGGTCGGCGGGGCGACAGCAGGTACCGGCTTTGCCCGCGCCACAAGGCGCGTGGATTTCTCCGCCCGGGGGCTCACCGCGGCGAGCCTGAAGCAGCCAGCACCGCATTGCACGGCATGGTCATGCAGGGCATGGGCACCGCCATGGGCGTTGGCCAGCACGAGAGGCGCCGAAGAACTGAGGAAATGTTGTTTCAGCGGATCGGCGAGCGCGAGCGAGCCCGGCATGGACAGCGTCGGCGGCAGGCCGCTTGACGTCGACGACAGGGAAGCGCCGACGGAGCTGAGGCCAACCATCGTGCCGACCAGCCATAGGCTTACGGCAGCACCGACGCCGGGCACCGCCACCCAGCGGACGATCCGTTCAGGGTTGAAGGATGAGGCACGTGGCGCGTCGCAGGCGGTCTCGCCGTCCCAACGCTTGTCCCCGACGATTTTCTTACTCAAGAACGCCATGCAACCAATCTTGCTCCAATCGGCTCCCACGTCCGCGGCCGTGATAGCCGCGACGACCATTCTGTGAGTGATCCCAGGTGGTCCCCGACGCGTTTGCCGCGCCTGTCGTTAGTTGCCGATTGCTTTAAAATATGGACAAAGTTGGTTAACCAATCCCTCTCAAAACCAACCGAGAGACGTGGACTTTGTGCCGAAAAAGGCTTGTCCACGACCATGCACGCGGTATTGCAGCCCTTCCAAGGGTGTTTTGCTGCCTGTTTTTGCCGGCCAAGTCAAGCAAAACAGCCTCTGCTAATGTTTGTAGTAAGGCGGTTCGGCGGTGCCTGCGGCAATCGGGCACGCCTTTCCCTGTCCGCCTGGTCGCTGAAAACGCCTGCGGCACCCCGCTAAACCGTCGCCATACTGCCACAATTTCGGGCCGGCAGGCTCAAGGCTTCTGCCTTCCTTGTGCTGCGTGCCCGTAGGTGCGGCGGGGCAATGGCGCCAACTGCGGAGGAAGCCAAGCCTCAGTTGAACCAGAGCGCGAAAGTCAAGAACCCGCCGCCGCCGAACTCGCGCTGGATCTGGTCGAAATCCTCGCTGGTCAGAATCTTGCCGCTTTCGAGGTAGGGCGCGATGCCGGGGCCGGTGATCGACAGAACGAGGTCGAAAGGCTTGGGCTCGTCGAAGAAGCGCTTCATGTTGATGCCCTTGCCGGTGATGCGGAAATGCGGCAGCAGCACACGCCCTTCCAGCAGATCCTCGGCCATGGTCAAGGTGGCGAGCCAGGCCTGCACCTGTTCCTCGCCGACTTCGAGACCGGTGAGCGGGTTCTCACCCTTCTGCTGCGGGCCGGGCAGCCATTCGCGATCATTGTCTGTTTCGGCGCGGATCGCCTTCCAATCCTCGCGCGACAGCCGGATCATTTCGAGCAGTTCCCGACGCGCCGTCTTGCGGCGCTCCGGCTCGACCACCGGCCAGTTGACGAGATGCACCATCGAGATGAAATCGGCGATGCGCCACTCCGAGGAGAAGATGTTGCTGCCCACGTCGCTCGGCGGCGGCACGAGAATGTCCTGCAACGGCAGTTTGGCGCGTGGGAACAGCATGTGGAAGGAGCCGTCGAACATGCCCCTGAAATCATGCGCCAGCCAGAAATCGGCCTGCGCCATCAGGAACTCGGCATAGCCCTGCAGCCAATAGCCGTCGGCGCGGTCGAAGCGGAAAGTCAGCGCGGGCGTGGCGTCGCTCTGCGAGATGCTGCCGCGCGACAGCGCGGCCATGATGGCCGCCATGCTTTCGTCGGGCGCGATCGCGCCGTCCTCATTGAGGTCGATGCCGACATGGGTGAGGTCGATGACCATGCCGATATCGGCATCGGCCGGCACCGAACCAAGCGTGGTGGCGGATTTTTCCAGCCGGTCGCGGAAGGCGACCAGGATGGCGCGGAACTGCTCATAGGTGAGCGGCTCGGGGTTGGGATTTTCTGGTACCGGCAATTGCATCAGCGGCAGCATGAAGGATCGCGGGCTCTCGAAGCCATGGCGGTGCAGGCCGCTGGCCAGCAACTCCAGCGCGGTGAAGAACTCGCCGGCGCCGGCGGCATAGGCCGATGCGGGATCCTTCGGCGCGGCCGCCTCCAGCGTCGACAGCGCGCTGTCGCGCGCGGCCACGGTCTTCGCCTGGAAAAGCGCGGTTGCCGCTTCGGGCATGGCGGCGTTGGCGGAAGACAGGGGCACAAGGACAATGAAGGCGGATGCCAGCAGGATTGCTATTCGTGTCATCTTTTCCTCCCAAGCGGTGTCGTCCGGCGTGACCATACACAAATTTGCGATGCCGCGCCTGTCAGGGCCGCCGCGCTGTCCACATCGTTGAGCGTCGACAGCTTCAACCCGCCCGCTGGAAAGTCTAAACAAGGCAAACGATTGGGCATTGCGTGTCGAACTATCCGCTCTCCTACAAACTGTCCTGGCTGCCGCGATTCCTGAAACCGTCGCTCGGCGGCGACGCCAGCGGGTTTGCGCCGATGGCGGGGACGTTGATGGAGCGGCGGCCGAAGCAGTCGGTGCGGCTTGCGTTCATAGGCGACATCTCGGCGGTGGCCAACAGCAGCGCGCCGGACTGCGATCCGGCGATCAAGGCGCTGCTTGGCGCCGCCGATCTGGTGATCGGCAATTGCGAAAGCCCTGTCGTGGACAGGCCGAGTGCCGTGTTGGGAACAAAGCTCGGCACGCATCATGCGATGAGCGAACGGTTTCTGGCCGAGGCGCTGGCGGCGGTCGGCATCGCGCGCGAAAAACTCGTGCTGTCGCTGGCCAACAATCATGTCCTCGACCAGGGTGTCGCCGGTTTCGACGAGACGGTGGCGGCGCTGAAGCGGCTCGGCATCCGCACCATTGGCCTTGCCGCCGACGGCCTGGTGCAGGCTGTCAAAGTTGGACCGTTGAGTGTCGGCTTCGCCGCCTTCACGCTGTGGCGCAATGCCGATGAAGATCTGTTTGCCGGGCGCGTGTCGATGGATAGCGACCCGACAGGCTGGCAGCGCGATGGCCTCGACCTCCTTTGCGCGGTACCGCATTGGGACTGGGAGTTCCGCCACTTTCCGCGCGCCGCGACGCGGGCATTGGCCAGGCGCCTGGCGGGGCGGGGCATAGGGCTGATCGCCGGCCATCACGCCCATGTGGTTCAGCCGGTGGAGCGGATCGGCGGGACGGTCGTCGCCTATGGGCTCGGTGATTTCCTCGGCACCGCTTTCGCCCGCCAGCCCTGGCCGGGTCGCATTGGCGGGATTTTCGCCGTCGACGTCAGCGCCGATGAAGGGACGCGTGGTGCCATTGCATCCTACCGGCTGCATCCCTTTGTTCGGCTGCGGGACGGAGATCATGAACGGCTGGTGCGGGTCGAGGCGTTGGCAGGTGCGATGAGGGGAAAGGTCGAGGGGCGGTTGAGGGCGGTCTTTCCATAGTCTTGCAACTGAAGGCCGGCCTATTTGCCTATCGCCCAGGTGGGTCGGCGCCAGCGTTTGCCCGAAAGGCGCGGCCTCGCGGCGCACGACAGGTGCGAGGCACCCTTGAATCTCTTCGCCACGCGTCGAGACTGCATCCTCCGCAGCCTTGACATGATGCGGTTACCCAGTTCGGCACAATGATGCGCGTCAAGACAAAAGCTGGGCGGCTCAGCAGTCGAAGCCGTATTTGCCGCGCATATAGTCCGCTTCTTCCTTCGACATTTTCTTGAACATCACGCAGACGGTGAAGCTGCCGACCTGGCGGCCGTCCCTGGTGTAGCCCCAGTCGGAAATATCGTCCCGCGTGAACTCGATATTCTGGCCGAGCACCACATTGTGCACTTGCTCCGGCTGGTTCGCCAATATGCCGACAAATCCGCTTTCCGTGCCGCGGAAAGGGATGACCCAGAAGTGCTCGGTGACGTTGCCGTCGCGCACCTGGACCTTCAATTTGAACCTGTCCGTGCCGGAGGGAGGCGCTTCTGCCAAGGCCAGGAATCCATCGAGCCTGGCGAGCGCCCGCGCGGTGGCGGCCGTCATTTCCGGATCGCCCGGAGCAAAGATGACCGTTTTGTCGTCGCCCGGGTCCGCGCCTTGTGCGCCGGCCAATCCCGGAGCAAACGCCAGCACCAGGGATATCATGGTCCGGACTGCACGTTTCATGGAGGGCCCCTCACCATAGTAACCGCCACCATCCCGCATCCATTTCGGGTTTGCAACCGGCACGCGAGCCTCATCCGCTCAAGGGACATTCGAGCTGATCCCATGAAACAAAATTTGACCCTGTGGGACGCCGCCAGACTGTTTCGTGATCCTGCACCAGACGGATTGCGGCGGCTGCGTGATGCCCGCAACCCGCCAGCCACAATCGGCTAACCGACTCTTTTCGTGGAAAGAAGTGGGCTCATTGGGAAGGGCGAAACATCAGGAAACCACGTCGGCTGGAAGCAATGTGTCAGAATTAAGCCTATGATTTCCTTTGCTAAAATTCACTCAATGTGATTTGCAGGAAGCAGGTCTTCCATTCCAGTCTCGGCTCGTTCGGTGCCGTCGTTCCCAAGGCGACGGCCATCAAGGCAACCGGACGAAACCGAAACAGCACGGAGTGCTATCGATGAAGAAGACCCTCGCAACCACCGCCGCTCTGCTCGCCTTCCTCGGCACGGCCTATGCCGCGACCGTTCAGGGCACCATCCAGGCCGTCGATCCGACGACCAAATCGATCACCCTCGACGACGGCAAGATCTACCAGCTGTCGCCAAAAGCGGCGCTCGGGAAACTGAAGGTCGGCGCCAAGGTAGCGGTGACGGTGGACGACAAGACCGGCATGGTGACGTCGATCAAGAAGGCTTCATAGACATGAACGTCACGCGTCGGCGGACCTGCTGACCTGACCTTTCAGACCCTGCTCCAATGCTGGCCGATTCCCTAGGGGATCGGCCATTTTCATATTGTTGGTCGCTCACCGCTGGCCGACCAGGGTGGTGGAACGCCGTTCCGGCAGCGCCGCCATGATTTTTGCCAAAGAGCCGCGCTATCCCTTGGCCGACGGGGGATATTCATGGCCGAGGAACAGAAAGGGTTTCGCCTGTCGCGGCGCTTGCTGCTCGGTGCCGCGGTGGTCGGCGGCGCGGTGCTTGGGGCGACACCACCATGGCGCGGCTGGCGCGCGGGCCTTCGGGGCTAAAGAACGCCGGGCGCGTCGTGACGATCAAGCATGGCGGGCGCTTCTTCCTGCCCTACCAGCTGCATTATACGGCCAGGGAATTGCTGGCATCCTATCCCGAGCTGCCGGCCTTCCTGGCGGCAAAACGGCAATATGACCCGACGGAACTGTTTTCCTCGACTGTCTACCGTGCCATCAAGGCGCTGAGCAGGGTGGCGTCGGAGGCAGGAGAACAACCATGCGGATGGTATCAGCGGCAGCCCTCACTCTCATCGCGCTGTGCGCTGGACCGGCCGGAGCCGAGGACCTCAAGGCCTTCAGGTTGACCATCGATGGCGTGACGGTCGACATCGATCCCGGCGACACCGCCGATGTGACGCTGCCCGGCGGCAAAAAGAGCAAGGTGACGCTCGAGCGAAACGACTTCGCCACCTTCTCGGGCGGCAGTTTCTCCTTCGTCCATCCGAGCGACATTTCGGTGACCAAGACCGATCTCGGCGAAAACATCACACAGTATCTGATGGCCTCGGCGCTGGGCACGATCGTCGTGGTACAGGAATACGGCAAGATGAATCCGGTGTCGCTCAACCAGCTCATGCTGCAGGAGATGACCAAGGAATCCGTGCAGGCGGGCGCCGAACTGACGCAGCAGCCGACGACGCGCAAGCTCGGCAACGGCAAGGAATTGACTGGCATCCGCGCCGAGGTGAAGACGCGCACCGATACCGCCTATTTCGAGATCGTCGGCTTCGGCCTTGCCGATCAGGGCCTGCTGTTCATCACACGCGTCGCCGGCGAGGACGCAGCCACCGAAAAGCCGCTGATCGACAAGTTCTGGGAGAGCCTGAAGGTCAAACTGTAGGGACTTAAAGTCCCGTTGGTACAAGGCCGGCCAGCCAGTTCACCGAACGCTTTGCCGCGTCGGCGGTCGCGGAAGCGGCGCGGCCAAGATCGGTCTTGACCACGGCGTAGCCATTCTTGGTGCGATAGAGCGTGCCGGTTCCACCATCGACCACCTGTTCATAGGCGACGGGCCGCGCGGCGGCCGCATCCATGGCCGTCGTCGGCGAGCCGACCGAGACGCTCGGACGGTGGCTCAGTTCCGGCGGCAGCGGCCGTTCCGGCGCAACGGTCCGGTCGGCGGGCTTCAGTTCCGGGCGGGATGCCGTAGCGGCCAGTTGCGAGGAGGACGCCGAGCCCTTGGTGCGGCAGATGCCGGACACCAGGGGATAGTTGAAATTATGCTGGCGCAGGATCTGGCTCTTCATCGCGGCTTCGCACTCGGCGATGGTCGACCATTTGGCCGGCGTCTCGCCGATATATTCACACAGCTTCGCGTCGCAGTCGCAGCCCACAATGGTCATGGCGACAAGGGCGGTCTTGATCACGGTCTTGTCCCTTCGAGATGCCCCCGGCAGCCCAGTCAGGTGCATGCCGCGTTCCAGGCGACACGCGATCCTCCATCGCGCGTCGATCAAGGCGGGATTTTGGCCTCGATTGTGGAATGTAGGTGGCGGCACGTGTCTATCCGGATCAGTCGACGCATGGCGGGGCCTACCGATCGAGCGGCACCCGCAACGTCGCCGGGAAAGAAGTTGGAGGGGCGCAAGACAGTCGGCGCCGGGATTTCTCCCAGCGCCTCCCTGTCAGATCAGGACGCGGTCGCGGCAGCAACTTCCCTACAGTCGTCGCGCCATGCCGGCCTTGATTTTGACGGTCTTGCCAGAGGCCACCCAAGGGCGGCATCCGTCCAGACCACGCTGGGCTTGGCCCTTGCGGGCTTGCCCTGCGTGCCATCGAAGGTTTTTGCCGTCCTTCATGGCAGCATCGGTCCGCCGTCGGCGTTGGCACGCTTTCCGCGGCCCCGTAGCTCGGCTTCCGTCCCTCGCACAGGCAAGCCTGTTCTCGATCCGGGCCGTACGGGCCTCAGGAAATCCGCCTTTCACTTTCGCCTTTCGGCTCGATGATCGGTAGCCGCCTGAGATGGGTTGAACTTACGCCGGGTAAGGGTTCCGGGAAATGGTCCCGGGCCTGTGGATAGTGGGATTATCGGGGAGCATTTGCCACTGGGCCCGGAATTTCGGCCCTGACTGCTTTAGACAGCCCGCCCCTGCTTTTCCACGCTCCGATCGAAGGTCCCTCTTGCTCCGCCGATGGACGCGGGCTTCAATGCCGGCAAAGGATCGAACACATAGGCTCGGTGCCGGGGAGAGCGAGCATTTGAAAGTCGGGGTGGTGCTCAATCCGATTGCGGGTGGCGGCCGGCTGAAACGGCATTGGCCTGATGTCGCCGCCGCGCTGAGAAAACACTTCGGCGATTTCGAGTTGCGCGAGACGCAGGCCGAGGGCGATGCCGAACGGCTGGCGATCGATCTCGCGGTGAATGGCTTCGATCTGGTGATCGCGGCCGGGGGCGACGGCACCGCCAGCGAAGTGGCCGACGGGCTGCTGCAGGCCGGCGAGGAAGGCGGGCGGAAGACCGAGCTCGGCTTGCTGCCCTGCGGCACCGGCATCGATTTCGCGCGCGGGCTCGGCCTGCCGAGGGCGGTGGATGCGACCCTGAAGCGGATCGCCGAGGCGAAGGCGAGGGCCGTCGATGCCGGCCGCATCTGCTACATCGACGACCATGGCGCGCTGGCCAGCCGTCACTTCATCAACATCGCCAGCCTCGGCCTGTCAGGCGCCACCAACCGCGCCGTCAACGCCGACAAGCGCAAGGGCAGGATGTCGGCCAGGACGCTGTTCCTGTGGCGCACCGTGGTCGAGTTCATCCGTTATCGCTTCCAGCATGTCCGGATCACCGTCGATGACGGCGCCCCGGTTGAGGCACGCATGGCGCTGGTGGCGGTGGCCAATGGAAAGTTCTTCGGCGGCGGCATGATGATCGCGCCCGATGCCGAACTGACCGACGGGCAGTTCGACATCGTCATCCTGCGCGCGGCGGGCAAGCTGAAACTGATCTGGGACATCCGCCTCCTCTATGGCGGGCGGCATCGCAACCACCCGGCGATCACCATATTGCGCGGCAGGAAAGTGGTTGTCGAACCGCTTGGCGATGGGGCAGAGAACGGTGCGCTGGTCGACATAGACGGCGAGTCGCCCGGGCGCATTCCGGCGACCTTCGAGATCCTGCCCGGCGCCCTGACGCTCAGATATTGAATCAAGGCGTTGCCCGGCAATGCCGCGTCGCGCAACGTCGTCATCCTAGGGCGAAGCAGGAGCGAAGCTCCGTCGCGGAGACCCTGAGATCCATGCCGTGACCTTGGCCGAGGAGTGCGGTGGAGGAGAAGTCGGCACCGTTGCATCGCCTTGATATTACGGCATGGATCCTCGGGGCAAGCCCGAGGATGACGAAGGGGAAGGGGTGTTTTCCGCCAATCACCGAGGCATGTTGTCCGATTCAACTCGCCCGAGAAACCAGTCGAGATGTTGCTGTTCTGATTCAAGGTGTTGCGGCTATGATTCTAGATTCTTGCCCAACGTCTTGATTTCATTTATTAGTTAGTCTTGCTCATGGCCAGCTTGGCCGGGAAACCAGCCGCGCGCAGGTCGGTGCCGACGGCGTCCTCGAGCAGCTTGACGATTTGGGTCGACCAGGCACCGCCGCCATAGGCTTGCTTGCCTTGCTCGAAAATCGCGTTGACGCGCGAGGCCAGCTTGAGCGGGACGCCGAAATCCCTGCCCATGCCGAGCGCGAAGCCAAGGTCCTTCAGCGCCAGGTCCATGGTGAAGCCGATATCGTAGGAGCCGTTGAGAACGAGCTGGCTTTCGGTCTCATGGACGAAGCTGTTGCCAGAGGAGGCGACGATGGCGTGATAGGACTGGGCGAGGTCGAGCCCGCCTTGCTTGGCCAGCATCAATGCCTCGCCGGCGGCGACGAGGTGGATGAAGGCCAGCATGTTGGTGATCACCTTGATCACCGCCGCAGAGCCAACCGGGCCCATCAGGAAGGAGCGCGCGCACATGGCTTCGATTGCAGCGCGATGGTGTTCGTAAAGCGCGGCATCGCCGCCAACCAGCGCGGTGATCTTGCCCGCTGCCGCCAGATGCACGCCACCGGTGACCGGGCATTCCAGTGTCTCGACACCCTTGGCCGAGGCGAGGGCGGCGAGGCGCACGATCTCATCACGGCCGTTGGTCGACATCTCGATCCAGGTGCCGCCCTTGGGCAGGCCCGCCAGCAATCCGCCGGGGTCGGCCAGCACCGCTTCACTGACCTTGGGCGAGGGCAGGCAGGTGACGGCATTGCCGGCCTGCGCCGAGGCCTCGGCGGGGCTGTTCGCCGATGTGGCGCCGAGCGCTACCAGGCGCTCGACGGCGGCAGGGTCGCGGTCGAAGACGGTGACCGCGAAGCCGTTGCGGACCAGGCTGGCGGCAAGGTTGCCGCCGAGATGGCCGAGGCCGATGAAGGCGTAGCTTTCGCTCACGGCATCAACGGAGTCTGCATCATCTGCAGATGCAGGTCCTTGCCGGTGTAGGGGTGCGCATCGCAGACGTCCTCGTTGAGCTCGACGCCGAGGCCAGGCTCCTTCGACGGGATGACATTGCCGTCCTGCCACTCGATCTTCTTCTTCAGCAGCGTGGCGTGGAAACCGTCCCACTGCTTCAGCGATTCGAGGATGAGGAAGTTGGGCAGCGTCACCGCCAGCTGGATGTTGGCGGCACCGACGATCGGTCCGCAATAGCAGTGCGGCGCGATCTGGATGTGATAGGCCTCGGCCATCGCGGCGATCTTCTTGGTTTCGAGAATGCCGCCGGAGCGGCCGAGATCCGGCTGCAGGATGGTCGCGGCGCGGTTCTCGATGACGCGGGCGAATTCGGACTTTGTCGTCAGCCGCTCGCCGGTAGCGATCGGGATGGAAGTGCCGCGAGCGACCTGCGCCATCACTTCGGGCATATCGGGCGGCACCGGCTCCTCGAACCACAGCGGATCATAGGGCTCTATGGCGCGGGCGAGCCGTAGTGCGCCGGATGCCGTGAACTGGCCGTGCGTGCCGAACAATATGTCGGCGCGGGTGCCGACCGCCTCGCGGATCGCCCTGATCATGCGGGTGGAGACGTCGATATCGAGCAGGCGCGGCTGGTGGCCGTCGAAGGCGGTATAGGGGCCGGCCGGGTCGAGCTTGACGGCATTGAAGCCCTGCTCGACATATTCGAGCGCGCAGGCCGCCGCCAGGTCGGGATCGTTGTAGACGTTCCTGCCGTCCGGCGCATCCTCGGAATGGACGCTGCCGGTGTGCGGATAGAGATAGGTGTAGGAGCGCAGCGTCTCATGCACCTGGCCCCCAAGCAATTTGTAGACCGGCTTGTTCGCCTCCTTGCCGATAATGTCCCAGCAGGCCATTTCGAGCGCGGAAAAACAGCCCATTCCGGACACGTCGGGGCGCTGGGTGAAGCCGGAGGAATAGGCGCGGCGGAAGAAGTTCTCGACGTCGTGCGGATCGCGGCCGACGAGATAACGCTCGGCCATGTCTTCGACCATCCTGGCCGTGACATGGGCCGAGAAGGTGGCATTGTAAGCCTCGCCATAACCGACTACGCCGCCATCGGTGGTCAGTTTGACGAAGATGAAATACTTGCCGCCGATGCCGGGCGGCGGGTTGCCGACAACCCAGGTCTTGACGTCGGTGATCTTCATTTGTGGTCCTCCAGAACCAGTTCGGCGCCCTTCCATCCGGTCATGACGGAGGCGGCGTTGGTGTTGCCGGTGATGTTGTCCGGGAAAATCGACGCGTCGATGACGCGCAGGCCTTCGAGCCCATGCACCCTGAGGCGCGGATCGACGACGGCGCGCGAGGGATCGGGGCCCATGCGGCAGGTCGAAACCGGGTGATAGACGGTGCCCGAGCGCTTCCTGAAATCCGCGATCAGGTCGGCGTCGGACTCGATCGAAGGGCCGGGCAAGACCTCTTCGGCGATGATCTCGGCCATGGCCGGCATCGAGGCGATCTTGCGCACGAATTTCACCGCCGCCAGCATTTCGTCGATGTCCGCATTGGTCGAATAGGCGTTGGCGACGATTTTTGGATGATCCAGCGGGTTGCTGGAGCGGATCATGATCTCGCCACGGCTGGACGGGCGGCAGTTGGAGAGGCCGATGGAGAAGCCCGGCCAGGGATCGGGAGTCAGGATCGGACGTTCGCCGCTCTTTGGAATGATGGTCGAGAACGCCTGGAAATAGAGCTGCATGTTGGGCCGCGTGGCCGCCGGGTCGGTGCGGAAGAAACCACCGCCATGGTTCATCGAGAGCGACAGCGGGCCGGAACGGGTGAGGATGTACTGCATGCCGACCAGCAGCTTGCCCCACCAGGGACGCAGGATCTGGTTGAGCGTCGGCAGTTTGCCCTTGAAGGTGTAGTTGATGCCGACATGGTCCTGCAGATTGGCGCCGACATTCTCGTTGGCATGAACGACCGGGATGCCTAGCTGCTTCAGCAACTCCGAGGGTCCTATGCCGGAGAGCTGCATGAGCTGCGGCGAGTTGATCGAGCCGGTGGAAAGAATCACCTCGCGGCCGGCGCGGGCCGTTTTCGTCTGGCCGTTCTGAAGATATTCGATGCCGACAGCGCGCTTGCCTTCGAACAGGATGCGGCTTGCCAGCGCGTTGGTCTCGACGCGGACATTGCCGCGCTTCATCGCCGGGCGCAGGAAGGCGCGGGCCGCCGACATGCGGCGGCCGTTCCTAGTCGAGATCTGGTAGATGCCGACGCCTTCCTGGGCCGCGCCGTTGAAGTCAGGATTGAGCGGCAGGCCGGCCTGCTGGCCGGCGGCGAGATAGCGCTTCGTCAGCGGGTGGACGGCCTTCGTGGTGTCGGTGATGTGCAGCGGGCCGCCGGTGCCGCGCCATTGGTCGGCGCCGGCCTCATTGTCCTCGATCGCCTTGAAGACCGGCAGCAAATCGTCGTAGCCCCAGCCGGGATTGCCGGCGGCGCGCCAGTCGTCGAAATCCTCGCGCGCGCCCCTGATCCAGACCATGGCGTTGATCGAGCTCGAGCCGCCGAGCAGCTTGCCGCGCGGCCAGTGGTCGACATTGCCGCCAAGGCCGGGGTCGGGTTCGGACTTGTAGTTCCAGTTGACCTTGGGATCGAAGAAGGTCTTGCCGTAACCCAGCGGCATCTGCACGTAGAAGCGCCGGTCGGTGCCGCCGGCTTCGAGCACCAGCACCGAGAAGCGGCCCGAAGCCGACAGTTTGTCGGCGAGCACCGAGCCGGCCGAGCCGGAGCCGACGATGATGAAGTCATAAGTCTGCATGATGGAAATAAGCGGCTCCGAAAATCTGGCCGCAGCCTAGACGCGGCGGGCTTGCCGCGTCGCCGTGCCTTCCGGCATCGGTTGTGAAAAAAGCGACCGCGATGCCGGGCCGGATTGCGGGGAATACCGACAATCGCGCTTGATACGAATGGGCTCGACAGCTTATGCGATGGAATTATCTTGGCGCATGATTTTTTCCGAAAAGTCTGCAACTTTTCGGAACCATGCTCTGGCCACTCTGCGGAAGGCAGGAATCAGATGCGGACCCTGTCGGATGCCTTCATTCCCGAGCTGCCGGGTCACTACAAGGGCAAGGTCCGCGAGAATTACGACCTGGCCGACGGACGGCGCATCATCATCGCCACCGACCGCCTCAGCGCCTTCGACATCATCCTGACCTCGATCCCGTTCAAGGGAGAGATACTGACCCAGACGGCCCGCTACTGGTTCGAGGAAACCGCCGATATCTGCCCGAACCATGTGCTCGAATATCCCGATCCCAATGTCGTCGTCGGCACAAGGCTCGATATCCTGCCGGTCGAGATCGTCGTGCGCGGCTATCTGGCGGGCACTACCAGCACCTCGATCCTGACCCGCTACAGGCGCGGCGAGCGGGACATGTATGGAATGCGCCTGCCGGACGGCCTGCGCGACAATGAAAAGCTGGCCGAGCCGGTCATCACGCCGACGAGCAAGGCGGCGGATGGCGGCCATGACGAGCCGTTGTCCAGGGCCGAGATCATCGAGCAGGGCCTGCTCACCGAGGCGCAGTGGGATACCGTTTCGAGCTACGCGTTGAAGCTGTTCGCGCGCGGCCAGGAACGCGCCGCCGAGCGCGGCCTGATCCTGGCCGACACGAAATACGAATTCGGCACCGACAGGAACGGCACCATCATCCTGGCCGACGAAATCCACACGCCCGACAGCAGTCGCTACTGGATCGCGGCGAGTTACGAACAGGCGCTCGCAAGCGGCACGCGGCCGGAGAGCTTCGACAAGGATTTCATCCGCTCGTGGGTGGCGGCGCGCTGCGATCCCTACAAGGATCCGATCCCTAAGATTCCCGACGAGATCGTCGAACAGGCCTCCAGGATATACACGCAGGCCTACGAGGCGATTACGGGCAAGGCATTCGTTCCCGACATGTCGGGAAATACCGTTCTTGATCGCATCCGCTCGAACCTCGCGCGCTACTTCTAACGGACAGGCGTGCCTTGCCGCCGGTGCGGCGGGCGTGGACCGCGCCGTCCCAAGGCGCGTTGACGTGCCTGCGCCCTGACGCTACGGGATCAAGGGCAATCGATCTCAAGGGATTTCCTCGCATGGTGCACTACGCGGATGGACGGCCGATCGGAGACCTGACGCTGCGTACGCTCGCCATGCCTTCGGACGCCAATGCGGCCGGCGACATTTTCGGCGGCTGGGTGATGGCGCAGATGGACCTTGCCTGCGGCATCCGCGCCGCCGAGCGCGCCAGGGGGCGCGTGGTGACGGCGGCGGTCAAGGAGATGTCCTTCGCCAAGCCGATGAAGATCGGCGACACGCTGTGCATCTACACCCATGTCGAACGCGTCGGCCGTACGTCCATGACGCTCAAGGTCGAGGCCTGGGCGCAGCGCTATCTCTCCGACCTGATGGAAAAGGTGACGCACGCCGATTTCGTCATGGTGGCGCTGGACGGCGAGGGCAAGCCGAAGGCGGTGCCCGCCGAGAGTTGACGACAGCCCGTTCTCTCCAGACAGGCCAAATTGTAACATCGCCCGTGCGGGCGCCGCGCTTCGCGACATCCGACGATTGCCCTTCACGCCCGATTCTGCCGCGTTGGAGGAGAGACAATGCGTCAACACATACTGAACGGCTGGCTCGTGGCAGCCCTTGTCGCTCTGGTCTGCCTGCTCGGCGTAACCGCCTATGCCGAAGTCAAAGACGACCTTCCACGCACCGCCTGCTTGCAGGGCGACAAGGGCGTCGGGGTGCCAGCCGCGGCATGCGCGATCTGCAGTCCGGCGCCTTGCGGGAACATGGCGCCACGAGCCTGAATGGTTGCCTCAGGCTCACGACTATCCTCGTCAAAGTAGCGGGTGTGCTGGCCGGCGATAGGCAAAGTTTGGCGGCCTCGTTTAGAGGTCACGGGTTCGCCTGCCGTCAGGCAATGTCGCTCATCGCGAAATACCGGACTCCTTGCCGCGCAAGGGTTTCAGCCATGCACGCCGTCGAATTTTTCGCGTGCCGCCTTGACGCGCTGGGTGTTCCTGCGTGCCCATTCGCCAAGCGCGCTGACCGGAATCAGGAGTTCGTGGCCGAGTTCGGTCAGCTCGTAATCGACGCGCGGCGGGATGGTCGGGAACACGGTGCGGGTGACGAAACCGTCGCGTTCCAGGCCGCGCAAGGTGGTGGTCAGCATCTTCTGCGAGATGCCGCCGACAGCGGCGCGCAATTCATTGAAACGCAGCGGCCCATCACCAAGCTTGCCGACCACGAGCACGGTCCATTTGTCGCCGACACGCTGCAGGATTTCCGAAATGGCGCGGCAGTCTTCGGTGCGGTGCGGGTGCCTCAGTAACAAAAAGGTGCCTCCTTGCGTCTGGAGTTGACAGTATCTCATATAGCGCCGGTATCTAAACGATACCAGCTTTTACCGGAATGGAGAGCCTCCCATGTCAAAACCCAAGATCGCCATTATCGTTGGTTCGACGCGCGCCGCGCGCTTCGCCGATGTGCCCACCCAATGGATCGCCAAGATCGCCAAGTCGCATGCCGACATCGACGTGGAAGTCGTCGACCTGCGTGACTTCCCGCTGCCTTTCTTCGACGAAGTTGCCTCCTCCGCCTGGGTGCCTTCGACCAACGAGGTGGCGCAGCGCTGGCAGAAGAAGGTTGCCGAATATGACGGCTTCATCTTCACCGCCGCCGAATACAACCATGGCCCGACGGCCGTGCTGAAGAACGCCATCGACTACGCCGCCAACGAATGGAACAAGAAGCCGGCCGGCTTCGTCGGCTATGGCAGTGTCGGTGGCGCCCGCGCCGTCGAGCAGCTCCGCCTCCATGCCGTCGAACTGCAGATGGCGCCGGTCAAGTCCGCCGTCCATATCGCCTGGGGCGACTTCCTCGCCGTGCGCCAGGGCGAGAAGAAGCTTGAGGATCTCGAGCACCTGAACCAGGCCGCCGCCGCGCTGGTCAACGATGTCGCCTGGTGGGCCAAGGCGCTGAAGAAGGCGCGCGACGCCGAAGTGGTCGACGATGAAATCAAGGCGGCCTGATCGCTCTTTGAGATTATCCTCCCAAGGGATATGGGGTGGCGCTCGCGCCGCCCTTTTTCGTTGGAGGGGCCCCATGAGTGCTGCTCGAGCAAACGTCGCGCTGCCCCTCATCCGGCTGCCGCCATCTTCTCGCCGTATAGTGACGGGGAGAAGGGGCTGACCGCGATCTCGGCTTAATATTCTGCAACGTTTCTGTTTGACGAAACCATCGATGACAGCGGCCTTCTCCCCGTCACTATACGGGGAGAAGTGCCCGGCAGCGCGATGAGGGGCGGCGCCGAGCCGGCCAGGGCAAGAGCCTGGTAATAGGCCGATATCGCGATCCAGTCGGTGTCGGCGGCGGTCACCGCGCGGGGGTGGCGGGCGGCGATCATCGCCTGCAGCAGATAGGGACCGGGTGTCGGTGTCAGGGTCATCGCGCGGTTCAGGCCGTCGAGATCGCGGCGGATCAGCGACCAGTTCCATCGGCTGCGGTCTGGTCGAGCAGCAGGATCGGCCCGCTTTGCCGGTGCGGGCCGCGCAGCGCGAGGCGCGCCGGCATCGTTGGACCGCCATATGGTCGGAGCTGCCATCTGGCCCAGCCATCTCGCCCTGATATGTCAGCTTGCATCCGTCACCTGAGTAAGCCCGCGTGAAGTCATCCAGCCTGTCCGGCGCCGTTTCCCCGATGATCCCGGTGCTCGTATGCGCGCTTGGCATCTTCCTCCTGTCCGGCATGGATGCCGCGATGAAGGTGCTGGTCATCGCGGTCGGCGTCTACAACACGGTCCTGTGGCGCAGCATGCTGGCGACCGTGGTCGCGGGCACGGGCTGGTTGGCGGGGCCGCGCTCGCTTCCTGCTCCCTCGGTGCTGAGGCTGCATGCGCTGCGGGCCGCTGTTGTCGGCATCGTCCTTTTGTCCTTCTTCTGGGGGCTTGCCAGGCTGCCGCTGGCAGAGGCGATCGGGCTTAGTTTCGTGGCGCCCCTGTTTGCGCTTCTCCTGGCCGCGCTTTTGCTGGGCGAGCGGATACAGCGGCAGGCGATCTGGGCCTCTTTGGCCGGGATGGCGGGCGTCGCAATCATCGTGGCCGGACAGTTCGGACAGAGAAGCTATGCCGGCGATGCCCTGCTTGGGACGGCCGCGGTGCTCGTGTCGACCGTGTTCTACGCCTACAATCTGATCCTTGCGCGGCAACAGGCGCTGGTGGCCAAGCCAATCGAGATCATGCTGTTCCAGAACCTTTGCGTTGCGGTGATCCTTGGTTTTGCCGCGCCCTGGCTCGCCATTGCCTTGCCGGGCAATCTCTGGCTTCCGCTTGCCGGAGTGACGGCACTGTCACTCGCCGGCCAATTCCTGATGAGCTGGGCCTATGCCCGCGCCGAAGCGCAATATCTGATCCCGACGGAATACTCGGCCTTCATCTGGGCGATCGCGCTCGGCTTCCTCTTCTTCGACGAGGCGGTGACCTGGACCACGCTGGGCGGAGCAGGCCTCATCGTGGCCAGCTGCCTGATCGCCACGCGCTCAAACCCCAGACTTGCCGAACCAATCGAAGCCACGGTTTGAGGGAGCGAGTTCCCTCGAATCAGACGGCTAACGCAACTTGGGCAAGCCGCAGGGTCCCTGGTCTGATCCTCGCGGCTATCTCGATCAGCTTGACCTCCGTTGTCAGCGTACCACCTCGCGGTGGCCGCTCGGCAGACGGGTGGCGATCAGCTTGTCGATGCGGCGGCCGTCGAGATCGACCACTTCGAAGCGCCAGCCTTGAGCGTCGACGCATTCGCCGGTCGTTGGCAAATGATGCATGTGTGACAGCACGTAGCCGGCGACGGTCTCATAATCGCGGTTTTCCGGCAGGTCGATGCCGAGGACCTCGGCCATCTCGTCGGCCTGCATGTAGCCGGCGAGCAGCCATGAGCCGTCGTCGCGCTGGACGGCGTTTTCTTCCTCGCCGGCTTCGAGATCCGAGCGGAAGACGCCGGTGATGGCCTCGAGGATGTCCGCAGGGGTGACGATGCCTTCGAAGTGGCCGTACTCGTCATGCACCAGCGCCATCGGCACGTCGGATTCCTTCAGCTTTTGCAGCACGTCCAGTGCGTCGGCCTGGTCGTGGACGATGGGTGCCGCGCGCACATGTTTGCGCGGATCGAGCGCGCGGCCGGCAAGCAGCGCCGCCAGCACGTCGCGGGTCTGGACGACGCCGATCATGGCGTCGACGCTGCCGTCGCCGGCCGGCAGCCGCGAATGCTGCGTCTCCATCAAAAGCTTGCGGATCGTGGCATCGTCGGACTGCAGATTGATCCAGTCGACGTCGGTGCGCGGCGACATCACGGCGCGCACGGCGCGGTCACCAAGCCGCATGACGCCGGCGATCATGCGCCGCTCGTCGGATTCGATGGTGCCGTGATGCTCGGCCTCGGCGACCAGCATCTTGATCTCCTCGTCGGTGACCTTCTCCTCGCTTTCGCCGCGCTGGCCGAGCAGCCACAGGACAGCCCGGCCGGAAATGTCGAGCAGGAACACCAATGGCGCCGAAACGGTGGCAAGGATGGTCATCGCGGGCGCCGCGCGGACGGCAACCCGCTCGGGATCGCGCAAGGCGATCTGCTTGGGCACGAGTTCGCCAACAATCAGTGAGAAATAGGTGATGATGGCGACCACGATGCCGACGCCGAGCGGGTCGGCGATGCTTTCGCGGATGCCGGTCGAGGCCAGGAACACCGCCAGTCGATCCCCCAGCGTGGCGCCGGAGAAGGCGCCGGAGAGGATACCAACCAGGGTGATGCCGATCTGCACCGAGGACAGAAATTTGCCGGGATCGGAGCCGAGCGCCAGGGCACGGCCGGCGCCGTTGATATTGCGGTCGATCATTGCCTTGAGCCGGGCTGGCCGTGACGAGACAATGGCGAGCTCGGACATTGCCAGAAGGCCGTTCACGCAAATGAGGACGACCACGATAGCGATTTCAACGTATAGCATGAGGGCTCAATAGCATTGCGTCGGGCCGCTCGAAAATAGTCCGCCGTCATTTTTAGAATATGACGCGTGTCTTTCAGGCCTTGTCTCACGGCGGCGCCGAAAAGTGTTCGACAAGGGCATAGACGACAACCCGCACCTTTGGCGTGAGCGCGCGTTACCGGCCAGACGGCGCGCACGACAATGTGTGGGGCTGTCGATTCGGCAAGATCGCGATCGCCACGACGTGACGCGAGTCACCGCGGCTGCTTCAACACGCCGATGATTGCCTTGCCGTCGGTGGGGTAGGGATCACGACCGCCATTGCGGCCGACGCACTTTGGACTCTTGCTTTCATGCATGTCGTTTTCTCAAAACCGAGGTCACTTTTGGGCGACATGCATCAGCGGCAGGCGCGGTAGCCGTTCTTGCGGTTCTTGATGTCGAAATGGAAATGGTTGCGGTGGTCGTAGTTGTAACCGGGGCCGAGCACGGTGGTGAAATACTGGCAGCCGTCGGCACGCACATTGTTGAGGAAGCCACGCGTGCGGAAGGCGAACAGGCCGGGCTTGCGCACGTCGATATCATCGCCATTGTTGAGCTCGATGCTCATAACGTCAAGCGCATTGCCTTTGCCGTGCTCCGACAGCACGCCCTCGCCGGCGATGTTGCGGCAGGAGTAGCTCGAGCCCTGGTGGATGGTCTTGACGCCGGAGAAGTAGCGCCAGCGGGCGGAGGGAACCAGTTCGTTCTTCGTCCAGGCGGCGAAGGTGGCGGCCATGTCGCAGGTCAGCGTCGCGGCGGGCTTCATCTCGACGCTGCCGATGGCCGAGACCTTGACCGGATAGTCGATGCCGCACTGGCCTTCATGGATCGGCGCCAGATCGGTATAGGCAACATCGAGGCGCTTCAGCTGCTGGCGGCAGTCTGTCTCGCTGGCCGGCATCTGTTCGGTCGGTGACATCGGGGTATCCATGCGCGGATAGGCGGCCTGGGTCATGTAGGGATTGGACGGAACAAGCCTCTGCATCCCTGAATATTGCGGCACGGCCGCGGTCTGCGAGCCGACGTCGACGGCCGGTTCGAGCGACAGCACATTGCCGGTGTTGCAGGCCGAAACCGTGGCCAGCGCAAGGCCGGCAGCCAGCAGCACCGCGGGTTTCAGCTGGCGCGCGATGGGAAGACACACGGCGCGAAATTTGCCGGCCATTGGCGGAATCCTGTCCCCGAACCTGATCCTGACCAGGTCCTACCCTTTGCCTGATCATGATCTTTCCCGAAAACCGGTTTCCAGTTTTCGGGATCATGGTCCGGATATCCGGTATTTTAACGATCAAGGGTAAAGGAAAACTCAGCGGCCGCGTTCATGCCTGCGGCTGAATTGCGGCACGTGCGGCTGACAGCCAATGCTCATTGGCAAAACGTGCCGCCATGGCGGCGCGGTTCGAGGTCGAAATGGAAATGCAAGGCGTGGTCAGCGTCGGCGCCGGGTCCAAGCACGGTCTTGAACGGACCGCAGGCGGCCTTGCGGATTGCGTCGAGGAACTTGCCCTCCTTCTCCGGCGGGGTCAGGCCGACCTCGATTGTCCTGCCGTCCGATAGGGTGAAGCTCGCGATGTCGAGCGCGTTGCCGAAAGCGTGCTCCGACAGTTTCCCAGCGCCGTGTCGCGGCCGGCAGACGAAGGCCGATGCCTGGCCGATCGATTTCAGGTCGGCGCCGAATTCGGCTTTCGCCGCCGGCTGGACGACGTCAGCGGCAAAACGCGCCGTCGCCTCGGCCATCGGACAATTGAGTTCGGTGCCGGGGGCAATCGCGATCGACTTGCCGAGTGACTTCAGCACCAGGGGATAGGGAATCGAACAGCCGATTTCGGGATTGCTTTCCGCCTTGTGCTCCTCGAATTCGACCCCGAGCGCCTTCAGCCGTTCCCGGCAGGCAACTTCCTCCGCGGGCATCTTGTCCGCCGGCAGGTCGGCCGAGCGCGGGTCGGGAAGCATCTTCTGGTCGCCGCTATCGGCCGGCTTCTGAGGTGGTTGCGGGGCGACGTCAGGCGGCTGGGCCTCGGGCTCCTGGTCATCGGGCTTTGGTGTCGGTATTGGCGCCACGGCCGGTGGCTCCGGCTCGCTTTCCATGTTGGCTTGCGGTTCGGGGAGCGCCTGTTTCTTGTAACGGGATTTTTCTTCATTGAACTGATTGGAAGCCCCGCCGCTCTTTGGGGCCTCGGTGTTCTGTTCTTCCGTTTTCGGGCTTTTTTCCGTGTTTGGCGAGCCTGCGGGACGTTGCTCCGGCAGGGGAACATCGGCGGGCGATGGCAGCGGAGGCTGCGTCGTCTGCTGGGCGGGGCTGCGCGTGATCTGTTGCTCGCCCCTCGGTTTCGGCTGCTTGCGCCGCGATTTCCCCCGCGGCTTCAGGGGCTGGTCGACCCGCGGCGTCAGCGGCTGCTCCACTCGCGGTGAAAGCGGCTTGTAATGCCTGTGACGATGTTTGGCGTCGGCCGGCGCCGCCAGCAGAACTGTCGCCGCCATGACCATTGCGATCCGGTACCTTCGGGAAGAGCGCAGCGTTGCCATCGCTCCGAAACGGCACCGGCATGCCGAAGTTGCGTGCGCGGCCGCTTCGGGCGATCACAATCGGTTACTTCAGCGTTACGCGCCGATCGCTTCCAGCCCCTCTTCCAGCCAGTCGGCAAGCAGCGGCATGCCGAGCAGGTATTTTGCCGTGCGCCTGTTGGGGCGCTCGCGCGCCGCGGTCACGGCATCCGACCATTCCGAGGGGTCGTAGTCGCCACGCCCGACCCAGGCGAGCGCGATCAGTTCGGCGGCTTCATCGACATTGAGGTCGTTGATCAGTTCGCGCAGTTCCTCTTCGGTCAGGTTTTCCGAACTCTCCTCGGCAAGGCCGTCATGATGGTGATTGTCGTGCGTGTCGCCATCGAACTCGATCTCGTGTTCGGCACCGTCAGCATAATCCTCGTTGACGGCCGCACTCAGCGCCTTGGCCTTGAGGATGAACAGGCGCACGGTGTCGGGGCCGATCGAAAGTTCCCAGTTCTTCTCAAGCCGTTGCTGCACGGGCCGTCTCCGTGGGCTCAGTCTTCATTCGATCCGCGATGATACCGAATTTGCGCCATCCGTCACCTCATGTTCTCCAGGCCTGCTTTTCCGGGATGAAACGCGAACCACTTGGCGTTAGTGTTCTATTCTCACCCCTCCAGGAGGCTTCGATGCATAAAAGAGTGCTGATCCAGACGGCGAGCGCGCTAATCGCTCTGCAGTTTCTTGCCGTTCCGGCGTTCGCCGCGGGCGGCGACAGTTCGGGCGGCGGCCAGACTGTCACCCAGTGCAAGAAGGGCGAGGTCTGGGACAAGAAGAAGAAAAAGTGCGTCGCGCCCCAGGAAGGCATGTTGGACGACGACAGCATCTATGAAGCCGGTCACGACCTGGCGATGGCCGGGCGCTATGACGAGGCGATCTCGGTGCTCACCCTTGCCGCCAACAAGCAGGATCCGCGCATCCTCAACTATCTCGGCTATTCGCACCGTCATTCCGGCCGTGTCGCCGTAGGCCTCGGCTATTACGAGGAAGCCCTGCGCATCGACCCCAACTATACGCTGGTGCGGGAATATCTCGGCGAAGCGCATCTCCAGATTGGCGATCTGGCCGGCGCCCAGCAGCAGCTGGTGGAGATCGAGAAGCGTACCGGCAAGGGGTCGCGCGAATACGGCATGCTGGCCGAGCAGATCAACCATTTCATGCGGAGCTGACCTGGCTTCCAAGGCTCTCGAAGCGGCCGCGAGCGATCGCGGCCGTTTTTTGTCGCCGCCTTGCCTCGCCGTCACCCGGCTCGCGAAAGCGGTGACGATTTTTGCAAAACCACTTTTTTGGGCGTGAAAAACTCGCGAAGATTGCTATATTGGGGGAAATTGCGGTGAAACGGTTCCGTTAGCCCGAGGCTGCCGGACCGTTTTCTTTTTGTACCCAACGACAAGGCTTCCCCCGAAACGCGGGGGGTGGCGGCAGAAAGGTCAGGCATCATGAACAAGGTCCCGATGACAGGCGAGGGGTTCGCGTCATTGAAGGAAGAACTGCGTTGGCGCCAGCAGGAAGAGCGGCCGCGCATCATCGAGGCGATCTCTGAAGCGCGCTCGCATGGCGACCTGTCCGAAAATGCCGAATATCACGCCGCCAAGGAGGCGCAGAGCCTCAACGAGGGCCGCGTCAACGAACTCGAGGACCTGATCGCGCGCGCCGAAGTCATCGACGTCACCAAGCTCAGCGGCGACAAGGTCAAGTTCGGCGCCACCGTCGTGCTGGTCGATGAGGACACCGAGGAAAAGAAGACCTACCAGATCGTCGGCGACCAGGAAGCCGACGTGAAGTCCGGCCGCATCTCGATCTCCTCGCCGATCGCGCGGGCGCTGATCGGCAAGGAAGTCGGCGACGCCATCGAGGTCAATGCGCCAGGTGGTGCGCGCGGCTATGAGATCGTCCAGGTGCAGTTCATTTAACGAATTTGACGGCGCGGTTTCGTCCTGTCCGCGCTTCAAGCCAGGTCGGCGCTGCCCCTCATCGCCCTGCCGGGCACTTCTCCCCGTATAGTGACGGGGAGAAGGAACGCCGTCATTGATCGTTTCGCTAATCGCCAGCGTTGTAAGAAGGCCGCCAAGGTTGCGGCCAGCTCTCTTCTCCCCGTCACTATACGGGGAGAAGGTGCCGGCAGGCGGATGAGGGGCTGCGCCGACCTTTCCGATTGATTCGATCGAAAAATCAATCTTCGCCGATATTTGCCTGGCTAAGCTCCATCAATCTCTCCGCCTCCGCTATCACTTCCGCTGGCGCAACACGACCGCCGGGGGCGGCCAGCAGCGTTGACGCGTAGGGTCCGCGCGGCCCCGTCAGCCCCGGCTCCGTCGCCAGGAACACCGCGACTGTCGGCAGTCCGAAGCCGCTGGCTAGATGGGTCAGCCCGGTGTCCGCACCGATGACCAGCGTCGAGCGGCCGAGGACGCCGGCGATGTCGGCGAGCGGTGATCTTGGCATGACCATCGTGGGTGGCACGGCCTTGGCGATCGCCTCGGCCACCATCTTCTCGCGCTCATTCGACCAGGTGGTGACCGGCGTGATGCCTCGTTCGACCAGCAGCCGGGCGGTTCCGATCCAGTCTTCGACCGGCCATTTCTTGTCCTCTCGGCTGGTGCCGTGCAGCAGGAAGGCGGTCTTGCCTCTGATGGTGGTGGCGATGGTGCCAGCCGGGGGCACAATGCCGGAATTGAGCGTCGCAAGATCGGGTTGGTAGCCAAGCGCCAGTCCGAACAACCGCCTTGTCCGCTCGATGGCGTGCAGGTCACGCGGCACATTATAGGTGACGTCATAGAACAGCGTGGCCGAAGGCTCTCGCGCGCTCGACCGGTCGAAGCCGGCAATCGGCGTGCTGGCCTGCCGGGCCACAAGCGCCGATTTCAGCAGGCCCTGTGCATCGATGACCAAGTCATAGCGGCATGCGCGTAAGGTGCGGCGCAGGGCGGCCGCTTCGCGCCAGGTGCCGCCATTGAACAACGCCTTGCGCCAGCGCCGGATGGCGACCGTATGGATCCTGCCGATCGCCGGATGCAGCGCCACGATGCCGGCGAACGCCTCTTCGACGCACCAGTCGAAGGATATGTCCGGCCTGACGAGGCTGGCATCCTCGACAGCCGGGAACGTGTGGATGACATCGCCCATCGACGACGTCTTGACGATGAGGACCTTCATGCCGTGGCCGGAAGTTCCAGCAGCCGGTCGGCCGCCGCCGCGACCCGCCCGACTTCCAACGTCTTCAGGCAATTGAGGTGACCGAGCGGGCAGACCTTGCGGTGGCAGGGCGAGCAGGACAGGCCTAGCCAGACCAGTTCGCGGCGCTCCGCCAGCGGCGGCGTGTTTTCAGGTGAGGTCGAACCATAGACGGCAACGATCGGCGTGCCGACAGCCGCGGCGACATGCATCAGTCCGCTGTCGTTAGAGACAGCCAGCCTAGCGGCGGCGATCAGATCGATGGCGTCCTCCAGCCGCGTCTGGCCGGCGAGGTCGACGACGCCAGGCGCGAGGGCCGCGATCTCCGCCGTCACGTCGCGGTCGTTCTTCGATCCGAACAGCGCGACTTTCAAGCCCTTGCCCATGAACTCGCGGGCAAGGCCGGCATAGCTTTCGCTCGGCCAGCGCTTGGCCGGGCCGAACTCGGCGCCGGGCATGAGGGCCACGAATTTTTGCGGCGTCAGCCCGAAACGCTCGAGCAGGACAGCCTGGTTTTGCGCATCCACGGTCAGCTGGGGCGCGCGGAAAGTGCCGCCCTGGGCGAGGCCGAAATAGGCCTGCGCGGTGCGCCGTTTCACGGCATCGGGCAGCGGCACGATGTCGGTCAGCAGCCCATAGCGCATTTCACGCAAATGGCCGAAACGGCGTGGAATGCGGGCAAAGAACGGGATCAGCGCCGATTTCCAGCTGCCCGGCAGGATATAAGCCATGTCGTAGCGGCCGCGCAGCAGGCGGCCGAAACGGCGGCGATGGGTGAATTCGAGCGCGCCGGGCTTCTGCGGAAAGTCGATCTGCTGGCGTATTTCAGGCATGCGCTTGACCAGCGGGGCGGCCCAGGCGGGCGCCAGCACATCGATCACGGCGTTGGGATGGAGCTCCTTCAGCGCCGAGAACAGGCACTGCGCCATCACCATATCGCCCACCCAGCGTGGGCCGATCACGAGGATCGTTGGGCTTTCAGCCATTCGACATAGTCTCTGACGCCAGTTTCGACGCTCCGGAATTGACCGTTATAACCGGCCGCGCGCAGACGGGACATATCAGCTTGCGTAAAGCTCTGGTAGCTGCCCTTGAGGTGGTCGGGGAATTCGATGAACTCGATCTCGCCCTTGCCCAGCGTGTCGATCACGGTTTCGGCGATGGCGCGAAACGGCTGGGCGCGGCCGGTGCCGCAGTTGAAGATGCCGCTAGTCCCCCGTTTCCACAGCCACAGATTGACGTCGGCGACGTCGCCGACATGGATGAAGTCGCGGCTCTGCTCGCCCGGTCCGAAGCCATCATAGGCGCCGAACAGTTTCGGGTTCTCGCCCCGCTCGACCTGGTTGAACAGATGGAAGGCGACCGAGGCCATGGCGCCCTTGTGCGCCTCGCGCGGGCCATAGACGTTGAAGTAGCGCAGGCCCGCGACCTGCGAATGGTCAATGTCGAAGGCGGTGCGCCTGACATAGTCGTCGAACAGTTTCTTCGAATAGGCATAGACGTTGAGTGGCCGCTCCAGCGCCGGCTCCTCGCGAAATTCGGAACCGCCGCCATAGACGGACGCGGAAGAGGCGTAGAGGAAGGGCACGCGCAGCGTCTGGCAGGCATGCAGCAGCCGCTTCGAATAGGCGTAGTTGACCTCCATCATGAACTTGCCGTTCCATTCGGTGGTGGTCGAGCAGGCGCCCTGGTGGAAGACGGCCTCGATGCGGCCGAGCGATCCGGCCTCGATGCGGGGCAGGAAATCGTCCTTGTCGAGGTAGTCGGCGATTTTGAGATCGGCGAGGTTGGCGATCTTGTGGCCGTCGGTGAGGTCGTCGACGACGACGATGTCGTCATGGCCTTCGGCGTTGAGCGCGGCGACGATGTTCGAGCCGATCATGCCGGCGCCGCCCGTGACGATGATCATGAAGGCCTCTGGTTGCTTGCGATTCCGGTCCTTATAAGGGAGCCCAGCCGGGCTGTCGACAAAGCAGGCGGTCGCTCGGGCTCGCCCGTTCGGGCTTGTCTGTTTTGTCCATTTTGTCTATTATGGGCAAAACGGAGTGTCCAATGAAACACTATCCATCGACTGATCTGAAACAGAATCTCGGCGACGTGCTCGCGGCCGCCAGCCAGCAGCCGGTCTCCATCACTCGCCACAACAAGCCGAGATACGTCCTGATGAGCATCGAGACCTACGAAGCGCGCTTCGGCACCGATAGCCGTCGCGCCTACGCGGCGGAGGATGCACCGCTGGAACATGTCGAGATGCTGGAGGAGTACGCCGCGGAACTGAACGGTGACTAAACCGGTCGCCGCAGACGTCTGGCGATATCCATATCTGTGGCATCGCCAACATGGAGACCGCCAGACCGAAGGCCGCAAGATGAGGCCTGTCGCCTTTGTCGCCGTTCTTCCCGGAAAAGCCGGAGGCACGAACCTTTTCATCCTTGCCATCACCTCCACGCAGCCGGGCCGTGATCGCATCGCCGTTGGCGTTCCGGAAATTGAATGCCGCCGCGCCGGCCTTGACCCTATCCCCCTTTGGGTCATAGTCGACGAGTACAACCATGATATTCTGGAATCGTCGGCCTATTTCGAACCGGGTGCGCGTATCGGCGCATTCAGTCCGTCGTTCCACAAAAAAAGTCATATCGGCTTTCATTGCGGCTGTTCGCGCAGGCCAATCCAAAGCCACCCCACGGGCTGACTGAAAGGTCTGCAATCGGACAGGGCAGGATCATAAGGGACAACAGAATGCCGTCGACCGAACTGCTCATCGCGTTTTTCGCCACCACGGCGATCTTCGCCTACATTCCCGGTCCGGCCATGCTCTACGCAGCCGCGCAGACCATGGCGCGCGGACGCTGGTCGGGACTGACGGCGGCGCTCGGCATTCATCTGGGCGGCTATGTGCACGTCTTTGCCGCTGCTGCCGGCCTGTCGGTGCTGTTCCACGCCGTTCCGCCGCTTTACATGGCGGTCAAGCTGGTCGGTGCGCTTTACCTGATCTGGCTCGGTGTCTCGCTGTTTCGCAAGCGCGGGGAGGGTGACGCGGCGTTGCCCGTCATCGAGCGCAAGTCGGCTCGCCGCGCCTTCTTCGAGAGCATCACCGTCGAGGTGCTCAATCCCAAGACCGCGATCTTCTTCATGGCGTTCCTGCCGCAGTTCATAGATGCCTCGGCGGCGTTTCCGGTCTGGCTGCAGTTCGTCGTGCTCGGCACCATCGTCAACCTGATGTTCTCCTCGGCCGACATCGTCTGCGTCTTCCTGGCTGGTCTCGTGATCGGCCGGTTGCGGCGTTCGAGCCGGGCGCAGCGGCTGATGCAGCGGGCCGGCGGCGCGGTGCTGGTCGGGCTCGGCGTCCACGTTGCCCTGCAGAAGAGCTGACGCGGCGCCGCCGTTGCACCGGCTCGAATTGCGGTATATCGGCAGGCACGAACGATCGGTCCCGCCAACCGATCCCATATAGTCCAGAGACGGTTTTCCCAGCGCGCTGCCAGTGACATGATCAAGCACAATCCGCCTTCTCCCGAACCACTGCACCGCGCCATTGCGCGCTTTGGCGACGTCGCCGTGCTGGTGGTCGGCGACATCATCCTCGACCGCTTCGTCAATGGCGTCATCGAGCGGATTTCGCCGGAGGCGCCGATCCCGGTGCTGCACGGGCGCGGCGAGACCTCCGCCATGGGCGGCGCCGGCAACGTCGTGGCCAATATCGTGTCGCTTGGCGCGCGTGCCGTTCCGGTCTCGGTGATCGGCACCGACACAGCCGGCGACACCCTGGTGCGGATGCTTGGCGAACTCGGCGCCGACACGACAGGTCTGGCGCAGCAACGCGGCCGCATGACCTCGTCGAAGAGCCGCTTCAGCGCGCTCAACCAGCAGGTGCTGCGCTTCGACGAGGAAGAGATCAAGCCGCTGGACGAGGCGGAGCGGGCGGAGCTGATCCGGCATTTCCGCGCGGCACTTGCGAAGGCCGACATCGTCATCCTGTCCGACTACGGCAAGGGCATCCTGCTTGACGGCGTCGCCGCCGAACTGATCGCCATCTGCCACGAGGCCGGCAAGCCGGTGCTGGTCGACCCCAAGGGCCGCGACTATGCGCGCTATGCCGGGGCGACCGCGATCACGCCGAACCGCAAGGAGCTTAGCGAGGCCGTCGGCCATGCGGTGTTCGCCGATGACGAGATTGTCGCCGCCGCCCGCCAGCTGATCTCGGCGCATGGCTTCGACTTCGTGGTGGCGACCCGCAGCGAAAAGGGAATGAGCGTGGTCGGGCCCGATGAAGCGCGCCACATCGCCACCCAGGCGCGGGAGGTGTTCGACGTTTCGGGGGCGGGCGACACGGTGATCGCGACCTTCGCGCTGGCGCTTGCCGCCGGTGCCGATCCTGTCGCCGCGGCCTCGATTGCCAATGCCGCCGGCGGCGTCGTGGTGGGCAAGCGCGGCACCGCGCGGCTGACAGTCGAGGAACTCACCGGCGCGCTGTTCCGCTCGCATGGACCGACGGCCCACAAGGATGCCATCCTCGATGCCACATCGGCCGCGCGCATGGTGGCGGTCTGGAAAGAGGAGGGTCTGAGCGTCGGCTTCACCAATGGCTGTTTCGACATCCTGCATGCCGGCCATGTCAGCCTGCTGCACGCGGCGCGAAGCCAATGCGATCGGCTGGTGCTCGGCCTCAACAGCGACGCCTCGGTGCGGCGGCTGAAAGGACCGGGCCGCCCGGTCAACGACCAGCATGACCGCGCTTGCGTGCTCGCGGCCCTTGCCTCGGTCGACGCCGTCGTGGTGTTCGACGAGGATACGCCGCTGGCGCTGATCGAGGCGCTCCTTCCCGACATTCTGGTCAAGGGCGCGGACTACACGATCGACACCGTGGTCGGCGCCGATGTGGTGCGGAAGGCCGGCGGGCGCGTCGTGCTGGTCGATCTCGTCGCCGGCAAGAGCACCACCAACACTATCGGCAAGATGCGCGCCGGCGGCTCGGCAAATTGAGGGTTTCATGTCGGACTTGAACGATTATCTGGTCCGCTCGGCGGCCGCCATTACGGCCATGGTCGAGCGTGACCTGACGAGTGAGATGGAGCGCGCGGTGAGCGCCGTGGTGACGGCGCTTTCATCGGGCAAGGCATTTCTGATCGCCGGCAATGGCGGCTCGGCCAGCGATGCCATCCACATCGCCGGCGAACTGGTCGGCCGCTTCCTCAAGGAGCGCAAGGCCTACAATGTCATCGCGCTGCCGGCCAATGCGGCGGTGCTGACCGCCTGGGGCAATGATTACGGTTTCGACACGGTGTTCTCGCGCCAGGTCGAGGCGCATGGCTCGGCCGGCGGCGTGCTGCTGGCGATCTCGACCAGCGGCAATTCGCCGAGCATCCTCGCCGCCGCCGAACAGGCGCGGATGATGGACATGACGGTGATCGGCCTGACCGGCGACACGGGCGGCAAGCTCAAGCCGCTGTGCGACATCCTGCTCAACGTGCCATCGACCTCGACGCCGATCATCCAGCAGGGGCATTTGTGCCTCTACCATCATCTTTGCGAGGTGGTGGAAGCCCGCCTCAGCAATGCCTGACGGCGGTTCAGTCTATCCGCTCGCGGAGCCAGGCCTGTGGGTCGAGCGGATTGGAGGCAGAGCCTTTTCGGCCGGTCGACCGGCGCTTTTTCTCGACCGCGACGGCACCATCAATGTCGATACCAGCTATCCAAGCGATCCGGCACAAATAGTCCTGCGGCCCGAGATGCTGCCAGTGATCCGAACGGCCAATCTTAGTAACCTTCCCGCCATCATCGTGTCCAACCAGTCCGGTATCGCTCGGGGCTATTTCGGCTGGCCGGAATTCGCTGCGGTCAATGCGCGGCTGCTGGCACTGCTCGAGGCGCACGATTGCCGGGTCGACCTTGTGCTGGCCTGTGCCTACCACTCGAGCGGTACGGGTGAACTGGCAATAGGCGATCATCCTATGCGCAAGCCTAGTCCAGGCATGCTGCTGCGCGCTCGCGATCTGTTGGACTTGGACACAAGCCGATCCATCATCGTTGGCGACAAAGCCGACGATATGGAAGCCGGACGGCGGGCCGGGCTGCACGAGGGTTGGCTGGTTGGCGGCAGGGTCAATCGAAAGACCGGTGACGGCAGTTTTGTCGCCCGGAAGCTGATGACTGGCAATGATCATCGGAGGCTTTGCGATGCAGTTGCTGAGCTTGGGAGGGCCTAAGGTTCATCCGACGAGCGCCACAAGGCCCTGTCCTTAACGCAGCGGATGGTCAAAGCCATGCGCACCGTGCCGCTTTACACAGGATCGTGGCGTTCCGAGGCTTCGTAGAGCTTGGCCTCGGTGGCGAAGGAATAGATCATCACCGACATCGAGTAGACGAAACCGTGCCGGCCGCACAGGAAGTAGCGCTTGGCCAGGTAGAATTTGAGGAAGTTGCCAAGCGGTGACAGCACCAGCCGCACCAGACCGGGCTTCTTGCCCTTCTCGACCAGCGTGACGGCCTTCAGGCTGGAATAGGCGTTGGCCCGGGCAAGATCGTCCTCGACCGATATTTCGCGGCGATGCAGCAGGAAACCGTCCTCGATCGTGCCGGTTTCGCCCGGCACTCCGAAGGATTCATGCACCCGCGCGATGAGATCCATGATGGCGCCTTCGCGGCGGAAAAGCCGCATCAGCCTGTTGTGCAGCACCCATCGGTGCGCATAGCCGTAGCCCTTCAGCCAGTCTCGGCGGCGGATGTACCAGCCGCGGATCTTGCCGTTGGTCGATTGCGTGATGGCCACGATCGACTGCCGCAGCCGGTCGTCGACGCGCTCGTCAGGATCGATGGAAAGACACCAGGGCTGATTGGCATGATCGAGCGCGAATTGCCGCTGACGGGGAAAACCCGGCCAGTCATTGTGCAGCAGCGTTATCGGGTAGCCCTTGGCGATATAGCTTTGCACGCATTCGACGGTGCCGTCCGTCGAACCGGAATCGACGATGATGATCTCGGCGCAGAAATCGATGCTTTCCAGGCACGGGCCGATCATATCGGCCTCGTCCATGCAGATGATAAGCGCCGAGACCGGGCTTGCAAATCGAGTCATGGTCCCCTTCCATGGCGGATCGTCTCGGAACAACGCTGCTTGCGCTATCTGTTCTTACGCAGTCCCGGGCGGAAAACCGTGACACATTTTTCCAGGAATTGCTTGAGAAACCAACCACGCAGCGAAGGTCGGCGGAGCGATCCAGCCTTGTACATGAGCGTCTGTCGAACACCAACGCGGCGCCGGTGTGGCGAAGGCCAGGAATTCGCGGGGGCAGGCGCGCAGGCGGTCGCCTGGCCTCACGATCGCTCGAACGAGACCAGCCCTTCATCCTTGACCCGTCGGATGGTGAGCGCGGTGCGCACCGTGTCCACATTCGGTGTCGAGGTCAGTTCCTCGATGACAAAGGTCTGGAAGGCGCCGAGGTCGCTTGCCACGCAGTGCAGCAGGAAATCGGATTCGCCCGACACCATCCAGGCATCGCGCACGATCGGCCAGCCGCGCGTGCGCTCGGCAAAGGTACGAAGCTCGGCATCGGCCTGATGGTGCAGCCCGACCAGGCAGAAGGCAACGACGTCGAGGCCAAGCGCCGGGGCATTGAGCAGCGCGCGATAGCCGCGGATGATGCCGGTTTCCTCCAGCCGCTTGACCCGGCGCAGGCAGGGCGGCGCCGAAATGCCGACCCGGTTCGAGAGCTCGACATTGGTCATGCGCCCATCCGCCTGCAACTCGCGCAGGATCTTCCAGTCGATGGCGTCGAGGTCGGCTTTCAGGGGCATGGCTGTCTCAGCTCGGCGCAAGAATCTTTCGCGATTTTGTAATTAAACGACTTTTGTGTTGGCGCCAGCCCTCATCAACGCGATTTTTGACCGGTAACGAAAGTGGCCATCGCGCGAATAACCCCACGGGCCGAAGCTTTCCGGGGACGACGGCCCGTTCGTCTTGCTGGCATGGTTGGCAACCCTTACATTAGGCGCGACATTCCATGCTATTTCCCAAGGCACACTCCCTGTCTGCCCCGCAGAGGCTTCAAATGACCACCAAGCACGCGCCCGTTCTCATCATCGGTTCCGGCCCGGCCGGCTATACGGCGGCGGTCTATGCCGCACGTGCAATGCTGAAGCCGATGCTGGTCGCCGGCCTGCAGCAGGGTGGCCAGCTGATGATCACCACCGATGTCGAGAACTATCCCGGCTTCGCCGACCCGATCCAGGGGCCGTGGCTGATGGAGCAGATGCTCAAGCAGGCCGAGCATGTCGGCACCGATATCAGCAACGACATCATCACCGAGGTCGACCTCAACGTGCGGCCGTTCCGCGCCAAGGGCGATTCCGGCACGACCTACACCGCTGACGCGCTGATCATCGCCACCGGTGCGCAAGCCAAGTGGCTCGGCATTCCGACCGAACAGGACTTCATGGGTTTCGGCGTCTCGGCGTGCGCCACCTGCGACGGCTTCTTCTATCGCGGCAAGGATGTCGCCGTGGTCGGCGGCGGCAATTCAGCGGTGGAAGAGGCGCTCTATCTGTCGAACCTCGCCAAGAGCGTGACGGTCATCCACAGGCGCTCGGACTTCCGCGCCGAGCGTATCCTGCGCGAGCGGCTGCTGCAGAAGGACAATGTCCGCGTCATCTGGGACACGATCGTCGACGAGATCACCGGGCGCCCCGGCAAGGCGCCGTTGCCGCCTTCCGTCGAAGGGCTCAAGCTCAAGCATGCGGTGACCGGTGCCGAAACGCACCTCAGGGTCGATGGCGTGTTCGTGGCGATCGGCCATGCGCCGGCGGTCGAGCTGTTCGTCGGCAAGCTGAAGCAGAAGCCGAACGGCTATCTGTGGACGGCGCCGAATTCGACCCGCACCGACGTGCCCGGCGTGTTCGCGGCGGGCGACGTGACCGACGATGTCTACCGCCAGGCGGTGACGGCGGCGGGCCTCGGCTGCATGGCCGCGCTGGAGGCGGAGAAGTATCTGGCGGGCATCGAGGTGCATCGCGAGGCGGCGGAATAGGCCGTTTGTAAAATTGTTAAAAAATCAGCTTAGAAACGCCGTGTAAAAGCCTGATTTTTCATTCAGACGCCAAACAGAACGAGGGGTATCATGGCGTTGGACTGGGACAAGCTACGCGTGTTTCACGCCGCGGCGGAAGCGGGGTCGTTTACGCACGCAGCCGAGACATTGCATCTTTCACAATCGGCGATCTCGCGGCAGGTCAGCGCGCTCGAGCATGATGTCGGCGTGCCGTTGTTCAACCGCCACGCCCGCGGCCTGGTGCTGACCGAGCAGGGCGAAATGCTGTTCCGCACGGCGCATGACGTGCTGATGAAGCTCGAGACCATCAAGTCGCGTCTGACCGAGACCAAGGACCGGCCTTCCGGCGTGCTCAGAGTGACGACGACGGTGGGTCTGGGTGCCGGCTGGCTGACCGAACGCGTGCAGGAATTCATCGAACTCTATCCCGAGATCAGCCTGCAGCTGATCCTCGCCAACGAGGAACTCGACCTCACCATGCGCCAGGCCGACTGCGCCATCCGGCTGCGCCAGCCGCAGCAGCCGGACCTGATCCAGCGCCGCCTGTTCACCGTGCATTTCCATCTCTACGCGGCCCCATCCTATGTCGCCAAGTATGGCAAGCCGGCTTCGATCGCGGAGCTGAAGAGCCATCGCATCGTCACCTTCGGCGTGCCGGTGCCCTCGCATCTGTCGGAGCTGAACTGGCTGGAGACGATCGGCGATTTCGAAGGCGGCCAGCGTGTGCCGACGCTGCAGATCAACGACATCCTGTCGATCAAGCGCGCCGTGCAGGGCGGCGCCGGCATCGCCATGCTGCCCGACTATGTGATCTCCAAGGACTCAGGCCTGGTGCAGCTCCTGCCAGAAACCGAAGTGCCGTCCTTCGACACCTATTTCGCCTATCCCGACGCGATGAAGAACCAGGCGAAGCTGCATGTCTTTCGCGACTTCATCATCGCCAAGGCGCGCAGCTGGTCCTATTAGCCCACGGGGGCAGCGCCGGCGGTGGTGGTCTATCCGCCCCGCCAGGGCGTCAGCCCTTCCAGCGCGAAACGGGCGAAGGCATGCAGCAGCACGCCGGTTGCCGCAACGATGAGAACGCCGCCGGCAGGGACAAAGCCAGGCATGGCTGACAATGGCAGGCCCCCAGCGATCGCAGAGCCAGGCAATAGTCCGGCGACCACGCCGGGTGCCGCGACCAGGAAGATGCCGCTGCCGGCGATCGCCGAAAAGGGGCGCATTGGATGTCCTTGCCTGGCTGCCTCAGAATTAAACGACCACTGCCTCTTTCCAGGTCATCAGGTGTTTTTCGTCATTTGCGAGCAAAGTCGTCCGGAATTGACGTTCTCAAGACGGCAATTGCCCGGTTGCGTGCTCCATCTTTGACGAATCTGCTGGTCCTATTGGCACCATGAATGGGTTAGACCACAGCCTGTGTCTTTTTGCATGCGTGTGTTGCAAAATAGATGCTTGTTTCTTGGGCATGATGAGCACATATATAGATCATCTCTTGGGCGCGTTCTCCTCCCATTAGCGCCCTTGAGTGTTCCCCTCTGGAGGTTAGCCTTAACAGGCACTTCCAATCAAACTCAGCCGGATCTTCGTTGATCCGGCTTTTTTGTTGCCCGGATGCCACCATGGTGACGGAAAAGTTCGCCGGAATTGCCACGTAACAGTGTCATGTAACCTCTGGTAACATGACAAGGCCATCCTCGACCTGCTAAGTAGATGATAGGACGCGGTGTGGTTCGGACGAGAGATGGGGGCATCACTCGGACGGCCGGGCTCAGGCGGCTACCGCGTCCGAACCTTTTCCGCCGAAGATCGGCAACTGCACATGCGGCGGACCTGCCGTTTCTCCTCCCAAGAAAACGGTCCGCAAACAAAACGGCGTCCGGCCCCCCGGGCGTCGTTTTTGGTTTTGTCCCCCGAACAAAACGGATGCTGCGCCAAAGCGCCTCGCATCAGAGCGACGCGCTTGAGGTCTTGTTCATGCACGTCGCCCAAACCGCTGCGCAATTTTGGGCGACATGCATTGGATGAGAATCAGGCAGCCTTGCCGTTGGTGTTCATCGCTTCGTCGGCGAGGCGGCCGGTGAGTTCGGCCATGTGGTCGAAGGCGGCGCGATAGCTGGCCACGCCCGAGGTTGCCGAACGCAACTCGATGATCAGATCGCCGATCTCGGCCTGCGGCATGGTCGCCTCGACGACGTCCCAGCCTGGCCAGTCGGGCCGCGCGTCATAGCCGAGGATCTGGCCACGCCGCTGCGGGATCAGCGCGATGATCTTGGAAGTGGCGTCCGACGGCGTGACGATCTCCACTTTCATCACCGGCTCCAGAAGCACCGGCGAGCAGGCAGCCATGCCTTCCTTCATCGCCAGCCTCGCTGCCATCTGGAAGGCCATGTCGGAAGAATCAACCGCGTGGTAGGAGCCATCCGACAGGTTGACGGCGATGTCGACGACGGGGAAGCCGAGCGGGCCGGATTTCAGATAGTCGCGTATGCCTGTCTCCACCGACTGGATATAGGTCTTCGGCACGACGCCACCGGTGATGGTGTCAGTGAACTGGAAGCCGGAACCACGCGGCAGCGGCTTGATCTCGATCACCACATCGCCGAACTGGCCATGGCCGCCGGACTGCTTCTTGTGGCGGCCGCGCTGTTGCGCCGATTTGCGGATCGTCTCGCGATAGGGCACGGCCGGCGCATGGCCTTCGACCGCAATCTGGTTCTTGCCCTCCAGCCGCTCGCGCACGACGCGCAGGTGCATCTCGCCATGGCCGGACAGCACCGTTTCGGCCGAGTCCTGGTTGTGACGCAGGCTGAGCGAGGGGTCCTCCTCGGCCAGCCGCTGGATGGCGGCCGACATCTTGACCTCGTCCTTGCGCTCCTTGGGGCGCAGCGCAAAGGCAAAGACCGGCTGTGGCGGCTCGACATCGAACAGCTGTTTGGTGCCGCCCTTGGCCGAGGTCAGCGTCTGGCCGGTCTTGACGTCGTCCAGCTTCCCGAGCGCCACTGTATCGCCAGCCTTGGCGGCGGTGAGCTTGACCTGGTCCTTGCCCAGCATCTTGTAGATGCCGGAGACCTTGGCGGTGCCGCCGCCCGGCAGCCAGAGCTCCAGGCCGTCGGCGACCTGGCCGGACAGGATGCGCGACACCGACAGCTTGCCGCCATGCGGTGTGTGGATGGTCTTCATCACCTGGGCCACGGTGGCGTTGCCATCCGGGGCACCGAGCCGCTTGCGGGTCGCCTCGATATCGGGCGCGTCGTGGCGGATCGCCTTCAGGAGGCGCAGCACGCCATTGCCTTTCTCGGCGGTGCCGATCAGCACCGGCGTCACCACGCCGTCGCGCAGATCGGCGGTCAGATCGTCGAAAACCGCGTCCTTCGGCGGCTCGATCTCCTCGAGCAGCTGTTCCATCAGCTGGTCGTCATGATCGGCCAGCGTCTCCAGCATGGAGAAGCGTGCCTCCAGCTCGCGCGCCTTGTCGTCGCCCGGTATCTGAGCCACCTCGCTTTCGGCATATTCGCGGTAGATGTAGGCGCGCTCCAGCGCCAGATCGATCGAGCCGATGACGACGCCGTCCTTGCGCAACGGAATCTGGCGCAGCAGGAGCGGCACCGAGCTTGCCGGCTGCAGCATCTTCAGCGTGTCGCGCACGCCTGCTACCGCCTTGTCGACCTTGTTGAGGAACAGGATGCGCGGCACGCCGAGATCGTCGAGCTTGCGCATGATGAGCTGCAAGGCGGGGATCTTCTTCTCATCGGCTTCGGCCACGACCACTGCTACGTCGCAGGCGGCCAGCACCGGCTCGGCCTCGAAGGAGAATTCGATCGAGCCGGGACAATCGACGAAGGTGAACTGCTCGCCCATGAATTCGGTGGTGGCGATTGTCGCCTCGACGCTCATGGCGTGGGCGCGTGCCTCTGGCGAATGGTCTGAAACGGTGCTGCCCGAGGAAACCGGGTTCTGGCGGGGGATGGCGCCCGTGCGGGCCAATATGGCTTCTAGAAGTGTCGTCTTACCGCTTGCGAAGGGACCGACTATGGCAATGCATTTCGGTCCCGTGCGTCGTCCTCCGGCGCGATTACCCATGACTGACCTCCACTCAGGCGTTTCCCGTAGGACCGACTGGCATTCATGGTTCAGGCTTGGTCAATCGGTCCCGAGCGGCGGCCGGCCTGTTCGACCGTCGCGGGCGGGGTTCTTTTCAAGCGCCACCTGCCCAAAAGCATCGTCCCACTTGTTTGCCGGCAGGGCAAGGAAAATAGAAATCCGGGCAGCGTCAGGCGCTCAGCGCCAGGGGGTCGACATTGACGGTGCGAACGGGAGCAAGCTTGTCGCGCGGCGTCGGCCGTCCGAAATAATAGCCCTGGAAGCGGTTGCAGCCCGCCGCCTTGGCCAGCGCGAATTCTTCCGCGGTCTCAACGCCTTCCGCCACGATGGTGACGTCCTGGATGCGCGCGATCTGCCCAAGCGCGGAGACGAAGATCTGCGCCACCTGGTCATGGGCGAGGCTGCGTATGTAGGAGCGATCGATCTTGATGATGTCGATGGGCAAGGCCTTCAAATAGTTGAAGCCGCAATGGCCAGTGCCGAAATCGTCGAGCGCGATGTGGAAGCCGAGGCCGCGCAAGGCTTCCAGGCGCCGCAGGATCTCGGGCGTGGCCGCGGTCGCCACCGTCTCGGTGATCTCGATGATGAATTGCGCCGCCGGGCGGCCGGTCTCCTTCAGCACGCGGTCGCACATGGTGACGATTTCGTCGCGCTTGAGCTGCTCGCCGGAGACGTTGATCGAGATGCGGCGCCCGGGGAAATAGCCGACATCGGCGCAAGCCCGCTTGAACACCCATTCGCCGAGCATGTCGATCAAGGTCGAGCGTTCGGCGATCGGAATGAACTCGGCCGGCGAGATCAGGCCGCGAACCGGGTGCCGCCAGCGGATCAGCCCCTCCAAGGCATGGGTGGAACCGTCCGGGTTGACGATGGGCTGGTAGTGCAGTTCGAGTTCACCGAGATAGATCGCCGCGCGCAATTCCCGTTCGACCAGACGGCGGTAACGCTTGTCGGACAGCATCTCCTCGTCGAACACGGTGACGCGGCCTCGGCCGGCCGCCTTGCTTTCATAGAGTGCCAGGTCGGCAACCAGCATCAGTTCCGTCGTGTTCGAGGCATGGGCGGGCGCCAGCGCCACGCCGAGCGAAATGGAGAGCGGAATGATCTTGCCTTCATGCGATTTGCCCGCCCGCATGGCATCCAGCAATTGCCTGACATTCTTGTTGATGGCGTTGAGGTCTGCGTGCGGGATGATGACGCCGAATTCGTCGCCGCCGAGGCGCCCGACCATGCTGCCGGCAAAGATGCGTTCGGCGGTCTTGACCAGATGCATGAGGGTGAGATCGCCGAACTGATGTCCGAACGTGTCGTTGAGCTGCTTGAAATGGTCGAGGTCGATCAGCAGCAGGGTTGCCTCGCGCCGCTCGCGCATGGTGCCAAGGCTGTCGCGCAGCGCTTCGAGAAAATAGCGCCTTGTCATCGCCCCGGTCATCGCGTCCCTGGTCAGGAAATGATGTTTTTCCGCCTCCGCCGCCTCCGCCGACCGCAAGCGATGGACGACGCTGCTGCGCATATACATCAACGCCAGCAAAGCGAGGCTCGTGGCCAGGATCGAGACGGCGAAGGCGCAGCCCGGCGGCAGGTCCCGCGAGATATTGAAAGCGCCAAGCGCTGCCGCGCCGATGCTGAGCACAAGCAGCGCCTGGATGCCGCGGTAGATCCGGCCGCTGTGGTTCTTGATCGTTGCCAGTATGCTCATCCGCCAGCCCCCGCGATGCAGGCTCACGGCTAGTGCGCAGCCGTTAAGAAGACATTGAATTCGCCGTCATTTCGCCTCTCGGCCCCATGCGGGGGAAATTCATGGTTAAGGAGAAAAAACCGGAATCTTCCTCACCTGGGCGAAACCGCCGGTTGCGCGCCGGCCGATATCGGCCGAGAATGTGTTTCGCCTCGATCAGCAGCGGCATTTGCCGCCGGTCGCTTCACCACCAGTTTCAGGACCAGACGATGAAGATCATTGCTTGCGGCAGCGTGCCGACCATTATCGCGCCGGAAAAGTATTTCACCGGCCGGGTTCTGCAGACGCCGATCGTCGAGACGGAGGTGCCGGCGCGGCTCAGGGCCACGCTGGTCGCCTTCGAGCCGGGCGCACGCACCCACTGGCACACGCATCCGTTCGGCCAGACGCTCCATGTCACCTCGGGCGCCGGGCTTGCCCAGGCATGGGGCGGCCCGGTCCAGGAGATCAGGGCTGGCGATACCATCTCGTTCGCCCCGGGCGAGAAGCACTGGCATGGTGCCGGGCCGAAAACCGCGATGACGCATATCGCCATGCAGGAGGCACTCGACGGCGTCCATGTCGACTGGCTGGAAGCGGTTTCCGGCGAGCAGTATGGCAGCTGAGTCCTGACCGGAGACGGCGGCCGCCTCCTCAGGCCTATCTGATCAGGTCAGCGATGCCGTAAAACGCTGGATGCGTGTGCAGGCTTCCTCCAGCAGCGCCTCCGATGTGGCGTAGGAGATGCGGAAGTTGGGGCCAAGGCCGAAGGCCGAGCCGAACACCACAGCGACGCCTTCGGCCTCGAGCAGTTCCGAACAGAAGGCCTCGTCGGTGCCGATCACCTTGCCGGCTTTCGTCTTCTTGCCGATCAGTTGGGCACAGGACGGATAGACGTAGAAGGCGCCTTCCGGCGACGGGCAGGTGATGCCGCGCGCCTGATTGAGCATCGATACAACCAGATCGCGCCTGCCTTGGAAGATCGCCTTGTTCCTGGCGATAAAGTCCTGCGGGCCGTTCAACGCTTCCACCGATGCCCACTGGGCGATGGTGCAGGCACCCGAAGTCTGCTGGCCCTGGATCATGTCCATCGCCTTGATCAGCTGGACCGGACCGGCGGCATAGCCGATGCGCCAGCCGGTCATGGCATAGGCCTTGGACACGCCGTTCATGGTCAGCGTGCGCTCATAGAGGGTCGGCTCGACCTCGGCGATGGTCTTGAAGACGAAATCGCCATAGGTCAGGTGCTCGTACATGTCGTCGGTCAGCGTCCAGACATGCGGATGCTTCAGCAGCACGTCGGCCAGCGCCCGCAGTTCGGCCTCGGTATAGGCGGCACCCGACGGGTTGGACGGCGAGTTCATCAGCAGCCATTTGGTCTTCGGCGTGATCGCCTTCTCAAGTATTTCAGCGGTCAGCTTGAAACCATTGTCGATGGAGGTGTCGGCAAACACCGAAGTGCCGCCGCAGATCGCCACCATCTCGGGGTAGCTGACCCAGTAGGGGCGGGGGATGATGACCTCGTCGCCAGGGTTCAGCGTCGCCATGAAGGCGTTGAACAGGATCTGCTTGCCGCCGGTGCCGACGATGGTCTGCTCGGGCCTGTAGTCGAGATTGTTCTCGCGCTTGAACTTCCTGGCGATCGCCTCGCGCAGCGGCAGGATGCCCGAAACCGGCGGGTACTTGGTCTCGCCACGGCGGATCGCTTCGATCGCCGCATTCTTGATGTTGTCGGGCGTGTCGAAATCCGGCTCGCCGGCGCCAAGGCCAATAATGTCACGGCCGGCATTTTTCAGCTCGCGGGCTTTCTGCGTCACCGCGATGGTGGCGGAAGGCTTCACGCGGGAAAGGGTGTCGGCAAGAAAGGCCATGACCTTTTGTCTCTCCAAAGGATCGGCGCGGCCAGGAGCGGCCGCGGCGCTTCTCATGTCGCATGCTGCCGCCAAGTGCAAGCATTGTCGGCTGGGCCAGCTATGGCGATGCGGTCAATGAGGCGTGATCAACGGAGAGTTCATTAACACAAGGTAGAGGCTTGCATGGCAGGATCGCAATCCAATTCCGCCAGTCGCGGAGCGAGGAACCCTTGTCGCGCAGCATCGGACTTGCCCATATTATCCGTCATGATCGCTCGCAAGTCTGCTCGCTGACGGCGACGGTCGCTCTCAGGTTCGCTCCCTCAACGACACCCTCCGGGCTGTCTATATGGGCAAGCCCTCGCTGCGTAGACACCAGCCGTTTGTTCGACAAAAATATCTAGGTCTTGATGGCCTGTCCGAATGATGTTTATGACATCAATAGCAATGTCTGATGCATCAATACTAACGTTCTGACCCTTAACTGAGGCTCGCCCGATGGGGGTACAAGGGGGGCAGCCCCCGGCCAAGACTTAAGGTATGACCCCCTGAAAATTTCTCCAAGAATTTACCGGAAAACGGGACCCTCGACGTGGAGCGGGGAGAAAATCCCCTTGCTTGGTTCCCCGGCGGGATGACGACGAACAGGGTCCTCGTTGTGACCAGAGTGTGACAAGTGTGACCGGGAATAACCTAGAGGTAACGTCTTCTAAAGCTTTGTTTTTATTCCTAATTTGGTAACACGTAGCGGTCTGCAAACAGGTGGCAAACCTCTTGGGCGAGAGCTAGAGGGCCAGAGCTAGAAGGCGAGAGCTAGAGGGCCAGAGCTAGAAGGCGAGAGCTAGAAGGCCAGAGCTAGAAGGCGAGAGCTAGAGGGCCAAAACAAGCACCGCAGGTTCACTAGAGTAAACCACCTCCAAAGATCGAAGGAGATAAGTCCTCTACCCTTCGGGAGTTCAGTACCCCTTGTCGGGAGCTAGGAGTTTAATGTAGGGAAATGTCCCTTAAGTATAATGAGTAAATCCCTACATTAGATTCCTTATATGTCGAACAATCAAAAACCAAGACCATGAGGGATGTCGAAACCTGTTCTCCCTACATTCTTGCGAAGTGGCTTCCACCTTTGCCTCTCATGCGCACGAGGCGGATTCCTTGGGCAGCAAGTGCCCCCTCGAAGTCCCGGTGACTTAGAACGTCGTTACTCCAATCTTGTCGAGTCATGCCGAGTTTGTTCGCCACCAGCGGAGCGGGTAGTTTGTCCCCATGACCGGGGTTGTCCCTGAAGAACTGGACTATGAAGCTGACAGCCTCTCCGACCTTGCCGGTCAACTGACGCTCGACCGGCGACCAATCAACGGCTTTCGATCCGGGGAATATGTCGATATCGCCCTTGTGTTCCAACATGGCAGGGATGCCTGTCTGAGGGTCGGCAATGATGTAGGCGTCACACTTCCCACAAACCCCGTCGATGCTCTTCCTGACCGCGCCACGGCACAGAGCTTGAAGGATCAGGTCAGCATGTTCGCCATGTTTGATCGACGCGAGCTTAGCCTTGTCTAACTGCTCTTGGGACCGGACACCCGATGACATCCTCGCTCTAGCGATATAGGTCTCTTGGTCATAGAAGAGCGTTCCAGCGAGGATGACGTTCTCGATATCCCGATACTGGTTTGTCGCCTTGAAATCGGACCCACCCCAGTACGTGAACTTCAGTCGTCTCGAATCCTTGACCCGTCTCCGAATCGCTTTCTCGACATCGGCGACACGCTTGGAAGCCTTATGGTGGACGATGAGAAATCTTGCGTCCGGCTTCTCATCAATGGTCCTAACAATACCCTCTAGCAGGGTCTCCGCGCCATCTTCATCCCACGAAGCCTTGCCTCCGCCACGCCTCCAAATGTGGACAGTCAGGTCTCGGTAGTTTTTGCCACCGTGAGAGAGGGTGACTAGTTCCTTTCCAACATCCTTTTCCCAATGCTGGTAGGTCTTCCTGACCCTGCCTGAGGCGTCGCAGACGACCATTGGCTTAAGGTCATCGGGTAGGTGTTTCTTGTAGTGGATAGCGGCGCTGGTTGCTCCGATCTTCTCTACAATCACGGGAGTGTTCGACAACTCCCATAGGTCGCTTGCGGCTTCCTTGATTGCATCCTTCTCGTCCCCATAGCGGGCGAGGATGTCGTTTGTGTCTAGATCAGTTTCCGCAGGCAGATCAGGAACCCAGAATTCCGCCCCATGGTCCTTGGTCTCGATGCCGGCTTTGACGGTGTTCAATGCCTTGGTGAGGCTTTCGCTATAGGTCGCAGCGGGTAGCATCCCACCAATCAGAGCAGCGGAAATTCTCATCTCCCTGGCCCTCAATATGGCCTCATCCCATATGCGGACTTGTCGCGGTCTGCCTTGGTAATGGAAATCCTCCGTCGCCTCAAAGCTGTCGTGACGCCTAGTCCGGGAATCGACCATCTGTTGTGTCGTGAAAAGCACCCTAGCTCTGCGTTTGTCGGCATTGCCGGCTTTGTTCAATTCTCGAAGGAGCACCGTCCTTTCATTCGTCTTGTCTTGGTCAGCCTCTTGGATAAGGACAGCAAAATCACCGTCATCCAATCCCATCTGTTCGATCATTGGCTTGATCTCTGCCAGACGGCCAAGACAGATCAGGACCGAAACATTTTTGTGGGCTTCTGACCTAAGCAGACGACGGGAGAAATGGATTATCGACTGAGACTTGCCTACGCCGGGGTCCAGCGGGGAAAGGTAATAGAGTTTCTCGGCTTTGCCGTCGGCCATTGCCTCAAGGCTGGAAACCAAATCCTTCAAGCCTACCCATTGGGCAGTCGATGGTTGATGGCCGTTTCGTTTGAACGTCTCGCGCAGGTCATCCATCGTCTGTTCGGCAAGGGTGGCGTGGGGACGCTTGTGGCTCTCTCTCCAAGCGAGATAGGCGAGGTATTCTTTGACCCCTCCGATCTCGACACCATCGACCCTGTAAACGACCTTTCGGTCGGAGCTTCGCTCCTCTAGTGGCACTACGTGCCGACCCACGGGGCTTTCATCGGACCCCTCTTGATAAATCCTCACTTCAGGAGCTTCGTATTCATTCAATCCTAGTGCATGCGCGATGTCGCCAAATCCGTTTATCGCCAACGTGGCTTTCCTTTCTCTTGGGCAGTTGTTCAGGATGAAGCCAGTAACCCAGCTTCACCGGTTTGATTTCGCCGTCTGGGATTATGGCAGGATCGACCGATCTGAGTATAAACAGGCGATTTATTGCAGTGTCGTCTACCTTGCCGAATAGGTTCCGCCCGTTCTCCCAAAGCTCGCGGACGGAGCCGTAGGCCCTGAAGTCTCGTCCGTTCTTTTGGAGAATGAAGGAGTCGCCGCGCACGACGACCCCCCAGACCTTGTTTAGCTTGACCATCATGCGGTCACCCCAGCGTCTAAAATGCCTTTGTTTGGGTGGTGGTGGTGGCCTTTCAGCGCATCCAACGGGATCGGGTGATCCGAGACAGCGGGAACATCAAAAGACCGATATTTTATCCGCTTCGCCACCTTGGTTTGTTCATCGACAACATCGTGATCAGCCCAATAAGCAAGGCTGTGATCCCGCTTGAAGACAGGGACGCCATCCCGCTCGACATGGATCAGGGTATCGGGCGAAAATCCTACCTCATCGCGGATGACACGGCAGAGTGGGCCGAGCGGGTCTTTGTAAGTGCGCCGACCGGATGCCGAGTCAGACGTATCGATGGTAGTGCCACTGTCGCGATGGGTAGCCCGATAGCTGCCAGTGTATTCGACGACGATGGTCTCGGTCATAGCGCCGTAAACATCTGGTCAGCGCATTCAGCAACTTCCGGGTAGAAGGACGCAGGGGCATGGTGGTAACTCATCGTGGGACCGCTCCCTGTGGCTGCGAATAGACGACACGACCACGACGACGGGACTTCACCACGCTGTCAGGACGGAAGATCAACGGCTTTCGGAATCGCGGATGATAGGAACCGGCTTTGATGCTCTCGGCATTCTCAGCCTCTAACCGATCCCTCGCTTCAATGAGTAGTGCACGGTCATGCTTGGTAGAGAACCCGTCCCGTACTGCGAGATTTTCCAGGCACAAGTTAAGCGGATTGCCGTCACGGTACTCCACGACCTCGCCAGCCTTGGCATCCGTCAGGACACGAGCGACGAGAAGACGAAGACCGTTCGGGCCTCTGGCATAGACGCCCCCGCCTAGGATCGACCAATTGGGATAGAGCTTCAGAGCGACGAGTTCGTTGTAGGCTGAGAGTTCAAGAACAGCCTCGTCTTTGCCGAAGCGCGACAACGGGACATGCACGACGAAGAGCCCCCGCTGGGGACCCTCCGTTATGCGCACAGAACGCGCCTTCATCAGAAAGCGCTCCGACTTGCGCCTTTTTGGGCAAAGATCGATTTGGTGTTGACCGGCTTTTGATTGACCTTGATCGAATCGAGGTACCGCTCGACGGCTCCCTCGTCGGTCGCACCACCCCGTTCTAGAAGAGCGAGTGTGACCATGCGGCTGAACTCTGGCGAGAGCGCCCCTTCGATGGCATCGGCAGTCTCATGGGCACGACGACGAAGCAACTCTCGTTCGGCATCACCCATGTCGGCCACATTCTTGGCGATCATTGAACGGTCGGAAATAGAGACATTGACAGGCATAAAATTACCTTTCTGAAAAACAGATTTTGAAAATAGATTGTTGAAACAGTGAGTAGAGTTTAGGAGATTAGAGCGTCGGGCGAATAGGGTGAATCGTTGGGATTCCCTTTTCGACTGAAGTCTGATTCCTATGGATGCGGAGGTGCACCATGGGCAAAGCGGTTTCGCAGG